>NZ_JBSFJW010000008.1:310792-342885 GCF_053598255.1 Streptomyces sp. NPDC001157
GGACGAGACCAGTTCAGCCACATCCAGCCCGTCCGGCGTGCAGGGACGAGACCAGTTCAGCCACATCCAGCCCGTCCGGCGTGCAGGGACGAGACCAGTTCAGCCACATCCAGCCCGTCCGGCGTGCAGGGACGAGACCAATTCAGCCACATCCAGCCCGTCCGGCGTTTGAGGACGAGGCCGTTCAGGCCGACGGGGGTCTGGGGGCGGAGCCCCCAGGGACGCGGACCCCACTCCCCCGCACCCGCTCCGCCCAACCGCCGGAGGCAACCCGCTACCGTGGGTCGGATGAGCACCCCGGCCGCTCCGCGTTCACTCGCAGAGGCACTGCGCAACAGGGACGACGCCTCCCTGGCGGCACTGCTGCGCGCCCGCCCCGACCTCATCACGCCCGTCCCCACCGACCTCACCCAGCTGGCGACCCGCGCCGGCACGCGCGCGTCGGTGGTGCGGGCGCTGGAGCGGCTGGACCGTTTCGCGCTGCAGACGGCCGAGGCGCTGGCGGTGGCCCCGGATCCGGCCGGCTACGACGAACTGCTCGGGCTGATGAGCGGTGACGAGGGTGATCCGGCGGTCGCCCTGGCGCTCCCCCGTGCCCTGGGCACCCTGCGTGAGCAGGCCCTGGTGTGGGGCGGCGACGACCGGCTGCGGCTGGTGCGGACGGCCCGCGAGCTGCTCGCGCCGTCGTCGCAGCACCCGTCGCCGACCGGCCTCGGGCCCACGGTGCAGGAGGCGACGGCGGGCATGTCGCCGGGCCGGATCCAGGAGATCGTCACCGCGGTCGGGCTGCCCTCGACGCACGACTCCGTCTCCGCCGTGGCCTCGCTGACCGCCCTGTACGGCGACCGGGCACGGATGACCGCGCTGCTGGCCGAGGCGCCCCCGGAGTCGCGGGAGGTGCTGGACCGCCTGGTGTGGGGGCCGCCGTACGGGCAGGTCACGGCCGATCCGGCGCCCCGGCTGCGCTGGCTCCTGGACCGCGGGCTGCTGCTGCCGACGGCGCCCGGGACGGTCGTACTCCCCCGTGAAGTGGCCCTCCATCTGCGCGGCGGCCGGGCGCATCGCGCCGCCGAGCCGCTGCCGCCCGCCCCGGAGGTGACGGCCACACACCGTCCACAGGTTGTGGACGCGACGGCGGCCGGGCAGGCGTACACGGCACTGGCGACCGTGGAGGAGCTGCTGAAGGACTGGGACGAGGGCGGGCCCACGGTGCTGCGGGCGGGCGGTCTGAGCGTGCGCGACCTCAAGCGCACCGCCGTCGCGCTCGACGTGTCCGAGCCCGTCGCCGCCTTCTGGGTCGAGCTCGCGTATGCGGCCGGACTGCTGGCGTCCGACGGCGAGGCCGACGAGCGGTATGCGGCGACCCCGGCCTACGACGAGTGGCTGGAGCTGCCGGCCGCCGAGCGCTGGGCGCAGCTGGCGCAGGCGTGGCTGACCGCGACGCGGACGGCGGGGGTCGTCGGTGGCCGGGACGCCAAGGAACGCACGTTGTCGGCGCTGGGTCCGGGCCTCGACCGCTCCGCGGCCCCGGAGGTACGGCACCGGGTGCTGAGCCTGCTGGCCGGGCTGCCGGAGGGTGCCTCCCCGTCCGCCGAGTCCGTCCTCGCCCGGCTGCGCTGGGAACGGCCCCTGCGCGGCCCCCAGCAGAGCGAGGACCTGCGCGGACGGCTCGCCACCTGGGCGTTGTCGGAGGCGGAGATGCTGGGCGTGACGGGCCGGGGCGCGCTGTCGACGCACGGCAGGGCGCTCCTCGGGGCGCCCGCGCCTTCACCCGCTCCGAAGGCCGCCGAGCCCGCGCAGGAGGGCCCCGGCGACAAGCTCCCCGTCCACCACATGCCGGTCGCCCTGGAGCCCCTCTCCGCCACCGAACAAGCCGCCGCCTCCGCCGCGGCCGCCCGTCTCCTCGCCCCGCTCCTCCCCGAGCCCCTGGACCACGTGCTGCTCCAGGCAGACCTCACCGCCGTGGCCCCCGGCCCGTTGAAGCGCCCGCTGGCCGACATGCTGGACGTGCTGGCGGACGTGGAGTCGAAGGGCGGGGCCACGGTCTACCGCTTCACACCGGGTTCGGTACGGCGCGCCCTGGACGCGGGCCGCACGGCCACCGACCTGCACGCCTTCCTGACCGCCCACTCCCGCACCCCCGTACCGCAGCCGCTGACGTATCTGATCGACGACGTGGCCCGCAAACACGGGCATCTGCGGGTGGGCGCGGCGTCGGCGTACGTCCGCTGCGACGACGACACGATGCTCAACGAGATCATGGCCGACAAGCGCGCCGCGGCTCTGCGGCTGCGCCGCCTGGCCCCCACCGTCCTCGCCACCCAGGCCGACCCGGCGACCCTCCTCGACGGTCTGCGCGCGATGGGCTTCGCACCGGCCGCCGAGTCGGCGGAGGGCGACGTCCTGATCACTCGCGCCGACGCCCACCGCACCCCGCCCCGCACCGCCCCCGAGCCGGTCCCGGACGGCCCCCCGACCCCCGACGCCACCCTTCTGGCAGCGGCGATCCGCGCGATCCGGGCCGGCGACCTGGCCTCCACGACCCCGCGCAAGCAGACTCCGTCGGCCACACCGAGCGGCGATCTCCCCCGCACCACCGCCGCCGAGACCCTCGCCACCATGCAGGCCGCCGTCCTCACCGGCGAGGCCGTGTGGATCGGCTATGTCAACGCCGAGGGCGCCGCCAGCCAGCGCGTCATCGCCCCGATCCGCGTCGAGGGCGGCTTCGTGACGGCGTACGACCACACGGCGGACGAGGTACGGACGTATCCGCTGCACCGGGTCACGGGGGTCGCCGAGCTCGCGGAGGACTGACCACGACCGAACCCGACCGGCATGCGGCACACTGGACGTTTGGCCGAGACGTTTGGCCAAGACGTCCGGCCCACGGAAAGGGTGCCCCGCGTGAATGGTCCACTCATCGTCCAGTCCGACAAGACCCTGCTCCTGGAGGTCGACCACGAGCAGGCCGACGAGTGCCGTCGGGCCATCGCCGTGTTCGCGGAGCTGGAGCGGGCACCCGAGCACATCCACACGTACCGGATGACGCCGCTGGGGCTGTGGAACGCGCGGGCGGCCGGGCACGACGCCGAGCAGGTCGTGGACGCGCTCGTGCAGTACAGCCGGTACCCCGTGCCGCATGCGCTGCTCGTCGACGTCGCCGACACCATGGACCGGTACGGGCGGCTGACCCTCAGCAAGCACCCCGCGCACGGCCTGGTCCTCACCACCACCGACCGGCCGGTGCTGGAGGAGATCCTGCGCTCGAAGCGGATCGCGCCGCTGGTCGGGGCGCGGATCGACCCGGACACCGTCGCCGTGCACCCGTCCGAGCGCGGGCAGATCAAGCAGACGCTGCTGAAGCTGGGCTGGCCCGCCGAGGACCTCGCGGGATACGTGGACGGCGAGGCGCATCCGATCGAGCTGAACGAGGACGGGTGGGCCCTGCGGCCCTACCAGAAGCAGGCCGTGGAGAACTTCTGGCACGGCGGGAGCGGCGTCGTCGTGCTGCCGTGCGGGGCCGGGAAGACGCTGGTCGGCGCCGGGTCCATGGCGCAGGCGAAGTCGACGACCCTGATCCTCGTCACCAACACCGTCTCGGCGCGGCAGTGGAAGCACGAGCTGGTGAAGCGCACGAGTCTCACCGAGGACGAGATCGGTGAGTACAGCGGTACGCGCAAGGAGATCCGGCCGGTCACCATCGCCACGTACCAGGTGCTGACCACCAGGCGGAAGGGCATCTACCCGCACCTCGAACTCTTCGACTCCCGCGACTGGGGGCTGATCGTCTACGACGAGGTGCATCTGCTGCCCGCGCCGGTCTTCAAGTTCACGGCGGATCTGCAGGCGCGGCGGCGACTGGGTCTGACCGCGACCCTGGTGCGGGAGGACGGACGCGAGTCCGACGTCTTCTCACTCATCGGCCCCAAGCGGTTCGACGCCCCGTGGAAGGAGATCGAGGCGCAGGGCTACATCGCGCCCGCCGACTGCGTGGAGGTCCGGGTCAACCTCACCGACTCCGAGCGGCTCGCCTACGCCACCGCCGAGCAGGAGGAGAAGTACCGCTACTGCGCGACGACGGAGACGAAGCGGAAGGTCACCGAGGCGATCGTGCGCCGTTTCGCGGGCCAGCAGATCCTCGTCATCGGGCAGTACATCGACCAACTCGACGAGCTGGGCGAGCACTTGAACGCGCCCGTCATCAAGGGCGAGACCTCCAACGCCCAGCGCGAGAAGCTCTTCGACGCCTTCCGCGAGGGCGAGATCAGCGTCCTCGTCGTCTCCAAGGTCGCGAACTTCTCCATCGACCTGCCGGAGGCGACGGTCGCCATCCAGGTGTCGGGCACCTTCGGCTCACGCCAGGAGGAGGCCCAGCGGCTGGGGCGGGTGCTGCGTCCCAAGGCCGACGGCCACCAGGCGCACTTCTACTCGGTCGTCGCCCGCGACACCATCGACCAGGACTTCGCCGCGCATCGCCAGCGGTTCCTGGCGGAACAGGGCTACGCGTACCGGATCGTGGACGCGGACGAGATGCTGGCGGAGGGCTGAGCGGCTTCATGCCTCACGAAGACGTCCACGAGGTGCTGTACACCGAGCCGGCCGCCCGCGAACGCGACAGTTTGGACCCTGCGCGCAGAGCGGCGTTCGACAAGGCCGTCGAGATACTGGCTCGCGATCCGTACACCGAGGTGTCCCGGCCGGTCGGCGTCGGTGACCAGGACCGCGAGATCCGCCTCACCTCGCAGATCGTGGCGGAGTACATGGTGTCCCGCGGCCGGCTGCTTCTGATCATGCTGCGGATCTTCGACGACGCCGACATCCTGCTGCCTGAAGAGGGCTGAGCACGGCAAGTCCCCCGCATGGTCGGGTCAGTGGGGCGGGCCGTCACTTACGGCGTACGCCCGCTTCCTCGCCGTACTCGCCGAGGATGACCACGTCGAAGGCGGCGCCCACGAACACCTTCACGGCGCGCAGGGCGTCGCCGAGGCGGTGGCGGTGGCTGCCGAGGACGGGGGTGGCGCCGGGCGGACCCGGCCTGCCGGGGCCTGGGGTGATGGTTGCTGCGCTCATGTATCCATGGTGGATCGGCAGGCATAAAGAGGGCATCGGCCTGCGGGCCGAACCTCCTTCGTCGCCATGTACGACTCCGGTCGCGGCCCTCCCTCCCTGGTACTACGGGGAAATCCCCTAAGGGACCCGGGAGAGGGAAAAACCGTTGGCCCCTGCCTCCCCCGTTCACCTAGAATCTCCGCTCTTGCCCGCCTCCCTCCACGGAGAGCCGCCGCCCGGACGGAAACCGGTCGGCACTCGCAGCCCCAGCCCGCAGCACCTTCGGAGGCACCGCCTTGTCCACGCCCGTCGACGACCCCGCCCCTCTCGACGACCCCCTCTCCCGCGAGCGCGCCCACCTCGCCGAATCCCGTGCCGCCCTGCGCGCCATGCGCGAGGACGTCGAGTCGCTCGACATCCGCGACGTCACCGCGAACTGGGTCAACGCCGAGGTCCTGGCCCGCCAGATCGACGAGCGCATCAAGGCGCTGGCCGACCTCAGCGACACCCCGCTGTTCTTCGGCCGCCTCGACTACCTGCACTCCCCGGGCGCCGACCAGGCCGAGGGCGCGGAAGGCGAGCGCTTCTACATCGGGCGCCGGCACGTGCACGACCACGACGGCGACCCCATGGTCATCGACTGGCGGGCGCCGGTCTCGCAGCCGTTCTACCGGGCGTCGAAGAAGGACCCCATGGACATCGCGCTGCGCCGCCGCTTCGGGTACACCCGCGGCGACATCACCGCGTACGAGGACGAGCACCTCTCCGACCCGGCCGAGGCCGCCCGCACCAGCAAGCTGCTCCAGCAGGAGATCGAGCGCCCGCGCGTGGGCCCGATGCGGGACATCGTGGCGACGATCCAGCCCGAGCAGGACGAGATCGTACGGAGTGGGCTGGGCGGGACGGTGTGCGTGCAGGGAGGGCCCGGGACCGGAAAGACCGCCGTCGGCCTGCACCGCGTCGCCTATCTCCTCTACGCCCACCGCGAGCGGCTCGCCCGCACCGGCACGCTCGTCATCGGCCCGAACCGCTCCTTCCTCCACTACATCGAGCAAGTGCTCCCCGCCCTCGGCGAGTTGACGGTCCAGCAGGCCACCGTGGACGACCTCGTGGCGGGCGGCATCGAGGTCAGGGGCACCGACGACGCGGCGGCCGCGATCATCAAGGGCGACGCGAGGATGGCGGAGGTGCTGCGCCGGGCCGTCCAGTCCCACGTCACCATGCCGACCGAGCCGCTGGTCGTCGTGCGCGGCTCCCGCCGCTGGCGGGTACCGGCGTACGAACTGGAGGACATCGTCCGGGAGTTGCTCGACCGCGGCATCCGCTACGGCGCCGCCCGCGAGGCCCTCCCGCAGCGCATCGCGCACGCCGTACTGGTGCAGATGGAGCGGTCGGGCGAGGCTCCGGACGACCGGGTGCAGGACGCGGTGGCCCGCAACGCGGCGGTGAAGGCGGCCGTCAAGCACATGTGGCCGCCGGTCGACCCGGCGAAGCTGGTCCTGCGTCTGCTCGCGGACGCGGACTTCCTCGCCGAGCACGCGGCCGGAATCCTCACCGAGGACGAGCAGAAGACGATCCTCTGGGCGAAGCCGGCCCGGAGCGTGAAGTCCGCCAAGTGGTCGCCCGCGGACGCGGTGCTGATCGACGAGACCATGGACCTCGTGCAGCGCACGCACTCCCTCGGGCACGTCGTCCTGGACGAGGCGCAGGACCTCTCCCCCATGCAGTACCGCGCGGTCGGCCGCCGCTGCACCACCGGCAGCGCGACCGTCCTCGGCGACCTGGCGCAGGGCACCACACCCTGGGCGACGCGGAGTTGGGACGAGGCGCTCGCCCATCTCGGCAAGACGGACGGCGTGATCGAGGAACTGACGGCCGGTTTCCGCGTCCCGACGGACGTCATCACCTACGCCTCCCGCCTGCTGCCGCACATCGCCCCCGGCCTCACGCCTGTCGCCTCGGTCCGCGAGAACCCGGGCTTCTTCGCCCTGCGCGAGATCACCGACACCACCCAAGTGGTCGACGCCTGTGAGGAGTTGCTCCGGAACGAGGGCTCGACCGGTCTGATCGCGGCGGACGCCCGCATCCCGGAGCTGACCCAGTGGCTGGCGGCGGCCGGGATCCCGTACCTCGCCCCCGGCGAGGAGACCACCGCCGAGACCCGCCTCACCCTGGTCCCGGCATCCCTCGCGAAGGGCCTGGAGTACGACTACGTGGTCCTGGACGAACCGCAGGCGGTGGTCGACGGCGAGCCCGACGAACGGACCGGCCTGCGCCGCCTGTACGTGGCGCTGACCCGCGCGGTGTCGGGGCTGATCGTGACGCATGCGGCGCCGTTGCCGCCGCAGCTTGCCGGGTAGGGTGCTGCCCGCTGTGTCATGTCCCCCCGGAAAGGCCCCCGTTGAGCACGCCGCCGCCCTCGCACCCTGCCCACCAGCCGATTCCGGGGCCGTACCAGCACCCTTCCGGGCCGTACCAGCACCCTTCCGGGCCGTACCAGCACCCTTCCGGGCCGTACCAGCACCCTTCCGGGCCGTACCAGCAGGCGCCGGGCCCAGGTCCGTACGCGCAGCCCTCGGGGGCGTACCCGCCCGCTCCCTCCTGGCCGCAGCAGCACGGCGGCGGAGCCTGGGGACCGGTGGGCGGGCCGGGGGCGGCCTGCAGGGTGTGCGGGGCGATGCCCGCCGCGCCGGTGACCGTCCGCGGTCACCAGGGCATGGTGGTGATGATGCGGTTCCTGCGGCGCGAGGGGATGTTCTGCCGTACCTGCGCGCTGGCGAGCTTCCGGGACATGCAGGCCGACACCATGGTGATGGGCTGGTGGGGACCGCTGTCCGTATTCATCACGCCCCTCACGCTGCTTGCCAACCTCAGCGCCCTGTCCGGCATCCGGCGCATCCCGGAGCCGGCCACGGCGGGCTTCCGGCCGCCGCTGGATCCGGGCAAGCCGGTGTTCCGGCGGCCGGCGGGCATCCTCGCCCTGATCCCGCTGAGCCTGGTCGGCCTCGTGGTGGCCGCGATTCCGGTGCTTCTGATCATCGGCCTGGTGGTCGGGCCCAGTCACGGCAGCGACAACAGCAACAGCAACGCCGACCACCCGACCCTGACGGTCGGCTCGTGCGCCCGCAACGCCACGGACTGGCCCGCACAGGACCTCAGGCCCGAGCCCTGTGACTCCCCGAGCGCGGAGCTTCGTGTCCTCGCCCCGACGAACGACGAGTGTGCGGCCGGGGACTACCTGGCCTACCTGGAGTACAGCAAGGACGGCGATACGTCTCTGTGCCTGCACCCCCTGAAGCGCTAGACCCCGTCCAGTACCGCCCGCCACTCGGCGACCGCGGCCGCCGACACGGGCCCGTCCCAGCCCCCCGGCCGGGCGGCCCCACCGATGTGAAAGGCGTCGATCCCCGCAGCCCTCAGCTGTGGCACATGCTCCAGCCGTAGCCCCCCGCCGACCATGATCCGCGGCTCGTACCCGGGCTCCCCGCACCGCGCCGCCTCGGCGAGCAGTGTGGGGAGGCCGTCGTCCACCCCGGCCGCCGAACCCGCCGTGAGGTAGGTGTCGTGTCCCGGCAGGCCGTCCAGCTGCTTGCGCAGTGCGTCCCGGTCCGCGGCCCGGTCGATCGCGCGGTGGAAGGTCCAGCGGCAGCCGTCCAGTTCCGCCACGAGCCGCTCCACGGCATCCAGGTCGACCTGTCCGTCGGCGTCGAGGAACCCGAGCACGAACTCCTCGGCCCCGGCGGCCCGCATCTCCCGGGCGACGCGGACCAGCGTCTCCACGTCCCCCGCGGCGAACCCGTCCGCCAGCCGCAGCATCACGCGCAGGTCGATGTCGACGGCGGCCCGGATCCCGGCGAAGGTCTCGACCGACGGGGTCAGCCCGTCGGCCGCCATGTCGGTGACCAGCTCCAGCCGGTCCGCGCCTCCGGCCTGGGCGGCGACCGCGTCCTCGACACCGAGGGCGATCACCTCCAGGACTGCACGCATGCTCATAGGACCCCTTCCGTCGGTGTTCCCGTGGAGCGGCTACAGGTCTAGTCCAATCTCAGGGTACGACGGCGGGGTGGACGACCGCGAGATCGCCCCCTGGGCCCTGCGCCGCGGTGGGCCGTGGGTACGCGCGCGCCGGTGCCGCTGGGCGAGACGTACGCCGACGCGACCGCCTTCGGTGCCCGGAAGGGACCCGCGGTCCGTCAACCGAACATGTTCAGCTCCGCCGCCTCCGCTCCCACCAGCTCGTACGACGTGCCCTTGGGCACCGCACGGCCCGCGTAGAGCCGTACGAGGGTTGCGGCGTCGCCGATGAAGCGCGCCGGGTTCCGCTCCCCGCTCACCTCCCCCAGCAGCAGCGGCTCATCCACATCGTCGAGGTCCGCGTGCAGCGGCAGACGGCCCCTCTCACGGGTGATCCGGGCGAGGAGGGCGAGGGCGTCCGGGAGGCCGGCGTCCGCGTACGCACCCGGCTCACCCCAGACGTCGCGTACGTCGCCCGCGTGCACCCACTCCCCCAGCGCGACCCTGTCCAGCACCCCGCCCGCCTTGGCGATCACCGGTCCCGCCTCGGTCATCACACGCTCCAGCTCGTCCACGACCTGCTGGTTCGTCCAGTCGGTGCGCTCGGCGATGTCCCGGTCGTTGGAGGCGGGCGAGAAGACGCCCTCCTCGAAACGGCTCTCCACCACCCGCAGCAGCGCGGAGGAACAGTGCGCGAGAACGTCCCGCACCGTCCACCCCGGACACGCGGTGGTCGGCAGCGCGAAGTCCGCGTCCGGGCGGGCGCGGAGGATCGGGATGAGGGCGTCGCGCTCGACGGTCAGGAGGCGTCCGGGCAGTTCGGGGTCGCGTACGTCGTCAGTTGTCGTCATGGGGGTCACGCTAGGGGCGCCGAGTGATCGACGGGAGAGGCCGGACGCGCCGGAGAGGCGGGACAATGAGCGCATGGCCGATCACGCCCGCCCCGATGTCGATGCCCTGCGCACCCGCTGGACCCGCGCCCTGGAAGGAGCCCGGTCCCCCGCCGCCGGCCCCGACCCGGCCCCGTACGCGGACAACCTCCTCGCGCGCTGGCAGGAACCGCAGCGCCGCTACCACACGCTTGCGCACCTCACGGCGGTCCTCGACCACGTCGACGTACTGGAGAAGTACGCGGCCGACCCGGACGTCGTGCGTCTCGCCGCCTGGTTCCACGACGCGGTCTACTTCCCCGACCGCTCGGAGAACGAGGAGCGCTCGGCCCGCCTCGCCGAACGCGCGCTCCCGGAGGCAGGCGTCCCGGACGCGAAGACCGCCGAGGTGGCCCGCCTGGTCCGCCTCACCGTCAGCCACGACCCGGCCGACGACGACCGCGACGGCCAGGTCCTGTGCGACGCGGACCTCGCGATCCTGGCCTCGCCCCCGTCCGCGTACGCCGCCTACACGGCCGCCGTACGCGAGGAGTACCACTTCGTCCCGAGCGACGCGTTCCGCACGGGCCGCGCCGCGATCCTGCGCCAACTCCTCGACCTGCCAAGGCTGTTCAGGACGCCGTACGGCCAGACGGAGTGGGAGGCCACGGCCCGGTACAACCTCACCTCCGAGCTGGAAATGCTGTCGCTTCCGACGGGACCGGCCGCATAGTCTGCGCCCCATGCAGGCATGGGGCGGGGACCAGGTGGAAGAGGCCGTGGCGGGCTGCGTGGCAGCGCTGCGGCCGGCGGTGGACCGGGACTGGACGGAGGTGCCGGCGGCCGGGCTGGAGTGGAACTGCCACGTGACGGCGATCCACATGGCGGAGGCCCTCATCGCGTACGCCGCCAACCTGGCCGGACGCGCGAAGGACGCCTACGTCCCCTTCGAGCTCACCCTCGACGAGGGCACCGACAACTCGGGCCTGCTGCATGTGATCGAGACGACCGGCGCCCTGCTCGCCGCTGCCGTCCGCACCGCACCGCGCGAGGCCCGCGGCTTCCACCCGTACCCGTTCGGCAGCGCGAACCGCGAGGGCTCCGCCGCGATGGGCATCACCGAGGTGCTGGGCCACACGTACGACATCGCGGGCGGCCTCGGCCTGGAGTACGAACCCCCGGCCGCACTGGCCGAGTCCGTCCTCACCCGCATCTTCCCTCACGTCCAGCCGAGCCCCGACCACTGGCGCACCTTCCTCTGGGCCACCGGCCGCGGTGAACTCCCCGGCCGCGCCCGCCTCACCGAGTGGCGCTGGAACAACAACCTGGTCATCCCCGCCGACCGCCTCACCCTGCAGGGCATCACCCCCGCGGCCGCACGCGACCTGGTGGCGGGCGGCGACGGCGGCTTCCACTGGCTCGACGGCGGCCCCTTCGAGGGCACCCGGGAGGCCTCGGGCTTCATGCTGAAGGCGTACGAAGAGGGCGTGCACCGCCCGGAGTTCGGGGTCTTCGCCCTCGTACGCCGCGAGGACGGCCGCGCGGTCGGCGGCATCGGCTTCCACGGCGTCCCCGACGAGGAGGGCCGCACGGAGATCGGCTACGACCTCACCGAACCGGCCCGCGGCAACGGCTACGCGACCGAGGCCCTGCGCGCACTGTCGGACTGGGCCCTGGCAAGGGACGACGTCCGCACCCTCTTCGCCACGATCGAACGGGACAACACCCCGTCCCAGTCGGTGGTCACCCGCGCCGGCTTCAGGAAGGCGAGCGAGGACGAGGAGGGACTCGCCTACGAACTGGGGCGCTGAGGCCGCCCCTTCGGCCGCCGCAACCCCGCCCGGGTCAGCAGCTGCACCACTTCCCGGCTGCTGACCTCCACGGCCCCCGCCGCCACCGCATCCGCGTACCGATGCGACGGAATGTCGTAGTGGTCCCGCTCGAAAGCGCGCGGCGGTGCGCCCAGCTGCTCGGCGAACGCGTGGAGTTCGTCGTACGAGACATCGCTGATGAGGTGTGACCACATCCGCCCGTGGCCGGGCCAGGTGGGTGGGTCGATGTACACGGTCACGAGGAGGACGACCCGCCTGCGGCCGAGGCCAGCGTGCCGACCGCGGCGACCTTCACCCCCGCCTTGTGGCAGACCCAGTGCGGGTCGGGGCCGAGCTCCGGCTCGACGTCGAGGGCGTGCGGGTCGCCGCCGCCGCAGACCGGGCACAGGGGCCAGCGGCCGTATGCCTCCAGCAGGGCGTCCTGGACGTCCTGCGCGACCAGCCCGGCGACGTACTCGACGCCCTCCGGCCACTGCTCCACCCACCATCGTCGCTGGACGACGGACTCCTCGACCATGGACACCACGTCCGCAGCGGCGACCTCGCCCGCGGCCAGATCGGCGAGTACGAGGGCGCGTGCAGCGTGCAGCGCCTGCTCCAGGGGGCTGATGGGGTGCATGCCCCCATTGTGCGCACTCTTGACCGGGACGCCGAGCCGAAAATATCTTTCATGGGTGACCCAGGACGTGAAGGAAATTTTCGCCGGTTCGGCGGGCCGGGCGAGTGCGCCTCCCGCTCCCGCCGCCCTCGCAGCGAAGGTGCGCACGCTCGCACCCTCCATGACCCGCTCCATGCAGCGCGTCGCCGAGGCCGTCGCGGGCGACCCGGCAGGCTGCGCGGCCCTCACGGTCACCGGTCTCGCCGAGCTCACCGGTACCAGCGAGGCGACGGTCGTACGGACGGCACGGCTGCTCGGATATCCGGGATACCGGGATCTGCGGCTCGCCCTCGCCGGGCTGGCGGCGCAGCAGCAGTCCGGGCGGGCGCCCGCCATCACCACCGACATCGCGGTCGACGATCCGATCGCCGATGTCGTCGCGAAACTCGCCTACGACGAGCAGCAGACGCTTGCCGACACGGCGGCGGGGCTGGACACGGTCCAGCTGGGGGCGGCGGTCGCCGCGGCGGCGGCCGCGCGCCGCATCGATGTGTACGGGGTCGGGGCGTCCGGCCTCGTCGCCCAGGACCTCACCCAGAAGCTGCTGCGGATAGGGCTGATAGCCCAGGCGCACAGCGACCCCCACCTCGCCGTGACGAACGCGGTGCAGTTGCGGTCGGGGGACGTCGCCATCGCGATCACCCACTCCGGGTCCACCGGGGACGTCATCGAACCGTTGCGGGTCGCCTTCGAGCATGGGGCCACGACGGTGGCGATCACGGGGCGGTCGGACGGGGCGGTCGCCCAGTACGCCGACCATGTGCTGACGACGTCCACCGCACGGGAGAGCGAGTTGCGTCCGGCGGCCATGTCGTCCCGGACCAGCCAACTCCTCGTGGTGGACTGCCTGTTCGTGGGGGTCGCGCAGAAGACCTACGAGACGGCGGCGCCTGCTCTGGCCGCCTCCTACGAGGCACTGGCACACCGGCACCGCAGGTAGTCACAGGTAGACGCAGGTAGCCGCAAGCAGCCGCAGACAAGAGACCGGACCGCACATCTGAAAGAGCCGCGCCCCATGACATCGACATCCAACCCCCGTGATCTCCGCGCCGAGTTGGAATCGCTGACCACCGAGGCCTTCCGCCCCGAGCTCGCCGACATCGACCAGCTGCCCACTCTCGACATCGCCCGGCTCATGAACGGCGAGGACGCCACCGTCCCGACGGCCGTGGCCCGGCAGCTTCCGTCCATCGCCACCGCCATCGACGCCGTGGCGGAGCGCATGGCGCGGGGCGGGCGGCTCATCTACGCCGGTGCGGGCACCGCCGGCCGGCTCGGCGTGCTGGACGCCTCCGAATGCCCGCCGACCTTCAACACCGACCCCGAGCAGGTCGTGGGCCTGATCGCGGGCGGGCCCGACGCCATGGTCACCTCCGTCGAGGGCGCCGAGGACTCCGCGGAGCTCGCCCGCAGCGACCTCGACGCCCTGCGCCTCCTCGCCGCCGACACCGTGGTCGGCATCTCCGCCTCCGGCCGCACCCCGTACGCGATCGCCGCCGTGCGGCACGCGCGCGGGCTGGGGGCGTTGACCATCGGCCTCGCCTGCAACGCGGACAGCGCGCTGGCGGCGGCCGCCGAGCACGGCATCGAGATCGTCGTCGGACCCGAGCTGCTCACCGGCTCCACCCGCCTCAAGGCGGGCACGGCGCAGAAGCTCGTCCTCAACATGCTCTCGACGATCACGATGATCCGGCTCGGCAAGACCTACGGGAACCTGATGGTCGATGTACGCGCCTCGAACGAGAAGCTGCGCGCCCGCTCGCGCCGGATCGTCGCCCTCGCCACGGGCGCCTCCGACGACGAGATCGAGAGCGCCCTCGCGGCCACCGACGGCGAGGTGAAGAACGCCATCCTCACCATCCTGGCCGGCGTGGACGGCCCGACGGCGGCACGTCTGCTGGATGACTCGGACGGGCATCTGCGGGGTGCACTGGCGGCTGCGGCCCACTGAAGAAGTACTGGCGCTCTCATGCCCGCCAGACGAGCGTGTACCGCCAGAACAGCCGCCGCCGGAGCCGGGCGCCGGGAAGGATGCGGCGCGCCTCCCGCACGATCTCGGCGTACGTGACGTCCGCGGGCCGCGTCACGGCGGTCATGGAGGCGGGCCGGGGCGCCGTACGGCCGTGGTTCTTCACCCACCCGGTGGCGGCGTTGAGCGGAATCGAGGCGTAGCCCAACAGCTGATCGACGAATGTCTCGTCCCGGGCCAGCCCGACGACCACCAGCGTGCCGCCGGGGGCGAGTTGCTGCCGGAAGCGCGTGAGCGTCTGGGCGAGCGGCAGGTGATGCAGCACGGCCACGCAGGTGATGACGTCGTACGCCCCTGGAGGCAGCCCGTCCGGCGCGTCGGCGACGGAGTAGGTGACGTGCGGGTACTGGTCGCCGCTCAGCTCCCTCGCCCTGTCCACGATCTCGACATCCGAGTCGACCCCGCACACCTCCTTCGCCCGCCCCGCGAGCAGCCGCACCAGATCCCCGGTCCCGCAGCCGACGTCGAGGGCGCGGTCGAGGCGGCGGGGCAACTGCCGTAGCAGCCATGGGTGGTAGTGGGCGTTGTGGTCCCAGGGGTGGGCGGCGTTGAAGCGTTCGAGGGCTTGGAGTATGCGGGGCGTCATGATCTTCATGGGGTCAGGGCGCACCGTCGGCTTCACCGCGCGGAACGACCCACTGTGTGGGCTGTCCGGTCACGGCGGCGATGGTGTCGAAGTCGGCGTCGTAGTGAAGAACGGTGACCTTGTGGCGCTCGGCGGTGGCGGCGATCAACAAGTCGGCGAATGAGGCGCACTGGTGATGCCCTCTCCCGGCCAGCAGCGCCTGGACCTCAACTGCACGAGAGCCGATGCCGTCCGTCAGCGGCAGCCATTCGAACCCCCGGCGAGCCGAACGAATCCGCGCGTAGTCATCCGCGCTGCGAGCACTGAAAAGGATCTCAAGATCGATCACGTCACAGGTTGCAATCAACCCTCGGTCCAGCAGCGGCAACACCCGCGCTTTGACGGAGGGCTGGTTGAAGCGCGCCCAGGCGCTCTTGTCGACCAGGTACTCAGCTACCGCCATGTCCCCGCCATCACCTCTGGATTGCCCAGGTCGTCAAGGGCACCCTCTTCGAGCAGTTCAACGAACTGCCTCCTCTTCGCCGCGGCCACGAACTCCGCTAGCGCACCGTTTACTGTGGCCCGCTTGCTCGTCGTGCCCAGTATTTCGGCGGCTTCGGCGAGAAGTGCATCATCCAGGTCGATCATGGTGCGTGACATCGCCACCTCCAGGCATACGATTCCCAAGGAACAGAATGCATGAATCCGCTTGAAGCGGGAGCCGAGCCGACAGAGGTCCGTACGACACCTCACGAGAGCCGCGCCTCCTTGTTCCGGCTCCGCACCCGAGCCCGCAACACCTCCTCCGGCGGCGCCACCCCCACCGCCTCCGGCGGGCACTCCCACTCCCGCCCGCCGCCGACCGGACGCAACTGCACCCGCCCGCCGACATGCCCCATGACCTCGCCGACCCGCCCGTCCCGCACATCGGTTGCGTATGCACCGACCGCCGGCCGCTCCCCGCGCAGCACGGACGCCAGCTTCTCCGCGGTACGGACATTGCAGCGGCCGAGGTCGACGAGCGCGAACGGCTCCTCGCTCGCCGCGGTCACGGGATCGACGCAGAGGGACGGCAGGGCCACCCCGACGCCCGTGAGGGCCTCCCGCAGGCTTTCGACGACTTCTTCGGTCGACCGCACGTCGCTCCTACCTCCACGCTGAGTTTGCTGTTCGCAACACAGCGTGGCCGCAACGCCTCTAACCTGGCCATACGAAACGTTCCAACAACCCCCTCCGTCCGACAGGGAGTTGCACATGCCGGGACCGAAGGACCTCGATCCGTCGTCATCACCGCGGGCGCTGCTGGGCGCGGAGCTGCGGCACGCGCGCGAGCAGGCCGGGCTGAGTCAGGAGGAGCTCGGGCTACGGCTGTTCGTGAGCGGGTCGTTCATCGGGCAGTTGGAGGCGGGGACTCGGCGGATGCAGCCGGAATATGCGCGGATGCTGGACGAAGTCCTGGGGACGGGGGGCTTCTTCGCACGGAATTGCAAGGCGGCGGCCAAATCGAAGTATGAGGAGCACTTCGCGGAGGCGGCAGAGGCGGAGTCACAGGCCACTGCAATCCGGCAGTACGCGCCCCTACTGATCCCCGGCTTGCTACAGACGCCCGAGTACGCACGGGCCGTAAACCGTGCGTACGACCCGACAACACCGGAGGAGACCGTCGAGGAGTGGACGGAAGGCCGGATGGAGCGGGCCTGTCTGCTCGACCACCCAACAAAGCCGGTGTTGTGGGTGGTACTTGACGAGGCCGCGCTGCGTCGAGTGATGGGGGGACGGGAAGTGATGGCGGAGGCCCTACGCCACGTTTCCGGTCTGGCGCGTCGGAGGCGGGTCATCGTGCAGGTGCTGCCGTTCAGTGCGGGAGCCCACGCGGCAGTGCAGGGTGCCCTGAAGCTGATGGAGTTCGAGGATGCGCCTCCGTTGGTCTACTTCGAGGGCGTGCGCATCGGGCGGTTGGAGGACGACCCGGCCACCGTCACCCAACTGAGGTTCACCTTCGATCTCCTCGTAGCCTCCGCCCTTTCGCAGGAGAAGTCCCTGGCCCTGATCGAGGCGTTGGCGCAGGATTACGCCCATGAGGAACACCCCTGACTACGACCTGAGCACGGCCGTATGGATCAAGTCCAGCTACAGCGCCGGCGGCAACGACTGCCTGGAAGTAGCCCGCTGGCACAAGTCGAGCTACAGCCAAGGCGGTAGTGACTGCCTGGAAATCACCGACGCCCACCCCGGCGTCGTCCCCGTCCGCGACTCCAAGAACCCCCTCGGCCCGAAGCTCGTGTTCCGGGCCGAGGCATGGACCGCGTTCGTCGAGGACGTGCGTGCCCACTAAGCAACCGTTGCCGCCTGGTGAGCGTTCAGGGCGGAGCGGATCTCCTCCTCGTCCGCCTGGCTGAGTGAGGTGTGCAGGACCTCGCCGCCGAACCGGGCTATACGCGGCAGCGCCTTGTCCGCGGTGGCGTCGTAGATCACCGCGATCACCGCGGCGTGCCCGGGTGCCAGGCGCTCGCCGAGGCTCTTGATGAACTGGGTCCGTTCGTCGTCCTCGGCGGTCGCGCCGACCGCTCCGCCCGCGGCCGCGCCGATGGCGGCGCCGAGCAGCGGCTGAAGGAGCAGCAGCCCGATCAGACCTCCCCACAGCGCACCGCCCAGGGCACCGGAGGCGGCAGGGTGGGGCTTGCCGGGGATCTTCACCTCACCGTCGTGGTCACGGATGAGCAGTACCGCGTCAGCCACATGCACGGTGTGTTCGGTGTGCAGGGCGCGCAGTTCCGTGAGCGCCTGCTCGGCGACGGTCTCACTCGGGTACGCGACGGCGATCATGTCGGTCATCGGAATTCCTCCTGGTGCGACGGGACGCCGACCGACGGCCTCGAAAGTGTTCCCGGCCTTCGATCCAGCGCCTTGCGATGGCTCCATCATGGAGTTTGTCGATCGTCTTAGTCAAGTGACAAAGTCGAGTTACCGAGAGGAGTTACCGAGACGGGTACCGCCCGTTGTCAGTGGCGCCTGCGAGGGTGTGGGCACGGAGATCGAAGGGCTGGAGGGGTACGGGATGACGGGCACGGACGGCGGCGGCCGGGCGGGAACGGACTACCGGGGCTGGCGGGACCACGAGGACGTGGGTCGGGAGACCGGCGGCCGAAAGGTGATGGCGGAAGCGACGGCGCCGGGGCGCACGCGGCCATGGAAGGTGCCCTGAAGCTGATGCAGTTCGCGGACGCGCCTTCGCTGGTCCACTTCGAGGGGCCAGGCACCGGACGCCTGAAGGACGACCCGGCCGCGGTTGCCCGACTGAGGTTCAGGTTCGACCTACTCGCAGCCTGCGCGCTCTCGCGGGAGAAGTCCCTGGCCCTTATGGAGGCGTTGGCCCAGGATCACATCCATGAGGAACACCCCTGACTACGACCTGAGCACGGCCACCTGGCGCAAGTCGAGCTACAGCCAAGGCGGTAGTGACTGCCTGGAAATCACCGACGCCCACCCCGGCGTCGTCCCCGTGCGCGATTCCGAGAACCCTGACGGCCCGAAGCTCGCTTTGGGTACGGAGGCCTGGGCGGCGTTCGTGGAGGGCGTGGCGTCGATGACGTGGCCGGCGCGGCGGTCCCGGGTCCGGGCATCGCCGCCTTGTGAAGCACTTCCATCTCCCAGCCGCCGCCGCGGTCCGACTCGTCTCCGGGGAACACGACGACCACGCTGCCGTCCTGCGCCTTCCATGTGACCCTCGTCCCCCAGTGCGCGTGCTCCCCGCTTTGGTTCCCCCACTCCTTGTGGGAAATGGTCAGCTCGGTCCAGCGGTAAGCCCGCAGGACACCTCGGGTGGCCACCACGACACCGAGCTCGAAGCAGTACAGCCGGGGGGTGGGGCCGCCCACTCGCCGCTCGATGACGTCCGAGAAAGTGGCGTAGCCCGTGAGCAGGGTGCACGCCACGCCGAGGGGGGCGAACCAGCCGTGCCCCATGCCGCCCTCCCCCCTGACGATGTGTACGAGATCGAGGGCGGTGACCCATCCGCAGACCACGGCCATGGGCCCGAAGAAGATCCAGCCATTCGAATAAGCGGGGCAGGCGAACCGCACATAGCTGCCGTACGCGGCGTCCGCCCCCATGGCCAGCGCTCTGCCACGCTCCCGCTTACCCTTGCCCATGACGCCTCCCCGCGTTCTTGAGGGATGTTGCCCACCCTGAGCCCCCGAGCAACGGAAGGACCGGGCCGACCGACCATGAACCACGCCCAACTGACCGCCCTCGGCCGAGCCCTCCGCCTCCTGGGCGAGCACGGCGAATCCCTCACCGCCGACACCCCCGACGCCAGGCTTCACGAGGTCAAGGCCGACCTGAAGCGCGCCCTCGACCTCCTGCAAGAGAGCGTCACGTCCGCCGCGCCCGCCACCCGCTGCCCCGAGCATCCGAACGGCCCGGTCGACGAGAACGCCCACGACCTCTGCCTGCTCTGCGAGACCCGGCGCCGGGCGGCCCGCCGCGCCGAGTTCAACGGCGGCCCCGTGCCCCAGGCGTCCACCGAGACCGCCCCCTCCCGCTACGGCGTCAGCGCCGACCGCCCGCAGCCCCAGCAGCGCTGGCTGGCGGAGGCGTGGAACGGCCAGGCCTGGCATCTGTGCGGCACCCCGCGCCGGGACCGCCGCGAGGCCGAGCTGTACCTCGCCGCACAGCGCAGGGGCCCCCGCCCGGCGATGGCGTACCGGCTCGTGCACGAGTTCACCGACTACGAGGTGCTGCGCGTCTGGGGCACGCCGGTGAAGGTCGACATCGAGCCGTTGGGCAACCTCTAGGCATTACGACGCGGTGGATTGACGTTCCCGCACCGGCCCCGCTGCCCCGATGGGCAGCGGGGCCGGCTCGTTCGCGCTCCCGAAATGAGTAGTACTCATTTGGTGCTGAGATTACATGTCATCAGCCCCGAGGAGAGAAGGGGCCTATAGGGAGCTACCGGAAATAATCCCACTCAGGAGAGTATCGATGCGCTGCGTTCGTGAAATTAAGCCTGTGTAAACCCTTGACGGAGCCTGGCAATAGGGCGGCTAATTTCACCACGGAAATCGCCGAGCCGCGACGAGCGTCTGCTCGACCGTGCGAGCCACGAGGATGGACCAGGATGAAGCCCCTCCCCTCCGTCGTCCGCAAGGCGCCAGTGGCGCTTGCGGCGGCCGTCTCCGCCACGCTGCTGACCTCGCTCGCGGCGCCGCCCCCGGCCTCGGCCGCGACCCAGGCGACGTACTACGTCGCCCCCGACGGTGACGACTCCAACGCCGGCACGATCACGGCGCCGTTCAAGACCCTCCAGCACGCGCGGGACGTCGTGCGCAGGGTCAACGACAACATGACCGGGGACGTCAACGTCTATCTCCGCGGCGGCAACTACCCGGTCGGCAGCACCATCAACTTCACCTCGGCCGACTCGGGAACGAACGGCCACCATGTCGTGTACGCCGCCTACCAGAACGAGAAGCCGGTGCTGGACGGCGGCGTTCAGGTGTCCGGCTGGACCCAGCACAGCGGGAACATCTGGAAGGCCACCCTCAACCGCGACAACAAGCTCCGAGCGCTCTACGTCAACGGCAAGCGCGCCCAGATGGCCTCGAAGACGATCAACTCGGCCGGATGCTACGGGACCTACAGCGTCACGGCAGGCCAGGCTCCCTGGGCCTGGGAGTCGGGTTCGCAGTGCGACGGAGCCAAGTACAGCCTCTCCGATCTGCCGGCCATCGCCTCCAACCAGAACGACGTCGAGATCAAGTCGGTGACCACCTGGAACACGGCCATCGTCGGAGTCCGCCAGATCACCACGAGCTCGGACGGCGCCAATCGCGTGGCCCTGTTCCAGCAACCTGGCGCGGCCATGGCCCAGGGATCGGCGTACGCCGGCTTCGTCGCCGGCAGCGGCAGCCACACGATCATGAACGCGTTCGAGTTCCTGGATCAGCCGGGCGAGTTCTACTTCGACAAGATCACGCACACGGTCTACTACTACAAGTCCAGCTCCGATGACATGACGACGGCGCAGGTCTTCGCGCCGAACAATCTCTCCACCCTCATCCACGTCGCCGGCACGTCCACGACCGACCACGCGCGGAACATCACGTTCTCCGGGCTCACGATCGAGCACTCCGACTGGAACCTGGTCAACGTCGCGGGCTCCGTCTTCCGGCAGGGCCAGCAGGGCAACGCCAGCACCAACGTGTACGCCAGGAAGAACTTCCACGCGTACACCTACCGCAACGTCGACCTGCCGCCCGCGGCCGTCCAGATCGAGAACGCCGACGGGATCGTCCTGCAGGGCAACACGGTGCAGCACACCGGCGCCGACGGGATCACCATCGCCAACGACGTGACGGACACGCAGTTGACCGGCAACGTCACGAATGACATCGCCGGGTCCGCCATCACTGTGGGGCACCCCCAGCATGTGTACATCGGTGACCACACCTCGACGAACAACGAGAAGTACCCGGTGAACGTCGAAGGCCTCTGCAAGAACATCACCGTCACGGACAACTACCTCTACGACAGCGCGGTGCTGTTCGAGGGGTCCAGCCCGGTGTCGGCGTACTTCGTCGATTCCCTTTCCGTGCAGCACAACCGGATCGAGAAGTCCCCGTGGGCGGGCATCACGCTCGGCTGGGGTTGGTGGAACTTCGACGGTTCGACGAACTCCGTCAATCCCGGGAACCCGACCACCACGGCGAAGAACAACACCATCAAGTACAACCAGATCTTCGACACGATGCAGGTGCTCGGCGACTCCGCTCCCATCTACACGCTGGGCAGCCAGCCGGGAACGGAGATCAGCAACAACTACATCAAGGGCGTGCCGGCCGGCCACAAGTACGGCCTGCACCCCGATGAAGGCTCCGCCTTCATCAACGAGCACGACAACGTGCTCGACGTCGACCCGGGCGTGTACTTCGCCATCAACTCCGGCACCTGGGGCCGGCAGCACGACCTGAGCCTCACCAACAACTACGGCACCGTCAACAAGATCGCCGGCAGGAACGTCCCGAACAGCACGATCCAGGACGTGCGGGGCTACGGGGACAACGTGTGGCCGTCGCAGGCGTACGGCATAGCCCTGAACGCGGGTCTGGAGGACGCCTACAAGAACCTCGTCCCACAGAGCAGAGTGGCTCTCCAGGACTACACCCTGCCCGCGAGCACGTTCGCCGGTACGGGCGTGCTGACCGTTCCGGTGCGCAGCCCCAAGGACGCGACCAAGACGCTGTGGCTCGCTCCCGCCGGTACGACGACGTTCGCCGCCGGTCCCACCATGACCAGCGCGAGCGGCACCGCGACGAGCATCCGCGTCCCGCAGACGGCGGGTGACTACCGGCTCTACGTCGTGGACGCCCAGGGCAACGCGTCCCCCGCGTCGAAGGCGCTGGTGCGGCAGCGCTGGAGCCACGTCGACGACAAGGCCGCGGGTGTGACCTACTCCGGGACCTGGTCGAACTGGAACGACACGAAGGACATGAACGGGTCCGAGAAGTTCACGAGCACCGCGGGCAACTACGCCGAGTTCTCGTTCACCGGCACGGGCGTCCGGTACCTCAGCATGACGCAGCCCAACATGGGCAAGGTGGACGTCTACATCGACGGCACCCTGACCCAGGCGGGCATCGACGCCTACGCCCCGACGGTGACGAAGCAGGTGCCGCTGTTCGAGAAGACAAACCTGGCCGCGGGCCCGCACACGATCAAGGTGGTGTGCACGGGGACGAAGAACACCGCCGCCTCCAGCACCGTCTGCGCGCTGGACGCGTTCGCCTCCATCCAGTTCCCCGCGAAGAACGCCAACTACAAGGCGGTCAACAAGAGCAGCAACAAGGCCATCGATGTGTCAGGCGGATCTCTGACCGCCGGAGCCGACATCATCCAGTGGACCGACTCCGGAGCCGGGAACCAGAACTGGCGCTTCGTCCCGGTGGGTGACGGCAGTTACAAGGTCGTCAGCCGCAACAGTGCCCTGGTCATGGACGTCAGCGGTGCTTCCACCGCGGACGGCGCGTCCGTCATCCAGTCGTCCGACACCAACGCCGCGAACCAGCACTGGACACTGGTCGCCACCGGAACCGGCTACTACAAGATCAAGAACGTGAACAGCGGCAAGGTGCTCGACGTGTCCTCGGGAGGCACTCAGCTCGTCCAGACGACGGACACGGACGCCGACAGCCAGTTGTGGAAGGTGGTCAACGTGGACTGACCTGGTCCGCGAGGGAAGCAGCCCCGGCGTAGATCCGGCCGGTCACGGTGAGGGCGGTCGACCGCCTCGCCCAGGCGGGCCGGGTGTCTTCGGCGGAGGAGAGCTCGGGGCGCACGCGCAGGGTGTAGCGGGTCTCGGGCTCCAGCCCCGGGAGGCGTGCGGGCGCGCCGTTCTCGGCGACGTAGGTGGCCAGTTGGATGTGGGCGAGGACCTGCGACAGGAGCCCCTGACGTGCCGCCCGCGGCACGTCAGGGGCTCCTGGGCGTTACGACTTCGGCGTCGCCCCCGTCGGCTCCGCCGCCCCGGCGCCCACGACCAGGACCACCTTGAAGCCGTTCTCGGTCAGCTGAGCGTCTTGAGCGCCGCCGCGTCGTAGGGCTTCAGCTCGTCGAAGCGGTCACCCAGCACCTTCGCCGCCCACTCCGGGTCCTGGAGCAGGGCGCGGCCGACAGCGACAAGGTCGTACTCCTCCCGCTCCAGCCGATCCAGAAGATCATCGATCCCCCGGATCGGCGACCCCTCACCGGCAAACCCCCGGATGAAGTCCCCGTCGAGCCCGACCGAACCGACGGTGATGGTCGGCCTGCCCGTCAGCTTCTTCGTCCAGCCCGCGAGATTGAGGTCGGAGCCATCGAACTCAGGCAGCCAGTACCGCCGCGTGGAGGCATGGAACGCATCCACACCGGCCGCGGCCAACGGCGCGAGGATCGCCTCCAGTTCCTCCGGCGTCTCGGCGAGACGCGCGTCGTACGCCTCCTGCTTCCACTGCGAGTACCGGAACAGGATCGGGAACTCGGGCGAGACGGCCTCCCGCACGGCCGCCACGATCTCCGCCGCGAACTTCGTACGGGCCACGGGGTCGCCGCCGTAAGCGTCCGTACGGCGGTTGGTGCCGACCCACAGGAACTGGTCGAGCAGGTAGCCGTGCGCGCCGTGCAGTTCGACTCCGTCGAAGCCGATGCGCTCGGCGGCGACCGCGGACTCGACGAACGCGCCGATGACGGCGTCGATGTCGGCCTGGGTCATCGGGGTGGCGTCCTCGACGCCGGTGACGCGCAGACCGGAGGGGCCGTGCGAGGGGGCATCCGGGTAGGGGGCGTCGCCCTGGTTGCGGACCGTGCCTATGTGCCACAGCTGCGGAACGATCGTGCCGCCCGCCGCGTGCACCGCCTCGGCGACCTTCTGCCAGCCCGCGAGCTGCTCCTCGCCGTGGAACCGGGGGACGCGGTCGCTCTGGCCGGCCGACTCGTGGCCGACGTAGGTGCCCTCGGTGACGATCAGCCCGACGCCGGCGGCGGCCCGCCGGGCGTAGTACGACACCACGTCCTCGCCGGGGATGCCGCCCGGGGAGAACATGCGCGTCATGGGCGCCATGACGATGCGGTTGGGGACGGTCAGTCCGTTGATCGCGGTGGGGCGGGAAAGGATCTCGGCGGCGCGGGATGTGGCGGGGGCGGTCACGTGGGGTACTCCTCGTGGGCTGAGTTAACCGAGCGGTATGTGCGCACGCATGGTTGCACTGCCTTAAACAATCGCCTATGCGCCGTCTCACATTCCCGGGCGGACGGCGGCACCCGCGTGACCCCGGACACACCGAAGGGCGGCACCCCCTGCCGGAGCAGGAAGTGCCGCCCTCCGTAAGGACGTTGACCAACCGGAGGCCGAAGCCCCGAGGCGGATCAGAAGTCCATGTCACCGCCCGGCATACCGCCACCGGCAGGCGCGGCGGCCTTCTCCGGCTTGTCGGCGATGACGGCCTCGGTGGTGAGGAAGAGCGCGGCGATGGAGGCGGCGTTCTGCAGGGCAGAGCGCGTGACCTTCGCCGGGTCGATGATGCCTTCCTTGACCAGGTCGACGTACTCGCCGGTCGCGGCGTTGAGGCCGTGACCCGGGGTGAGGTTGCGGACCTTCTCCACCACGACGCCGCCCTCGAGGCCGGCGTTGACCGCGATCTGCTTCAGCGGGGCCTCGAGCGCGATGCGCACGGCGTTGGCGCCGGTCGCCTCGTCACCCTCCAGGTCCAGCTTCTCGAAGACCGAGGAGGCCTGGATGAGCGCGACGCCACCACCGGCGACGATGCCCTCCTCGACGGCGGCCTTCGCGTTGCGGACGGCGTCCTCGATGCGGTGCTTGCGCTCCTTGAGCTCCACCTCGGTGGCGGCACCGGCCTTGATGACCGCGACACCGCCGGCGAGCTTCGCCAGGCGCTCCTGCAGCTTCTCGCGGTCGTAGTCCGAGTCGCTGTTCTCGATCTCGGCGCGGATCTGGTTGACCCGGCCCTGCACCTGCTCCGTGGAGCCGGCGCCGTCGACGATGGTGGTCTCGTCCTTGGTGATGACCACCTTGCGGGCGCGGCCCAGCAGGTCGAGGGAGGTGTTCTCGAGCTTGAGACCGACCTCCTCGGAGATGACCTCGCCACCGGTGAGGATGGCGATGTCGTTCAGCATCGCCTTGCGGCGGTCGCCGAAGCCCGGGGCCTTGACCGCGACGGACTTGAAGGTGCCGCGGATCTTGTTGACGACCAGGGTCGACAGGGCCTCGCCCTCGACGTCCTCGGCGATGATCAGCAGCGGCTTGCCCGACTGCATGACCTTCTCCAGGAGCGGGAGCAGGTCCTTGACGGAAGCGATCTTGGAGTTGGCGATCAGGATGTACGGGTCGTCGAGCGACGCCTCCATCCGCTCCATGTCGGTGGCGAAGTACGCCGAGATGTAGCCCTTGTCGAAGCGCATACCCTCGGTGAGCTCCAGCTCCAGACCGAAGGTCTGGGACTCCTCGACGGTGATGACGCCTTCCTTGCCGACCTTGTCCATCGCCTCGGCGATGAGCTCGCCGATCTGGGTGTCGGCGGCGGAGATGGAGGCCGTCGAAGCGATCTGCTCCTTGGTCTCGACATCCTTCGCCTGCTCAAGGAGGGCACCGGAGACGGCCTCGACGGCCTTCTCGATACCGCGCTTGAGGGCCATCGGGTTGGCACCGGCGGCTACGTTGCGCAGGCCTTCCTTGACGAGGGCCTGGGCGAGAACGGTCGCGGTGGTCGTACCGTCACCGGCGACGTCGTCCGTCTTCTTGGCGACTTCCTTGACCAGCTCGGCGCCGATCTTCTCGTACGGGTCCTCGAGCTCGATCTCCTTGGCGATGGAGACACCATCGTTGGTGATCGTGGGGGCGCCCCACTTCTTCTCGAGGACGACGTTGCGGCCCTTGGGGCCGAGCGTCACCTTCACGGCGTCCGCGAGCTGGTTCATGCCGCGCTCGAGGCCGCGCCGCGCCTCCTCGTCGAACGCGATGATCTTGGCCATGTGAAGTGGTCCCTCCAGGACTGGGGGTGATTCCTTCGGACCGCGCCCGCGCCCGCGACGGACGGCTCGCACACCTCGTGGGTTCCTTCCCCACCCGGCCTGCGGGCCTCACCGACCCGGTCCTTCGTTGTCACTCTCACCTTCAGAGTGCTAACGCCAATGATTAGCACTCGCCCCCGTCGAGTGCAAGGTGCGCCCGCGGAGCGGGCTCGTTGAGGGGCGGTGGTCGAGCGACGGGCGGGCGCAGGCGGCTCTCGGGTACCGGGTGGGCCCGCCCAGGCCCCCGGACATGCCGAAGGGCCCGCCCCGTGAGGTGCGGACCCTTCGATCAAGAACAGAAGAACGTCGCTGCAGTTAACCCGGCGCGTGCTTCAGCTGGTCGCCAGACGGACCATGTCCGCCTGCGGCCCCTTCTGGCCCTGCGAGATCTCGAAATCGACCCGCTGACCCTCTTCCAGGGTGCGGTAGCCGTCCATCTGAATCGCACTGTAGTGGACGAAAACATCCGCACCACCGTCGACCGCGATGAAGCCGTACCCCTTCTCCGCGTTGAACCACTTGACGGTGCCCTGAGCCATGCCTAACTCCCCTATTACTGGCCCTTGCACAGATCCACACTTCGCGGATCCGGGTCAGACCTCACCCCCCACGGTTGGGGGCGTGCGCCGGAACGCGTCGACCGCGGCTGAATGTATCTGTCCAACTGCCGTCTGCAACAGGTCAATCGGACGAGAATTCCGGGCACGACCGGTCGGGAATTTACGGAGAATTCGCCTGAATTCAGGGCAAGTCGGGCCCCATAAATGGAGCATAAGACGCAAAAAACCTGCACACTTTGGCTACTTCTCGCTGCCGGAGAAGCAAGAACTCATATGCACGCGGCAAGCGGAGTCGAGCAGGTTCCCCAACTGTACCGCGCTCAACCATGCAGAATTGCCCCCTCCGCTTCTCTCGCGGAGGGGGCAATTCGATGAACTCTCGGTAATCAGCGTTACCGAAGGTAATAATCGGTCGTCCGACCTGTTTCGCTCAGCCTCCGGCCACGGCCGGAATGATCGAGACGCCCGCCCCGTCCGGAGTCGCCGTCTCCAGCCCCTGCTCGAACCGCACGTCGTCGTCGTTCACGTACACATTGACGAACCGGCGAAGCTTGCCCTGGTCGTCGAGAACGCGGGCGGCGATCCCGGTGTGGTTCTTCTCCAGATCGGCGATGACCTCGCCGAGGGTGCCGCCTTCGGCGGTGACCTCGGCCTGCCCGCCGGTGTAGGTGCGCAGGATGGTAGGGATACGAACGTTGACGCTCACGGTGAAACCTCCGGTCAGGGTGTGGCTTTCAAGGGGCTCGGGGCTGTGTCGATTTGCGGCTCCGCCGCGGGGCGCGACCAGCCCCCACCGGCCCGCAGACGAACAACTACCTGCTAGGCGAGCCCCGCCTCACGGAACGACTCAAGGCTCGGCCGAATCGTCGCGGTGAGCCCGGTGCCGGCCACCGCATCCAGCGTCTTCAGACCGTCACCGGTGTTCAGGACGACCGTCGTCAGGGTCGGGTCGAGGACACCGTTCTCGATCAGCTTGCGCGTCACGCCCACGGTCACGCCACCGGCGGTCTCCGCGAAGATCCCCTCGGTCCTGGCGAGCAGCCGAATGGCATCGACGATCTGCTCGTCGTTGACATCCTCCACCGCACCCCCGGTGCGCCGGGCAATGTCGAGCACATACGGCCCGTCCGCCGGGTTGCCGATGGCCAGCGACTTGGCGATCGTGTTCGGCTTCTGCGGCCGTACGACGTCGTGCCCCGCCTTGTACGCGACGGAAACAGGGCTGCACCCCTCGGCCTGCGCGCCGAAGATCTTGTACGGCTTGTCCTCGACGAGCCCGAGCTTGATCAGCTCCTGCAGACCCTTGTCGATCTTCGTGAGCTGGGAGCCGGAGGCGATCGGCACGACCAGCTGGTCCGGCAGCTGCCAGCCGAGCTGCTCGCAGATCTCGTACGCCAGGGTCTTGGAGCCCTCCGCGTAGTACGGCCGCAGGTTGACGTTGACGAAGCCCCAGCCCTCGCCGGCCGGGTCGCCGATCAGCTCGGAGCAGAAGCGGTTCACGTCGTCGTAGTTGCCGTCGATGCCGACGAGCTCGCCGCCGTAGACCGCGGCCATGACGACCTTGCCCTGCTCCAGGTCGTGCGGGATGAACACGCAGGACCGGAAGCCGGCGCGGGCGGCCGCGGCACCCACCGCACCGGCCAGGTTGCCGGTGGACGAGCAGGACAGGGTGGTGAAGCCGAAGGCGCGGGCGGCCTCGATGGCCTGGGCGACGACTCGGTCCTTGAAGGAGTGCGTCGGGTTGCCGGAGTCGTCCTTGACGTACAGACCGCCGGTCACGCCCAGCTCGCGGGCGAGGTTGTCGGCCCTGACGAGCTTGGTCCAGCCGGGGTTGATGTTCGGCTTGTCGGCCACGTCCGCCGGGACGGGCAGCAGGGGCGCGTAACGCCAGATGTTCGCGGGACCCGCCTCGATCTGCTTGCGGAGCTCCTCGGTGTCGTAGGCCGAGAAGTCGTAGGCGATCTCCAGCGGGCCGAAACACTCCTCGCAGGCGAAGACCGGGCCGAGGGGTACCCGGTGACCGCACTCGCGGCAGGAGAGCGCCGCGGCGGGACCGAGGTCGACGGTCGTGGGGTCGGTGGTGCTTGCAACAGTCTGCGCAGCCATGTGAGGCGAGGCCCTTTCTCCTCATCTTCCTCACGACGCATCTCGCCGTGAGACGGATTTGGCACCTTCCCTAGCCGGGAGCCTCGCGGAACGATCGGCATCGATCGGTACGAGACCGGCTGGAGGGTTGCCGGGGCTTCATCGGGCCGTATCCCTCTGCCCCTCTGGATGAGCGGTATGCGGTTGTAAACGCCGGACGAGCCCCGACATGCGATGGTCACCAGCGTTGTTCAAGACTGTAACCGAAGGCCAGGACAGTTGAGATAGTCGTCCGAACCGCGAGATGGATCACACGTTCCACGCTCGCCGAGAGAACGCAGAGGAGCCGCCTACGTGCTGGAAGAAGTCGAGCGCTGGCTGAGCACCCGCTCCTGGTCCCTGACCGATCGCCCTCTCCACAGGATCCTCGCCGCCAAACAGCGGTCGGGACAGTCGGTCAGCGTCGTGCTGCCCGCACTCAACGAGGAGGAGACGGTCGGCGAGATCGTCGCGATCATCCGTCACGACCTCATGCAGCAGGTTCCGCTCGTCGACGAGATCGTCGTCGTCGACTCCGGGTCCACCGACCGCACGTCCGAGGTCGCCGCGGCGGCCGGGGCCAGGGTCGTCCACCGTGACGACATCCTGCCCCGCATCCCGACCGTCCCCGGCAAGGGCGAGGTGCTGTGGCGCTCGCTCCTCGTCACCGACGGGGACATCGTCTGCTTCATCGATGCCGACCTGAAGGAGTTCTCCTCCGACTTCGTCTCCGGGATCGTCGGCCCGCTGCTCACCGACCCGGGGATCGACCTCGTCAAGGGCATGTACGACCGCCCGCTGGGCGGCGCCCAGGGCCAGGGCGGCCGGGTCACCGAGCTGATGGCACGCCCACTGCTGAACATGCACTGGCCGCAGCTGGCCGGCTTCGTGCAGCCGCTCGGCGGCGAGTACGCGGCCCGGCGCAGCCTGCTGGAACAGCTGCCGTTCCCCGTCGGGTACGGCGTCGAGCTGGGCATGCTGGTCGACGCCCTGCACCTGGTGGGCCTCGACGCGCTCGCCCAGGTGGACGTCGGGGTGCGCAAGCACCGCCACCAGGACGGGCAGGCGCTGGGCCGGATGTCCGCCGCGATCTACCGCACCGCACAGCTGAGGCTGGCCCGCGGCCATCTCATCCGTCCCTCCCTCACCCAGTTCGAACGGGGCGAGGACGGCTTCGAGCCGCGCACCTACTCCGTGGACACGGAGGAGCGGCCGCCGATGGTGGAGATCGCGGAGTACGCGTCGCGCAAGGTCGCCTGAGGCGGCGCGTTACGCGGTGCGGGCGGTGTATACGGTCCACCCGCAGAGCCCAGCCGTACGTTTGAGCGTTTCCGGGCCGGGCTAGGTTGAGGCGTATGGCTTCCACGCACTCCGCTGGTCATCAGGTGCTGGTCGCGTCCAATCGCGGCCCGGTCTCGTACGAAGTGCAGGAGGACGGCTCGCTGGCCGCCAGGCGCGGCGGCGGCGGGCTGGTCTCCGGCCTGTCCGCGATCGGGCCCGACGCGGACGCCCTGTGGGTGTGCTCGGCGCTGTCCGACGGCGACCGCGAGGCGGTACGGCGCGGGGTCGGCGAGGACGGTGTGCGGATGCTGGACATCCCGGCCGGTGTGCACGCCGACGCGTACAACGGCATCGCGAACTCCGTGCTGTGGTTCGTGCATCACATGCTGTACCAGACGCCGCTTGAGCCGGTCTTCGACGCGGAGTTCCGGCGGCAGTGGGCGTCGTACGAGACCTACAACCGCGCCTTCGCCGAGGCACTCGCCCAGGAGGCGGCCGAGGGCGCGGCGGTGCTGGTGCAGGACTACCACCTGTGTCTGGTGCCGGGGATGCTGCGGGAGGTGCGGCCGGACCTCAGGATCGGACACTTCTCGCACACTCCGTGGGCGCCGGTGGACTACTTCCGGATGCTGCCGGACGACATCGCCGAGCAGCTGCTGCGCGGCATGCTGGGCGCCGACCGGCTGGGCTTTCTGACCCGGCGCTGGGCGGACGCGTTCACTGCCTGCTGTACGGCGGTGGTGGGCGGCCTCGGGGACACGGAGATCGGCGTGCACGGCCTCGGCGCGGACGCGGACTTCCTGCGCAAGCGCTCGCACGAGACCGATGTGGCCGAGCGCATGGCCGCGCTGCGGGAGGAGATCGGCGCCGGCCGCAAAACGGTCGTACGGGTCGACCGCACCGAGCTGTCGAAGAACATCGTGCGCGGGCTGCTGGCGTACCGGCAGCTGCTGGAGGACCGCCCCGAGTGGCGGGAGCGGGTCGTGCACGTCGCGTTCGCCTACCCCTCCCGGCAGGACCTCGCCGTCTACCGCGACTACACGGCCGAGGTGCAGCGGGTGGCGGATGAGATCAACTCCCGCTTCGGGACGCCGGGTTGGACACCGGTCGTGCTGCACGTCAAGGACGACTTCGCGCGCTCGCTGGCCGCCTACCGGCTGGCCGACGTGGCCCTCGTCAACCCGATCCGGGACGGCATGAACCTGGTCGCGAAGGAGGTGCCGGTCGTCTCCGACGAGGGGTGCGTACTGGTGCTGTCGCGGGAGGCGGGGGCGTACGAGGAGCTGGCGGAGGATGCGCTGACGGTGAATCCGTACGACGTGATCGCTACGGCGGATGCGCTGCACGCCGCGTTGTGCCTGCCGGCGGCTGAGCGGGCCGAGCGCAGCAAGCGGCTCGCTGCTGCGGCTACGGCGTTGCCGCCGGCCCAGTGGTTCCTTGATCAGCTGGAGGCTTTGCGGGGGTGAGGTCTGGGGGCTGCCAACCACGGACAGGGCATCATCGCGGCGGTCGCCCTGCTGGCCGGCGGGGCGAGCGCGGCCGAACGGGAC
>NZ_JBSFJW010000009.1:0-288636 GCF_053598255.1 Streptomyces sp. NPDC001157
CAGTTTTTTATTATTATCAAACCTTATTTTCCATCTTTAAATTTCCCATCTCCTCATAAAAACCCCACCCCACAACCCCCCCCCCCCCCCCCCCCCCCGCGCGCCCCCCCCCCCCCCCCTCGTCCCTGCGCTGATCCGCCGACCCGCCCCCCCCCCCGGGTGAAAGGGCTCCGCTAATGTCCCGTCCCGGCCTCCGCCGGCGCGTTCCTGTCGATCATCATGCGGCTCGTCGCGAAGCTCACCACCACCAGGGCGACGGCGCCCCAGAACGCCAGCTGGACGGCGTGCAGCGCCGAGGACGCGTCGCCGGAGCGGGCGCTGCCCAGGTAGACGCTGCCGAGGACCGCCACACCGAGCGTGGCGCCCAGTTGCTGGACGGCGTTGAGCAGACCGGCGGCCGAGCCGATCTCCTGGGGCTGCAGCGGCTTGAGGGCGATGGTGAAGAAGGCGGGGCTGAACAGGCCCGCGCCGAGCCCGACGCCAGCGAGCGCGAAGAGCAGCGGCGTGGGGTACTTGTCCGCGTCCGCCGCGTGGTACACGGCGATGGCGGCGAGCGCGCCGACCAGCAGCACGGCGAGCCCCAGGGACATCATGCGGTGCCCGTAGCGCTTGACGAGGTGCGCGCCGGCCACCCAGGAGGCGACCGCCAGCCCCACCGACCACGGCGCGAGGGTCAGGCCCGCCTTCAACACATCCGTGCCCAGGCCCAGTTGCAGCTGGAGCACGATGACCATCATCAGGCCATTGGTGACGGCGAAGAACGCGGTCGAAGTCACCAGGGCAGCGGGGAAGCCGCGGTGGGCGAACAGACTCGGCTCCACCAGCGGGCTGCGCCCGGCGGCCGCCACCGACCGCTGGTGCAGCGCGAACACCACCATCAGGCACAGCCCGGCCGCGACGGCCGCCCGGCTCCACCCCGACATGGCCGACAGATCGGCGCCGATCAGCGGGTAGACCACGAGCCCGATGCCGGCCATGGCCAGCAGGGTGCCGGTCAGGTCGAGGGTGGGCCGCCTGGGGGCGCGGTTCTCCATCAGCCTGGGCGAGATCGCCAGCACGACCAGTGACACGGGAACATTCACGAGGAAGGCCGCGCGCCACGAGGAGCCGAACAGGTTCGCATGGGTGAGCACCCCGCCGAGCACCGGACCGCAGACGGCTGCCAGGCCCATCACCGGGCCGATGCTGCCAAGGGCCTTGGACATCTCGGGCCCGGCGAACATCGTCTTGATCAGACCGATGGTCTGGGGGATGATCACGGCCGCCGCGGCCCCCTGCACCACCCGGAAGGCGATGAGCAGACCGACGGAGGGCGCCACGGCACAGGCGGCGGACGCGATCATGAATCCGATGACACCGATCACGAACAGCCGCTTGCGTCCGGCGATGTCGCCCAGCCGACCGCCGGTGATCAGCAGCACGGCGAACGGCAGGGTGTATGCGGTCGTGAACCACTGGATGTCGGACACCGACCCGCCGAGATCCGCATGGATCGCCGGCGCGGCGACCTGCACGATGGTCGCGTCCAGCAGATTCATCGCCTCACCGAGCAGCAGGGCGGTGAGCGCCGGCCACCGCCATCGGTACGCCGTGGGAGTCGGCGTGAGCACACGCTCAGCAGTCATGGGGGTTCCTCTCCACCGTTGCAGACACGCCGGCCCGGCCCCGGTCGACGGAGCCTCGGGCCGACCACGGCTCAGCGTGGGGCGGGGTGAACAGGAGGCTCCAGCCAGAGCAGGAAGATGGTGGATTTCTTCCATCAGCGCCCTGCGCCCTGTCGATTTCCCACACCGCGGGACGGGGCTCGTATGCCGTAGCGCGTGAGAGAAGTGCGCCTGCTCGCCAAGCCCGCCGGTCTGCCCGGGCCCGAGCACGTCGGCGTCGTCGAGACACCGCTCGCAGCGCCGGCGGAGGGCGAACCTGTGACTGCTGTGCCCCAAGTGGTTTGCGCGGCCCGCGAGTTGACAAGGCTGACTGTCGGGGTTTCGTGGAGATCGACGATGTCACGGGAGGGGCCGCCGTGCCCGAGGACAGCGCCCGGCCGATCGGCCGCATCGACACGAGAACCGCGCACGCCGCGCCGCTCCCCTCGGGCAGCTTTCTGGCGATGTCCATCGGTACGGCCGAGGTCGCGCCGGAGGAGGTCGGCCGGGTCGCCCGCGAGTACGCGGCCCGCGGCATGCCGATGCGGCTGCGCACCCTCACGGAGGCCGAGGAGTTCTTCGAGGGCCTCGAACTCGTCGCGCCGGGCATCGTCCAGGTCCACAGATGGCATCCGGACGGGACGGACGGCGAACCGATCCGCGACGAGGACATCGCCATGTACGGGGCGGTGGCCCGGAAGCCGTGACCAGCCCCGTCTCGGCCCGCAGGCCGTGGAAGCCCCCTGCCGGACGTCACGCATCATCACGATGCGGGAGCAACAACTCACTCCATGTTGCTGATCACTTGACTACCGGCGGTCACACGCGATTGGCTCCGGCCAGTGAGAGTCATCCGGACGGTGTACGACGTGTCGGACGCTGTTCGGGGACTCCTCTCGCCGTTCCGCTTGCTCGGCCGCACAGCGAGGTGCCGTACCCTCATGAACACTCCTCCCCCACCCTCCGCTCCCCACAGATCCGCGCGCGTCGCCGCCCTGGCCGCGGCCGTGTGCCTGTTCGCGGCCGGCTGCTCCGCGGCCGGCGCCACGTCCGGCTCCGCCAAGGACGGTGTCGGCAGGGCGGGCACCGCCCGTCTCAAGGTCGCCATGGTCACGCACGCCTCGCCGGGCGACACCTTCTGGAACCTGGTGAAGAAAGGCGCCGAGGACGCGGCGGCGAAGGACGACATCGACCTGACCTACGCCAATGACTCCGACGCGGCGGGGCAGGCCGAACTGGTGCGGGACGCGATCCGCCAGAAGGTCGACGGCATCGCGGTGACGCTCGCCAAGCCGCAGGCCATGAAGGGCCCGATAGCGGCGGCCAGGGCCGCGGACACACCCGTGGTCGGCCTCAACTCCGGCATCGACTCCTGGCAGTCCGAGGGGGTGCTGGAGTTCTTCGGGCAGGACGAGAGCCTCGCCGGGCGGGCCGTCGGCGACAAGCTGGACGCCCTCAGGGCCAAGCACGCCCTGTGCGTGATCCACGAGCGCGGCAACGTCGCCCTGGAGGCCCGCTGTGCCGGCGTGAAGAAGACCTTCGAGGGCAGGACCGAGATGCTCTACGTAGAGGGCACCGACGCGAACGCGACCGCCGCCGCGATCACCGCCAGGCTGCGGCAGGACCCGACGATCGACGAAGTGATCGCCAACGGCGCCCAGTTCGCGCTCACCGCGGTGAAGGCGGTGGCGCAGTCGGGCAGCAGGGCCCGCGTCGCCACCTTCGACCTCAACCAGGACCTGGTGAAGGCGGTCCAGAGCGGTGACGTGCAGTTCGCGGTGGATCAACAGCCGTATCTGCAGGGCTATCTCGCCGTGGACGCGCTGTGGCTGTACAGGACCAACGGCAACACCAGCGGCGGCGGAGTGTCACCCGTGCTCACCGGTCCCGCCTTCGTGACCAAGGCGAACGTGGCCTCGGTCGCCAGGTACGCGGCGCGGGGCACACGCTGAGCCGGACGCCGAGCGACACTTCGTACAGCAATGTCGCGAAAGATTCGAGGACCTGTGGCACGTGCGGTCACTTGTACGGATAGCATCCTGTCCACCCCTTCTCTCCCCGCTCACGGCCACCCCCGTGTTTCCCCCTCCGTCCCCCTCCGTCCCCCTCCGCTCCGCTGACCGCCTAGGACGACGATGTCTCCACGGACAGGTGCCCGGCGCCGTCTCGGCTCCATACGTCTCTCCCTGATCCTGCTGGCCCTGGTGCCCGGCGTCACCCTCGCGGCGATGTGGGCCCTGACGACCACGCAGATGTTCGACGAGGGGCTGCGGCTGCGGGGGCAGACCGAACTGAGCCGGTCGACCGGGGCCATGGGCACGGAAGCAACGCTCACGCTGCAGCGGGAGCGCAGCCTGTCGGCGGCCTGGGTGGCCGGCGACCCGCGCGGCTCCCGCACGGCGCTGGTCGCCCAGCGCAAGGAGACGGACAGGGCGGTCGCAAGGCTGGTCGGGCAGGCCGAGGCGATCAAGAAGGCGCCCGCGCGCATCTCGGACCGGCTGTACTCGGTCGTCGGCTCGGTGGGCAGCCTGGAGTACTACCGGGGCCAGGTCGACAGCCCGACCGACATCACGGCCGCGCAGGCGCTGGACCAGTACAGCTCGATCATCGACGACCAGATACACGCCTTCCAGGCTCTCTCCCAGGTCGACGACGGCGACCTCACCTCGCAGGCCGGCCCGCTCGTCGCGCTGGAGCACGCGGCGGAGCTGACCTCCCAGGAGGACACCCAGCTCACCATGGCCTGGCCGAGCGGGCACCTGCCCGAGAAGACCTGGACCACGTTCGCACAGCTCGTGAACACCCGGCGGTGGCTCGTCCAGGACCAGATCGTCCCCTCGCTGACGGGCAGCACCAAGACCGAGACCGAGCGGATCCTGCAGAGCCCCGAATGGCAGACCATTCAGAACATCGAGGACCAGGTGCTCGCGGCCCGGTCGTCCGCCGTCGGCGGGAAGGTCCCGCTGCCCGCCGCGCAGAAGCAGTGGGCGGCCGCGTTCAGCAAGGTCGGTGACGAGTACACGAGGCTGATCGAGCACCAGACGTCCGGGCTGCTCGACCGGAGCGCCGAGAAATCCGACAGTCTGCTGCTCACCGCCGCCTCGCTGAGCGCGGGCGGCCTGATCGCGCTGCTGCTGTGCGTGGGCATGTCCTGGCGGATCACCCGGTCCCTGTCGCGGCGGCTGCGCGGCCTCAGGGAGGCCACCCTGAGCCTGGCCGAGGAACGGCTGCCGGACGTCGTGGCCCGCCTCGACCGGGGCGAGAAGGTCGACGCGGAGCTGGCGACCCCGCCGCTCGACTACGGGCAGGACGAACTCGGCCAGGTGGCACGGGCGTTCAACAAGGCGCAGCGCACGGCGGTGCACACCGCGATCGAACTCGCCGACACCCGGCGCGGCTTCCAGAAGGTCATCCTCGGCATCGCCCGGCAGAGCCAGAACCTGGTCAATCTGCAGCTCACCAAGCTGGACGCGCTGGAGCGCAGCCACTCCGACCCGGACGTCCTCAAGGGCCTGTACGAGCTGGACTCCACGGCCAGCCAGCTGCGCCGCTACGAGGAGAACCTGGTCATCATCAGCGGCGAGCAGCCGCGGCGCAGCTGGCGGGAGCCGGTCGCGCTGATCGACATCCTGCGCAGCGCCGTCGGCGAGGTCGCCGAGTACCAGCGCGTCGAGGTGCACACCGACGAGGACGTGTGCATCGCGCCGCCCGCGGTGGCCGACGTGATCCACCTGCTGGCCGAACTCATCGACAACGCGACCGCGTACTCGCCCGCGCCGGCCCCGGTCGGGGTGCGGGCCGCGCTGGTCGCCAAGGGCCTGGCGATCGAGGTCGAGGACCGCGGCCTCGGTCTGTCGGAGGAGGACTACGCCTCCTTCAACGCGCAGTTGGCGGTTGAGCCGCAGTTCGACGTGGTGGCGCTGGCCGACGACCTCCGGCTCGGCATGTTCGTGATCGCCCGCCTCGCCACCCGGCACGGCATCGCGGTCACGCTGCGTCCGTCGCCGTACGGCGGAACGACGGCGATCGTGCTGCTCCCGCACGAGATCGTCGTACGTGAGCCGGTCCCGGCCTCCTCAAAGGACGCCCCTGCCGTGGCGGAGCCGACCGCTGCGGAGGAGCCCGCTCAGCCGGTGCGGGAGCCCCACCCCTCCCTTGCGGTGCGCCCCGCCCCCGCGCCCGAGCCCTCCGCCCGGCGCGACAGCCTCGCACCGCTGCCGCGCCGCGTCCCCCAGACCAGCCTGGCCGCCGAGCTGCGAGAGGAGCCCGCGGGCGGCGAACAGAACGGTCACGCCGAGGAGTTCACCGCCGAGCGGGCCGCCGCCTCGCTGGCCGGTTTCCAGCGCGGCACGCTCCAGGCGCGTGACGACGACACCCAGACGCAGTACGACCAGGGCCAGGAGGACGCACCCGTCACTCGGGAACCGGGTGCGCACCTGACCGCAGAAGGCACCACCGTCCCGCCCGCCGACAGCTGACGAAGGAACACCGCCATGACACGCCCCATCCCAGCCACCCATACCCAGCTCGACCAGCTGCTGACCGGACTCGTGGAGCGGGTCGCCGAGGTGAACCACGCCGTCGTGCTCTCCGAGGACGGGCTGGTCGTCAGCAAGTCCACCGGGTTCCTGCGCGACGACGCCGAGCGCCTTGCGGCGACCGCGTCCGGTCTGATGAGCCTGAGCAAGGGCGTCAGCATGGACTTCCGTGGTGGTCCGGTGCGGCAGGCGCTGATCGAGATGGCGCACAGCTATCTGATACTGACCTCGGCCGGCCCGGGCGCCCATCTCGTCGTCCTCACCAGCCAGGGCGCGGACGTCGGCGTGGTGGCGTACCAGATGAACATGCTGGTGAAGAAGATCGGCGAGCACCTCAGCGCGGCCCCGAGGGCGGGTCTCGGCCCGACCGTCGAGTCCGGCGCGTGAGGTGAGCGGAGGCGACACGGACGGTCGTCTGGTACGGCTGTTCGCGCTCACCGGAGGACGGACCCGGCCCAGCCGTGCCGACTTCACGCTCATCACGACGGTGACCGCGGTGGACCCGCCGCCGACCTGGGCCACCCGACCGCAGCCCGAGCACCAGCGCATTCTGCGCCGCTGCGCCGAGCCGGTCGCCGTCGCGGAACTCGCCGCACTGCTGGACCTGCCGGTGAGCGTGGTCGTGATCATGCTCTGCGATCTGCTGGAGAGCGGCCGTATCACCGCCCGCCCCCCGCACCCCGTCTCCTGCAAACCGGAAGACCTGGACCTGCTGCAGAAAGTGAGGGACGGCCTTGGCCGGCTCTGATCTCGTCACCCGGGCGGCGCCCGACACGGTGAAGATACTGATCGCCGGCGGCTTCGGCGTCGGCAAGACCACCATGGTCGGTTCGGTCAGTGAGATCGCCCCGCTGCGCACCGAGGAACCCCTGACCGCGGCCGGCCTGGGCGTGGACGACCTGGACGGCATCGAGGAGAAGCGGGCCACCACCGTGGCCCTGGACTTCGGCCGCATCAGCATCGGCAGCGACCTCGTCCTCTACCTCTTCGGCACGCCCGGCCAGCAGCGCTTCTGGTTCATGTGGAACGACCTCGCCCTGGGCGCCCTGGGCGCGGTCGTCCTCATCGACGTCCGCCGTCCGGAGACCAGCTTCGCCGCGATCGACTTCTTCGAACGCCGGAACATCCCCTTCGTGGTGGGCGTCAACGGCTTCTACGGCGACCATCCCTACCCGCCCGACGAGATCCGCGAGGCGCTCGCCCTCCCGGACCATGTCCAGGTACTGCTGTGCGACGCACGCGAGCGGGAGTCGTCCCGGGACGTACTGATCGCCCTCATCGACCAGTTGATCGCGGCGGCGGTCCACACAGGTGGTTCACGGCAAACGGAGAAGTGAACGGCGAAAACCAGCCAAACCCGACCGTCTCATTGACGCACACGCACCACATCCTTAACTTCTGATCGATTTACCGAACTGGGTTCGAGATATCGACCAGGAGGACGCATGAACGCGACGCCGCACCCCGAGCACCCCCACCCCTCCCGCCGCTCCTTCCTCGGTATGGCGGCGACCGTCCCGCTCGCCGCCACCGGCGCTCTGGCCCTCGGTTCCGGGTCCGCCGCGGCCGCCACCAACTCGGCGTACGTCATGTGCTACTTCACCGAGTCGCCGGACATGCTGGCCGCCGACTACGGCCTGCACCTGGCCGTCAGCCCCGACGGCCTGCAGTGGACCCCGCTCAACCAGAACGCCCCCGTGGCCACCCCGACCGCGGGCTCCACGGGCCTGCGCGACCCCTTCATCCTGCGTAAGCAGGACGGCACGTTCGTCGTACTCGCCACCGACCTCAAGGGCACCGACTGGACGTACGTCAGCCAGTACATCCACGTCTGGGACTCCACCGATCTGCGCACCTTCACCGGCTACCGGCGGATGAAGCTGCACGACATGAACACCCACAGCTGGGCGCCCGAGGCCTACTGGGACGCGAGCCGCGGTACGTACGGCGTGATCTACTCGGCCGTGAACTCCAGCGGCCACAACGTCATCATGGTGAACTACACCGGCGACTTCGTGACCGCGGGCAGCCCGCAGGTCTTCTTCGACCCCGGCTACGACGTCATCGACGGCGACCTCGCGATCGGCGTGAACGGCGTCAACTACCTCTACTTCAAGAAGAACAACACGCTCGTCGGCGCCCACTCCACCTCACTGGACCCGGGCAGCTTCACCGAGTTCAGCACCGCCGTCTCACACAACGGCACCGAGGCCCCGACCCTCGTCAAGTCCCTTGGCTCCAGCGGTACTTGGTACCTCTGGGGTGACACCTGGTCGCCGAACGGCGTCTTCTACGCCTGGCAGACCAGCAGCCTGGCGGCCGGCACCTGGACGGCCCTCGACCAGAAGCTCTACACCCAGCCGCTCAACTCCAAGCACTGCGGCATCCAGCCGATCACCTCGACCGAGTACAACAACCTGCTCGCCAAGTGGGGCACCCCGGCCTGGAACCGGCTGAAGTCCTACAACTACCCGGCCCGTTACGTCCGGCACGCCGACTACGTCGGCCGGATCGACCCGTACGCCTTCGACCCGTACACCGACTCCCAGTGGAAGCTGGTGCCCGGCCTTGCGGACTCCTCGGGCGTCTCGTTCCAGTCGGTCAACTACCCGACCCGCTATCTGCGGCACTACAACTACGCGCTCCAGCTGGACGTGAACGACGGCACGTCGACATTCGCCGCGGACGCGACCTTCTACAGGACGGCCGGCCTGGCCGACTCCTCCTGGGCGTCCTTCCGCTCGTACAACAACCCGACCCGGTACATCCGCCACTACGACTACGTCCTGCGCATCGATCCGGTCGCGACCACCACCGACAAGCAGGACGCGACCTTCTACGTCGGCTACTGAGCGGTCCCGCGCACACGACGCGGGCGCCCCCTCAGTGGGGACGCCCGCGTCGTGTTCGTCCGGGGGGTCAGCCCAGGCCGACCGACTTCAGCCAGGCCTTGGCGACGTCCAGCGGGTCCTTGTTGTCGAGCTGGACCTGGGAGTCCAGGTCCAGCAGAGCCTTGGTGTCGAGCTTGGCCGAGACCGCGTTGAGCGCGGCGGAGCCCGCCGAGGAGAGGCCGCTCTTGTAAACCAGCGGCTGCACGTTCTCGAAGCCGAAGAGGTTCTTCGGGTCCTGCAGGACGACGTGCTTCTCCTTGACGATGGTCGGGTCGGTGGTGAAGAGGTCGGCGGCCTGCACCGTGTTCTTCTTCAGCGCCGCCTGGGTCAGCGGGCCACCCGCGTCCAGCGCCTTGAAGGACTCGAACTCCAGGCCGTACACCGACTTCAGGCCGACCAGGCCCTGCTGGCGGGTCTGGAACTCGGGCGAAGCGCCGATGGTCAGGTCCTTCGCGATGCCCTTGAGGTCCGCGATGCTGGACTGGGCCGTCAGCTTGTACTTGTCGGCCGTGGCCTTGTTGAGCGTGACCGAGTCCTTGTCCTGCGCGGAGGCGGGGTCGAGGAGCGTCAGCTTGGAGTCCAGCTTGGCCTCGATCGCGGCCGTGGTCGCCTCGACGGTCTTCGGTGCGGCCTTCGGGTCGAGGTAGGCCAGCAGCGCGCCGTTGTACTCCGGCAGCACGGTGATGGAGCCGTTCTTCAGCAGCCCGTACGTCGTCTCACGGCTGCCGATGTTCGGCTTGTAGGTGACCTTGACACCCTTGGCCTTCAGGGCCTCGCCGTAGATGTCGGCGAGCAGGATGCTCTCGGCGAAGTTGTTCGAGCCGACGACGACGGTCTTGCCGTCGGACTTCCCGCCGCCCTGGAGCGGATCGGAGGACTTGTTGCCGTCGGAGGAGCCACATCCCGCCAGCAGGGCCGTGGTCGCGGCAAGCGCGACGGCCGCCGCGGGGTAGCTCCTGATGGACCTGCTGCGTGGGCTGTTGGAAGTCACGATTCCCGTTCCGGACCTTGGGGATTGATGAGAAGCAAGCTCTGGAACTGATCCAATCCAGCCTGTTCTTACTCAGTCAAGAGCAGCCGGGTCACCAATTGGCGTCAATGCGTGATCAGTTGTGAATTCTGTGTAAACAGGCTGGGATCGATCCGGGGGCTCTTTGTAATCGATTCTTGACTAAGGGCAACGTGCTTGATCGTTCAATGAGACGATAGTCTCCACGCAGTTGGCGATCAGAATCGGTCAGTCCGCATGATCGCGAGCGTCGAGACCCCGCATGAAGATGAAGGAGGCCCGGTGGCCGGCATACGGGGCTTCGCCGACCGATGGTCGTTCCGGCGCAAGCTCAACCTCCTGGTCGGTGTACCCCTGACGGTCGTGGCCGCCCTGCTCTCCTATCTCATCGCCGGCCAGGTGGGCCAGGCGCGGGACGCGGCGTCCGCGGCGGACCTCGTGCGCAACAGCGAGCAGGTGGCATCGCTGGTCAACGACCTGGAGAGCGAACACCAGCTGGCGATCCTGCTCTCCGTCCGCTACGAGGCGGGACGCCACGGCGTCCAGTCCACGCTCATCGCCTACCGCAAGGCGCAGGACGCGGTCGACACGCAGATCGCGCGGGTGCGCACGTCGTTCGGCGACGGACTGCCGGACAGCGAGGAGCAGGCGCTGAAGGAGGTCGAGGGCCTCACCAGTCTGCGCGGGACGGTCGAGCAGAGCTATCTGCCCGCGAGCAACATCGACCCCGCCTACGACAACGCCGCCAGGACCGTGATCGCCGGTCTGGGCCTCGACCGCAACGCGGAGCTGGCGACCACCTTCACCGGCAACCTGCTGGACTCGCTGCTGCGCGCCGACGCGGCGCACGGCTCCTTCGAGACCGGCGTGTTCTCCGCGACGACCGGTGACACCAACGCACAGATCGAGTTCACGACCGCGGTCGGCGCGTACCAGCTCTACACCAACCAGGCCGAACGCTTCTCCCGGTTCGCCACCGAGCAGCAGGCCGACGAGCTCTCCGGCATCGAGCACACCGCCGCGCAGCGGGCCATCGCCCAGGCGTACGCCGAGCTGCAGGTCGCTCCCAGCACCCTGCAGGCCACCACACCGGCGGAGATCAAGGCCGCGTTCCAGGACGCCCTGAGCGACTATCCCGCCTACCCGGAGCAGGCCGCGGCCCGGCTGAAGATCACCTCGTCCCTCATCGGCCAGATCGCCGACGGCGCGGACCACGCATCCACCAAGGCCTGGTGGCGCGCGGGGCTGCTGCTGGCCGGGGCCCTGCTCGGCTTCGTCCTGTGGCTCGCCTTCTCGGTGCTGGTGCGCCGCTCGGTGGTCCGGCCGGTGCAGGCCCTCACCGAAGCCGCGCAGGAGGTCGCCGAGGTGGCGGGCCGGGAACTGGCCCGGGTGGCCGACGACGACGCCGAGGACGACAGCCCGCCGAAGCTGCGCGAGATGCCGGTCACCGCACGCGACGAGATCGGCGAGCTGGCCGAGGTGTTCAACCGCGTGCAGACCACCTCGATCGCACTGCTGGAGCGGCAGGTGCTCAGCCGCCGCAACATCGCCGAGATGTTCGGCAACGTCGGCCGCCGGGTCAGCAACCTGACGACCCGTCAACTGGCGCTGATCGACGCGGTGGAGCGCGGCGAGACCGACCCGGCCCTCCTCGAACGCCTCTACTCCATCGACCACATCGCCGTGCGTCTGCGTCGCAACGCGGACAGCCTGATGCTGCTGGCCGGTATCCGCGAGACGGTCCTCGACTCCGGTCCCACCGCCCTCACCAACGTCGTACGGGCCGCGCTCGGGCAGATCGAGGGCTTCCAGCAGGTACGGCTGCATGCGCGCACCGAGGTCATGGTGGAGCCCGACATCATCGGCGACCTGACGCTGATGGTGGCCGAACTCCTGGAGAACGCCGTGTCGTTCTCGCCCGCGGGCAGCCCGGTCGAGGTGTACGTACGGGACACCTCCGGCGAGGAAGCAGCCCTCTCGGGCGGTGCCTCCATCGTCATCTCCGACCACGGCCTCGGCATGAGCGCCGAGCGGCTCGCCGAGGAGAACGCCCGGCTGATCCGCCGCGAGCGCCTCGACGTGGTGCCGACGAAGGTGCTCGGCCTGTTCGTGGTCGGCACCCTGGCGCGCCGCTGGGACGTCAGCGTCCTGCTGTCCCGCACACCGGGCGGCGGCCTGACGGCGGAGGTGACGGTCCCGTCGTCACTGCTGCTGACGATGAGCCCGGTCGGTACCACGGTGGACCGGGGCGAAGCGACAGCGGGGCGGGCGGCCGCCGAACTGCCGGTGCCCGGCGCCGCGTCCGGTGACGTGTCCGGCCCGCGCCGGTCCGCCGCCGTCACCGAAGCAGCCGCAGCGCCGGCCGACGCCACGCACCCCGACCACCCCGGGCCGCTCCCGCGCCGGGTGCCCCGCCGGGAGGCGGACCCTGTCGAGACCCCGAGCGCGACCACACCTGCGCCGAGCACGGCAACGGACGTGGTGCCCACCGCACCGACCGCGGACACGGCAGCGGACACGGCTTCAACCGCGACCCCCGTGAGGGCGGCGCCGAACGCCGCACCGAGCGCACCCACCTCGGACACGTCAGCTCACGAGGTGCCCAGCACACCCCTCAGGGAGGCGGCACCGAACGCCGCACCGCCCGCTCCCGTGCCAGGAACGGCAGCGGGCGAGGTGCCGACCGCATCCGGTGTGGCCGCGGTACCTGCCCCGTCCGAGCGCGGTTCGGCCGCGCACACCCGTACCGAGGCGTTCAGCGACGTGAGCCACTCCCGGTCCGAGGACGCAACACCCGGCCGTACTGCGGGACTTGGCACGGCGGTATCGTCTTCCCAGGTCACCCCGGGCCCGACAGCGCAGTCCACCCCGGCCGGGACCGGCCGGGCGCCCCTGGGCGACGGCTCCTCGCGGCCCCTGCGCCGCCGTGTCCGAGGTGCCACTCTCCGTACGACCGTCGACGCCGCTGCCCAGCAGGCGGCGCGGCAGGCCCTGCGGCCGGCCGATGCGGACGCCGTGCGGGACGCGCTGGACGAGTTCGAGGCGGCCGTGGAGCGCGCGCACCGCGACAGCGCCGCCGGCAGCCTACCCGCGACCACCGACCCGCACGACCAGAAGCACCTCCCGGAAGGAGCCGAGCAGTGAGTACGCCGACTGGCGCCACGCCCGCCGAACTGCAGGCCGCCGCAGCCGACTTCACCTGGCTGCTCAACCGTTTCGCGACGGAGACCGCCGGCGTCGTCGACGCCATCGCGGTCTCGTCCGACGGGCTGCTCATCGCCGTGTCCGAGCTGCGCGAGCACGCGGACTCCGAGCGGCTGGCCGCGATCGTCTCCGGCATCACCAGCCTGGCCGCCGGCGCTTCCGGCAACTACGGTCTGGGCGGTCTCAACAAGGTCATCATCGACCTGGAGGGCGGCCATGTCCTGGTCTCCGCGATCGGCAGCGGCGCCGTGCTCGGCGTCGTCACCGACAAGGAGGCCAAGCTGGGCAACATCGCCTACGAGATGACCCTGTTCGCCAATCGGGCCGGCAGCGCGCTCAGCCCGCAGCTGGTGCTCGCGCTCAAGAACAGCGTCGGCTCGCCGACGGCCCTCTGACCGGGACCGGCGACCCCATGGCGGACGGCTCCCCACCTCCGGGCCCGGACCCGGTCGGTCCGGCCCCCGCCGTACGGCCGTTCCTGGTCACCGCCGGCCGGGTGGCGCCGACGGCGTCCGACCGGCCGATGCCGGTCGAGACCCAGGTGGTGGCCACCGCCGAGGGCCTCGCCGTCCTCGACGGGCTCTCCTTCGAGCAGCACGACATCGTCGCCGCCTGCCGGCTGCCGCAGTCCGTCGCGGAACTGGCGGCCCGGCTGCGGCTGCATCTCAACGTCGTGCGGATCCTCGCCGAGGACCTGCGCGCCGCAGGGCATCTGGCGGTGTACGTGCCCGACGTCGACGTCACCCACGACGCATCCGTCCTGCGCAGGGTGATCGATGGCCTGCGTGCCATCCCGAACTCCCGAGGGGTACTGCGTGACACCGACTGAACCGGCCGCCCTCGCCCCGGCCGACCAGGGGGCCGCCGTACGACCGCCGCTGCCGGTCAAGATGGTGATCGCGGGCGGTTTCGGCGTGGGCAAGACCACCGCCGTGGGTGCGATCTCCGAGATCGAGCCGCTGACCACCGAGGCCGCCATCACGGAGGTCGCGGCGGGCGTGGACGACCTCAGCCACACCCCGGCGAAGACCACGACCACGGTGGCGATGGACTTCGGGTGCATCACCATCGACCCGACGCTGAAGCTGTATCTGTTCGGCACGCCCGGCCAGGAGCGGTTCGGGTTCATGTGGGACGACATCGTGGAGGGCGCGGTCGGCGGCCTCGTCATCGTGGACACCCGCCGCCTCGACGACTGCTACGCCGCCGTCGACTACTTCGAGCACCGCCAGATCCCGTTCGCCGTCGCCGTCAACGCCTTCGACGGGAAGGTGGAGCATGGGCTGGACGAGGTGCGGTGGGCTCTCGACGTTGCCGAGCGCGTCCCTGTGATTGTGTTCGATGCGCGGGAGCGGGGGTCTGTGCGGGACGCTTTGTTGGTTGTGCTTGAGCTTGCGCTGGCGCGCACGGAGGGGTGACGCCCTCACCGGTCCTTGTTCGTCCGCGGGCCGGTGGGGGCTGATCGCGCCCCGCGGCGGAGCCGCTGATCGATGCAGCCCCGCGCCCCTTAGGGGGCGCTTCTGCGTACCCCCGGTGACACTGTGAACCGTGCCACCAGCCCGAAGAGCCCCAGCGTCAGCAGTGCCAGTACGGCGACCAGGCTCGCGCCGCCCACCACCTTCTCGTAGTTGCGCTGGTAGAGGCCGTCCACGATGTACCGGCCGAGGCCGCCGAGCGAGACGTACGCGGCGATGGTGGCCGTCGAGACGATCTGGATGGCCGCCGAGCGGAGGCCGCTGAGGATCAGGGGGAGGGCGACCGGGAGTTCGACCTGGAAGAGGATGCGTGGCTCGGCCATGCCCATGCCGCGGGCCGCGTCCACCGGGGACGGGTCGACGGAGCGCACCGCCTCGTAGGTGGTGACGAGGATCGGCGGCACGGCGAGGACGACCAGCGGGATCATCACCGGCGTCAGGCCGAGCCCGAGGAGCACGAACATCAGCACCAGCAGGCCGAAGCTGGGCAGGGCCCGGCCGGCGGTGGCGACGAACGCCACGGTGTTGCCGCCGCGTCCGGTGTGGCCGGTGAGCAGGCCCACCGGCAGGCCGATCGCGGCGGCGATGGCGAGCGCGGTCAGCGAGTACTGGATGTGCTCGCGCAGCCGGGTGGGGATGCCGTCGTAGCCGTGCCAGTGGGCGCTGTCGCTGAAGAAGGCGTTGATGAAGTGGAGGACGTTCATCGGGCGGTGTCCTCCAGTGCGACCTGCATCGGTTCGGGTTCGTCGACGGGGCGGGGTTTGCGGGTGCCGCGCGGCATCCAGGGCGTGACGAGCACGCGTAGGAGGACCAGCAGGGCGTCCGCGAGGATGGCGAGGACGGCCGTGCCGACGACGGACAGCCAGACCAGGCGCGGCTGGTGGTAGATCATGCCGTCGTTGAGCAGATTGCCCAGCCCGCCCTGGTTGCCGATCAGCATGCCGACACTGACCAGGGAGATGCTGGAGACGGTCGCGACCCGGAGCCCGGCGATGATCGCGGGCGCCGCGATCGGCAACTGGACCTGGAAGTAGCGACGTACCGGCCCCAGGCCCATCGCGGTGGCCGCGTCCAGGGTCTCCTGCGGCACGGACCTGACACCGTCCACGATCGCCGGGACGAACACCACCAGGCTGTAGACGCCCAGTGGGATCATCACCGTCGTCTCGGTCTGGCCGGTGTAGTCGATGAGGACGACGAAGAAGGCGAGCGACGGGATCGCGTAGAGGATCGTCGTCACCCACAGCACGGGCGGGTACAGCCAGCGCAGCCGGACGCAGAGTTGGGCGATGGGCAGCGCCACCACCAGCCCGGCCACCACCGGGATCAGCGCCTCGCGCAGATGCAGGCCGACCAGACCCCAGTACGTGTTCTGCAGGTCGCTCGGGATGTCGAAGAAGCCGCCGCTCATCCGACGACCTTCTCCGTACGGCCTTCCGCGTGGGCGGCGCGGATGGCCTCCCCGATGGTCTGCTGCGAGACGACGCCTGCGACCCGGCCGTCGGCGCCCACCGCCACGGCCCACCCGGTGGGCGAGAGCACGGCGCAGTCGAGCGCGGCGCGCAGCGAGTCCTTGCCGTGCTCGAAGGGGCGCCCGTAGGCCAGGAGTCGGGCGGCGTCGACGTCCCCCGCGGTCAGGGCACCCGGCTCGCTCCAGCCGAGCGGCTTGCCGTCCACATCGGTGACCAGCAGGTACGGCGCACCGGTGGCGCTGCGCTCGGCGATCTGCTCGGCGGTGGCGTCGACGGCCACGACGGGGGTGGTCAGCAGGTCGAGTCCGGTGGAGGAGAAGAACGACAGCCGCCGGATGCCGCGGTCGGCGCCGAGGAAGTCCTCGACGAACGCGTCCGCGGGGTCGGACAGCAGCTCGGCGGGCGGTGCGAACTGGGCGAGGTGACCGCCGGTGCGCATCACGGCGACCATCGTGCCGATCTTGACAGCCTCGTCGATGTCGTGGGTGACGAAGACGATGGTCTTGCCCAACTCCTCCTGAATACGAAGGAGTTCGTCCTGCAGGCCCTTTCTCACCACGGGGTCGACGGCCGAGAACGGCTCGTCCATCAGGAGTACCGGCGGATCCGCGGCCAGCGCCCGGGCCACGCCGACGCGCTGCTGCTGGCCTCCGGACAGCTGGTACGGGTACCGCTTGGCGAGCGCGCCGTCCAGTCCGACCCGCTCCATCAGCTCCCGCGCCCGCGCCCGCGCCTTGTCCTTGCTCCAGCCGAGCAGCCGGGGCACGGTGGCGATGTTGTCGACGATCGTGCGGTGCTGGAAGAGGCCGGCGTTCTGGATGACGTAACCCATGGACCGCCGCAGCGTGTTGACCGGCTGCTGCGTGATGTCCTTGCCGTCGAGGGTGATCGTGCCCTCGCTGGGCTCGATCATCCGGTTGATCATGCGCAGGGTCGTCGTCTTGCCGCAGCCCGACGGTCCGACGAAGACGGTGATCGAGCGGTCGGGTATCTCAAGCGAGAGGTTGTCGACCGCGACCGTACCGTCGGGGTAGCGCTTGGTGACTGAATCTATGCGTATCAAGACGCCGTACACCCTTCGGTCTGGGCAGTTGCAGGCAGAGTCTAGACCTCCTGTGTTTCGGGTTTCCTTCGGAAGTTTGGCCAGATCCGGACCAGGCTTGGCATCGGTTGCTCGGAACACGCTCAGTGATCCCACAGGCACGGCCCGGATGGTCATGCCCATGGACGAGACGACGACACCTTCTACGACGCTGCCGTCCAACGCGGCACCAGGAGCTGGAAGGCGTTCTTCTTCGGTGCCCTGGACTCCGGCGGCTCCATCACCGTCGACAAGCCGCCGTTCGCGCTGTGGGTGAGGGGCCTGTCGGCCCGGGTCCTCGGCTACGGCACCTGGCAGTTGATGCTGCCGATGGTGGCCGTCGGGACGGGCTCGGTGGCTCTGTTGTACCGGCTGGTCAAGCGGGACTTCGGAGTCGTGGCCGGCACGATCGCCGCGCTCACGCTCACTCCGATCGCGGTCGCCGTCAAACCGCGACACCAACCCGGACCCGATCCTGGTCTTCCTGATGCTGCTGGGCGCCGCCGCGCTGCTGAAGGCCGTGCGCACCGGCCGGCGGCCCGCCCTTTCCCAGGCCCGGGTTTCAGGCCCTCCGGCCCGCTGAAACCGCGGTGAAGCCGCTCTGAATCCGGCGTCCCGCACGCTCTGCGGCATGAACCCGACGACACCACCGGCCATCGAGGCCACCGGCCTGAGCAAGGCATACGGCGACAAGGTCGTCCTCGACGGCATCGATCTGCACGTCCCGCGCGGCACGGTCTTCGCGCTGCTCGGCCCGAACGGAGCCGGCAAGACGACCACCGTCCAGATCCTCTCCACCCTGATCCGCGCCGACGGCGGCGAGGCCCGGGTCGCCGGGCACTCTGTCGCCGCCGCACCGCAGTCCGTACGGGCCGCGATCGGCGTCACCGGCCAGTTCTCCGCCGTCGACAACCTGATCACCGGCGAGGAGAACATGGCGCTCATGGCGGATCTGCACCACCTCCCCCGCCCCGAGGGCAGGCGGGTCACCGCCGAACTCCTGGAGCGCTTCGACCTGTCGGAGGCCGCGAAGAAGCCCGCCGCCGCCTACTCGGGCGGTATGCGCCGTCGCCTCGACATCGCGATGACGCTCGTCGGCTCCCCCGAGGTGATCTTCCTCGACGAGCCGACCACCGGTCTCGACCCGCGCTCCCGGCACACCATGTGGCAGATCATCCGTGAACTCGTCGACGGCGGGGTCACCGTCTTCCTCACCACGCAGTACCTGGAGGAGGCCGACCAGCTCGCCGACCGCATCGCGGTGCTGAGCGACGGCCGGATCGTCGCCGAGGGCACGGCGGACGAGCTCAAGCGTCTGGTGCCCGGCGGACATGTCCGGCTCCGGTTCCTCGACCCGGCTCAACTCGCCCGCGCCGCCGAGGTGTTGGGCCTCGGACTGCGCGACGACGAGGCGCTGACCCTCCAGGTCCCCGGTGACGGCAGCGTGCACGCCCTGCGCGGCCTGCTCGACGTCCTGGACGGCGCCTGCGTCGACGTCGACTCCCTGACCGTGCACACCCCCGACCTCGACGACGTCTTCTTCGCGGTCACCGACCGCCCCGAGCACGAGAAGGTGCAGGCCCGATGACCGCCGCCGCCCCGCCCGCCCCGCACGTCCGCGACTCGCTCACCATGCTGCGGCGCCATCTGCTGCACGCCCGCCGCTACCCCTCGATGACGCTCCAGGTCGCGCTCATCCCCGTCTTCCTGCTGCTCCTGTTCGTGTACGTCTTCGGTTCGGCGCTCGGCGCCGGAATCGGCCAGGGCGGCGGCCGTACCGCCTATCTCGCCTACCTCGTCCCCGGCATCCTGCTGATGACCGCGGGCACCGGAAGCGTGCCGACGGCGGTCGCCGTGTGCACGGACATGACCGAGGGCATCGTCGCCCGCTTCCGCACGATGGCGATCTCCCGGGCGTCGATCCTGGTGGGCCATGTGGTCGGCAGTGTCATCCAGACAGTGATCAACCTGGTGCTGGTGACCGCCGTCGGCCTCGCCATCGGCTTCCGTCCCGACGCGAGCCCCCTGGAGTGGCTGGCGGCCGGCGGGCTGCTCCTGCTCTTCGTCCTCGGCCTGACCTGGCTGTCGGTCGCCCTCGGGCTGCTCAGCAAGACCCCGGAGGGGGCCAGCAACGCCCCGCTGCCGATCTCGTTCCTGCTGCCCTTCGTCAGCAGCACCTTCGTGCCGGTCGACTCGATGCCGTCCTGGATCCGCTGGTTCGCCGAGTACCAGCCGTTCACCACGGTCATCGAGACCGTGCGCGGACTGCTGACCGGCACGGAGATCGGGCACAACGGCTGGATGGCGGTGGCGTGGAGCACGGGGATCGCCGTCCTCGGATTCGTCTGGTCGCTCCGCCTCTTCGACCGCGACCCCAGCTGAACAGACCTCACCGACCACCGGGAAAGGAACCCGAGATGACCACCGAGACCCCCGTTCACCTCACCCCCGAACTCGTCGAGAACCCCGTCGGCGCCTACGCCGTCCTGCGCACCCGCCCCGGCCTGGGCCATGTCGTCCTCCCCGGCCTGGACACCGCCGTACGGCTGGTCACCCGGCACGCGGACGTGAAGGCCGCGCTCACCGATCCGCGTCTGGTCCGGGACCGCTCGACGATCGCGGACTCCGAAATGCCGGACCCGCAGGCCGAGTTGCTGGCCCAGGGTGCCGACGGCCTCCCGCCCGAGTACGCGCAGTACCTCTCGGGCCACCTGGCGCTCTTCGACGGCGACGAACACACCAGACGCCGCAACCCGCTCACCCGTGCCTTCACCGCCCGCCGGGTCGCCGCCCTGCGCCCCTTCGTGGAGAAGACCGCGCAGGAGCTGATCGAGACCCTCGCCGGGCGCGAACAGGCCGATCTGCTCGGCGAGTTCGCGTATCCGCTGAGCACGGCGGTCATCTGCGCGCTCGTCGGCGTGGACGCGGCCGACCAGGACAAGGTCTGCGGCTGGATCCGGGACTTCGCGTACGGCGACGGCAGTCGCGTCCTCGAAGGGCTCGGCGGGGTCGTGGAGTACACCAAGGACCTGGTGGCGCGGCGGCGCGCGGAGCCCGCGGACGACCTGGTGTCGGCGCTGCTGGCGGACGGCGGGATGACCGACGACGAGATCGTCACCGTCTTCTTCCTGCTGATCAACACCGGGATCACCCCGCCCGCCCTGTTCCTCGCCCACGCCGTCCTCGCCCTCCTCGACCACCCGGACCAGCTGGAGCGGCTGCGCGCCGAGCCCGAGCTGCCGGCCCGGGCGGTCCCCGAACTCCTGCGGTACGTCACGCTGGTGCGCATGGGGGCCACGCTGTACGCCACCGAGGACTTCGTGTTCGCGGGCACCCGGCTGAGGAAGGGCGAGGCGGTGACGGTCGCGCTGTTCGCCGCGGACCACGACCCTGCCGCCTACGACGCCCCCGAACGGCTCGACGTGACAAGGGAGTTCGGACGCGGGGACGGCCACCTGGCCTTCGGGCACGGCCCGCACTACTGCATCGGCGCGGCACTCGGCCGGCTGGTGACGGGCGTCGTGTTCGAGGAGCTGCTGGTACGGCGGCCGGCGGCTCCGGAGCTCGCCGTGGACCGCGCCGACGTGCGGTTCGGGCACTGGCCCGGGGACGGCTTCCATCTGCTGAGCCTGCCGGTCAGGCTGTGACCCCGGCCCGCACCAGGCCGAGTGCGGCCCCGCGCAGCCCGTCCCCTTCCAGGGCGGCGTATGTGGACACCGCGTCCTCGTACGCCGCCTTGTCGGCGTTCCGGGCGGCCTCGCGGGCGCGCGCCGAGGACATGGTCGGCTGGAAGTTGCGCAGGGCGCGGAAGCGTTCGGCGAGGGCGGTCAGCCGCGCCCCGCGCTCGCTCTCGCCGTCCGCGAGGGCGACCGTGGCCAGGGCGAGCAGCAGCGCGCCGCAGACCGGGTACTCGGCGCTGACATGGTGCGGGGCCGGTCCGGGCCGGGTCAGCAGGGTGGTGAGGCGGCCGGGCAGCGCCGCGGCGAGGGGGGCCACCAGGTCGGTGCGACCGTGCCGGGCGTGGGCGACGACGGCGACCGACTGGAGCTCCAGCACCCAGCCCTCCATGAGGAGTTCGTCGCCGAAGGCCGGGGCCGCGCGGTCGTTCTCCAGTCGCTCCAGGGCCCTGCGCCACAGGCCGAGCCCGGTCTCGGTGTCGCCGCGGGCGAGGGCCATCTCGGCGCGGGCGCCCAGGTCGGGCGTGAAGGCGTCGGAGCCGGCGCCCTCCGGCTGGTGCCGCAGCGCCTCCTCCAGCCAGTGCTCGGCGGCGTCGAGGTCGCCCGTCTGCAGATGGGCGAGCATCAGGCCCCACCGCATGCCGATCGCGTCGTTCCACTCGCCGAGGCCCTCCAGGGCGTCCAGCGCCGCCCGCAGGTGCACCAGGGCCTCGGCGCCGCGCTCGGTCCGCAGGCAGAGTTCGGCGAGCCGGGAGGCGGGCCAGATCCGCAGCAGCGGGATGTCCCGGTCGCCGAGCAGTTCGACCATGCGGCGGGCTGCGGCGAGGGCGAGGTCCGGCCGTTGCTCGCTCTCCCCCACGTAGCTCGCCACGCAGTGGGCGACACCCGCGAGCAACGGCCGCTCGGCGGCGCACAGTCCGGCCAGCGCGTCCCGGTCCGTCAGCACCTGCGGGAAGGCGCACAGCACCGCCGCCACGGCCCGCACCAGGGTGTCCGGTTCGGCGGGCGGCAGGCGGCGCAGGGTGACCAGGGTGCGCACGGCACCCGGCCCGACGCCCAGGAACAGGTTGGCGGTCAGCAGGGCGGCGGCGGTGCGGGTCGGCTCGACGTGAGCGGGGCCGGGCCGGTAGTGGGACAGCGGCCGGGCGCAGTCCTCGGTGAGGGCGATCAGCCGGGGGTAGTTGGCCTCCGTGGTCCACAGGCCGGCGAGTACGGCGGTGACCGCGGCGACGGTGTCGAGGTCCTCGCGGTCGAGCGCGAGCCGCAGCGCGTGGACGAGGTTGTCCTGCTCGGCGCGGATCAGCTGCCAGGACGCGGAGGGGTCGGTGCCGAACGGGGCGTCGTGGTGGACGGCCCCGAAGTCCCTTGCCCAGCCGAGGAACCGCTCCGTGACGGCCGGCTCCCGGTGCACGGCGGCGAACTCGCGGACCGTCTCCAGCATGCGGAAGCGGGAGCCGTAGGTGGTGTCGGCGACCTTCAGCAGGGAGTGGTCGACAAGGTCTTCCAGGATCTCCCAGGCGTCGTCGACGAGTTGCTCGGCCGCCTGGGCCGTGAACCCGGCGGGGAAGACGGAGAGTGCGGCCAGGGCGGACCGGGCCGGCTCGGCGAGGAGGTTCCAGCTCCAGTCGACGACGGCGTGCAGGGTGCGGTGCCGCTGCGGGGCGTCCCGGGAGCCGCCGCGCAGCAGCGCGAAGCGGTCCTCCAGACGCCGGGCGATCTCCGCGACGGACATCACCCGCACCCGGGCCGCGGCGAGTTCGACGGCCAGGGGAAGCCCGTCGAGACGGCTGCACAGCGCGGCCACGGTGTCGGCGTTCAGGTCGAGGTCCGGACGGGCGGCTCGGGCGCGCTGCTCGAACAGCTCGACGGTGGTGAGGGGGTCCAGCTCGGGCAGCGGATAGACGGTCTCGGAGGACAGACCGAGGGGCGCCCGGCTGGTGGTGAGGATCCGCAGGTCCCGGGTCCTCGACACGACGGCCCGGACCAGGTCGGCGACGCCGCGCACCACGTGCTCACAGTTGTCCAGGACGAGCAGCGCGGGTCCGGAGCCGAGGATGCCCACGATGCCGGCGACCGGGTCGGTGCCGGAGGCGTCCAGTGCGGAGGCGACCTCGGCGGCGACCTCGGCGTCCCGGCGGACCCCGGCGAGCGGCACCAGGTGCACGAGGCGCTGCTCGGCGTCCCGGGCGACGGCGCTCGCGAGGCGGGTCTTGCCGAGACCTCCGGGTCCGACGACCGAGGTGACGCGGGCGCTGTGCAGCAGCCGGGTGACGGCGGCGACATCGGCGTCCCGGCCGAGGAGGGGGTTGGGCTCGTGCGGAACCCCGCGCCGTACGACGGGTGCCTCGCCGCGCAGCAGTTCCTGGTGGAGTTCCTGGAGGGAGGGCCCGGGGTCGGTGCCGAGTTCGTCGCGCAGACGGCGGCGGTGGGCGTCGTACGTGGCCAGGGCGGCGGCAGGTCCCTCGGCAGCTGTCCGGCAGCGCATCAGTTCGAGGAGCAGTTCCTCGTCGTGGGGTCGGTCGGCGGCCAGTTCGGCGAGGGGGCCGAGGGCTTCGTCCCGGCGGCCGGTGCGGGCGAGGCTGAGCGCGCGGCAGCGGACGAGCGCGCGGTGGGTCACGGCCCGCTCGGCGCGCAGCTCGGCGACGGGGTCACCGAAGCTGCCCGCTTCGTCGACCGGGGCGCGGTCCCAGAGCCCGAGCCCCTCCTCCGCCTCGGCGAGGGCACCCGCGTGATCACCGGCCCGGGCCTTCTCGGCACAGGCGGCGGCGAACAGCAGGACGGCGGAGCTGTCGACCTGGTCCTCGCGCAGGGCGAGCCGGTAACCGGTCGGGGTACTGGCGATGACTTCGCCGCCGAGCTGACGGCGGGCTCTCGACACCAGGATCTGCAACGCCTTGACCGGGTTCTCGGGCTGCTCCTCCGGCCACAGCCCGTCCACCAGCCGCCCGGCACCGCACCCCGCCCGCAACTCCCCCGCGAGCAGCGCGAGCAGCCCCCGGAGCCGGGGCGCGGTGATCTCCTGCCCCCGGTGGGAGACGGACGACAGCAGCGTCAACTCGATGGTCACCGCGCCAGGTTAGTCAGTCTTTCAGCCCGTCCGGCGTTTGAGGACGAGGCCGTCCAGGCCGAAGCGGGGGTCTGGGGGCGGCAGCCCCCAGGGTCGGGACGGGAAGGGGCGGCGGGAGCGAAAGACCACACGCACCCGCCCACCCACCAGCGCATGCAGACAGTGTCGGTCAGAGGGCGGCTGTCGCATCACGCGGCCGCCGAGGGCACCCCCGCGACCGGAAACCTCTCCGTCCGCAGCACCTGTCCCGCGGCGTCCACGGCGAACACCTCGCAGCCCGGCAGTGAGGCGGCCCACTCGATGCCCTGCAGGCCCATCGCAAACGCGGCCGTCGCCACCGAGTCGGCCTCGGTCAGGGTGGCGGCCACGACGGTCAGGCTCTGCAGCCCGGTTGCCGGGAGCCCCGTACGGCCGTCGATGATGTGGTCGCCGCGCTCGTAGCGCGCGGAGGTCGCGACCGCCCCGTCGGTGAGCTCCAGGACGGTACACAGCTTGTCGGCCTGTTCGGGGTGCCGTACGCCGACCCGCCAGGGCCCGCCGGAGGCGACCACGTCACCGCCGGCGTTCAGGACGAACCTCTGCGCGCCGGCCGCCTTCAGCAGCTCCGCCGCCCGCTGCACCGACCAGCCCTTGACCACCGCGCAGGGGTCGAGGCGGCGGCCGGGCAGGCGGACGTCGAAGGCTCCGCCCGTGGCGATCCGGTAGTGCTCGCACAGTTCGAGGACCTCGACGAGGTCGTCGCTGAGCTCATGGTCTCCCAGCTCGCCCCGGCCGTAGCAGGACACCTCGCTGTCGGGCCTGAACGGGCTGAACCGGGAGTCGACCTCACGCAGCCACGCGAAGGCCGCGTCCGCGGCCGCCTCGGGAACGTGCTCGTCGTCGACCCGGAGCGAGACGGGGAAGCTCATGACGTGTTCGACGCGATGCATCAGATCACTCCTCCGCGTCGATCGCGGCCTGGAGGGACTTCTTGTAGGCCTCGCTGGTGATCGTCGCACCTGACACCGTGTCGATGTCCGCGCTCTGCGCCTTCAGCGTCTCCGCGACCAGCTTCGGCACCGCGGCCGTCGTCTGCGGATGGTTCGGCTGCTGCAGCATCTTCACGGCGGCGATCTCGTCGTCGTCGCCGAAGGTCACCTGGACCTGCACGGGACCCTTGGAGGTGTTCACCGTCGGGCCCGACACGGTCCGCCCCGAGTCGTCGGAGGAGGCGGAGTCCGAAGAAGACGAGGAAGACGAGGAAGACGCGGACGACTTCGAGTTCGCCTGGTGCGAATCGATCGCGGCCTGGAGGGACTTCTTGTAGGCGTTGCTGGTGATCGTCGCACCTGACACGGTGTCGACGTCCGCGCTCTGCGCCTTCAGCGTCTCCGCGACCAGCTTCGGCACCGCGGCCGTCGTCTGCGGATGGTTCGGCTGCTGCAGCATCTTCACGGCGGCGATCCTGTCGCCGTCGAAGGTGACCTGGACCTGCACGGGGCCCTTGTCCGTCTTGACCGTCGGCCCCTTGACGCCGGTTCCGGAGGAGGAACCCGCGGACGCGGAGGCGGAGGGCGTGGTCACGGGAGCCGACGGCACGTAGCGCCAGACGGGGACCAGGCCCGCGATGCTCAGGACGACGACAGGTATGGCTCGCTTCACGATGTCTTTCCCGTCTTCCTCATCCGGCCAGGCTGAAGCGTTCGAAGTGGATCTGCTGCTTGGGCACGTTCAGTTCGCCCAGGCTGCGCAGCACCGCGTTCATCATCGGCGGCGGCCCGCACAGGAAGACGTCCCGGTCGGCGATGTCCGGCACCAGGCGCTCCAGTTCGCCCGGCGCCAGCTTGTCGGGGACGGCCGGTCCGGTGACCAGGTGCAGTTCGGCGCCCTTCGCCACGGCCAGCTCGCGCAACTCGTCGTAGAGGACGGCGTCGCGTTCGCCGGCGACGCGGTAGATGACGACCGCGTGGCCCTCGATGTCCTCCAGGATGGCCCGGATGGGGGTGACGCCGACGCCGCCCGCGATGAGCAGGGACTCGGACCGCACACGGTGCAGCGTGGTGAAGGCGCCGTAGGGGCCCTCGGCGAACACGCGCGTGCCGACCTTCACGTGCCGCAGGGCGGCGCTGCCCTCGCCGGCCGCCTTGGCGGTCAGGCGCAGCGTGCGGCCGTCGGGGGCGGCGGAGAGGGAGAACGGGTTCGCCTGCCACCAGCGGTCGCGGGTCAGGAAGCGCCACAGGAAGAACTGGCCTGCCTGCGCGGGCAGCCGGTCCAGGTCCTTGCCGGTGATGTGGACGGAGACGACGTTGTCGGACTCGGGGACGACCGCCGAGACACGGAACTGGTGGCGGGTGTTGCGCCACAGCGGCAGCACGAGCCGGCCCAGGACGAGCGCGCCGAGGGCGACTGCCCACACGCCGTACCAGTACGCCTTGGCGGCGGACGACGAGGTGAACGTCGTACCGACCGCGACCTGGTGCGTGAAGGCGAGCACCACGGCGACGTAGGTGTAGAGGTGGATGAAGTGCCAGGTCTCGTAGGCGAGGCGGCGTCGGGCGTAGCGGGCCGAGACGGCGCCGACCACGAGGATGATGCCGAACGCGACGATCGCGCGCAGCACGCCCTCCGTCGTCCTGGCGAGGTCCACGATCTCGGTGATCGGGCCGACGCCCGCGCCCTGGGCGTAGCCGAAGGTGATGAAGACGGCGTGCCCGAGCAGCGTCCACAGGAGGGCGAAGCCGGTCCAGCGGTGCCAGGAGGTGAGCCGGTCCATGCCGATGCGGCGGTCGAGCCACGGCAGCCGGGCGACCAGCACCAGCTGGAAGGCCATGACGAGGGCACCGTAGAGGCCGAGGAGGCGGCCGATGACGATCAGGGCGTTGGAGGCGAAGCCCGCCTGGGCGAAGAAGTAGGCGACCACGGCGGCGTTCGCGGCGAGCACGGCGTACAGGCTCGTACGGGCCACCACCCTGGGGCGTATCGCCGTGGGGGGCGCAGGGAGTGCTTGGACGGTCGTCACGGGGCGGCAGCTCCTTCGTCGGATCCTGGGGAGACCGAGCTTGGCTGGTGGGAGCTGTCGATAACCTGTCGTACAACTTGCAAGTACTTATCGATGTGGCTGTTGTGGTCCCTGCGATATGGCTTCACCGGCCATGTACCGCAGTATGAGCGGGTGGAAAAAGTACGCCTCCTGGTCGTGGACGACGACCCGCCCATCGCCGATCTCGTCGCGACCGTGGCCCGTTACGAGGGCTGGGACGCGGTCACCGCGAACTCCGGTGAGGAGGCGCTGCGGCGGGCCGCCGAGTTCCGTCCGGACATCGTGGTGCTCGATCTGATGCTGCCCGACGTGGACGGCTTCGGCGTCCTGGACCGGCTGCGCGCCACCGGCACGATGGTGCCCGTGGTGTTCCTCACCGCGCGCGACGGCGTCGCCGACCGGGTCGCGGGCCTGACCCGGGGCGGCGACGACTACCTGGTCAAGCCGTTCGCGGTGGAGGAACTGATGGCCCGGCTGCGCACGGTGCTGCGGCGCAGCTCCGGCCCCGGCTTCCAGCGCTCGGTGCTGCGGGTGGCGGACCTGACGATGGACGAGGACACCCGTGAGGTGCGCCGCGGCGACAAGCTGCTCACCCTGACCCCCACCGAGTACGAGGTGCTGCGCTTCCTGATGCGCAAGTCCCCGACCGTGATGACCAAGGCGCAGATCCTCGACCATGTCTGGGAGTACGGATTCGGGGGCCGCTCGAACGTCGTCGAGCTGGTCGTCAGCCGCCTGCGCCGCAAGCTCGACGACACGGGCGAACCGCTGATCCAGACGGTGCGGGGCTTCGGGTACGTCATACGGCAGGCCGCCGAGTGATCCGCCGGCTGCCCTCGTACCGGAGGCTGCGGCTCGGCACCCGGCTGGCGCTCGGGCTCGGAGTGCTGGCGCTGGTGGTGTTCGCCGTCGTCGGCACGGCCCTGACGACCTATATGCGGGACTATCTGTCGAACCAGCTCGACGACCAGCTCGGGCTCGCCCAGGTCGCCCAGTCCAAGAACGTCGCGGAGACCGGCACTCTCCAGGGCAAGAAGTACTGGGGCTGGTACTACGCCGTGTACGACGTCTCGGGCGGCAAGGCGGTGCTCCGCAAGCCGGAGGAGCCCGGCGACCTGCCCCGGGACATCGCCCCCCTCACCTCCCTGGCCAGGGCCCAGTCGGCCTCGGACACAGAGGTGGTGCGCACCGCGGACCTCACGGGCGACGGCGCCTACCGGCTGCGCGCCTGCGAGGTCAAGCCCGGTGTGGTCCTGATCAGCGGCGCGCCGATGGCCGACATCGACGACACGGTACGGCGGCTGATCACGGTCCAGGTCATCGCCTTCGGGCTCGCCCTGCTGGCGCTGGTGGTGTTCGGCCGGCGCCTGCTGCGCCGGGGTCTGACCCCGCTCAGCGACATGGCGCACACCGCCCACGGCATCACCTCGCACAACCTGACGGAGTCGGCGGCGCGGCTGCCGCTGCGCGCCGACAAGCGCGGCGGCGGCCCGGAGGTGGAAGAGCTGCGCACCGCGTTCAACACTATGCTGGAGCACATCGACGACTCCCTCGCCGTGCGCGCCGAGGCCGAGCAGCGCCTGCGCCGCTTCGTCGCGGACGCCTCGCACGAACTCCGTACCCCCCTGATGTCCGTACGGGGCTACGCGGACCTCTTCCAGTACGCCGCCGCCAACGCCCCCGAGGAGCGCGAAAAGCACCTGGCCCGGCTGCGCGCCGAGGCGGCCAGGATGGGTGTGCTCCTGGACGACCTGCTGCTGCTCGCCCGCCTGGACGCGGCGGAGGTCGACGCCCCGCTGCGGCTGCAGGACGCGGATCTGGTGGAGCTGGCCGAGGAGGCGGCCGCGGCCTTCCGGGTGAGCCATCCGGACCGCCCGCTGACGGTGACGCCCGGCCCGGCCTCCCTGAAGCTGCGCGTGGACCCGCACCGCATCCGCCAGGTCCTCGACAACCTGCTGACCAACGCGGCCGTGCACACACCGGCCGGTACACCGGTGTCGGTGGCGGTCGAGGTGGCCGGGGACCGGGCCGTCGTACGGGTCGAGGACGCCGGCCCCGGGATTCCGGCCGCCGACCAGGAACGCGTCTTCGACCGCTTCTACCGCGTCGACAAGGCCCGCAGCCGGGACCGGGGCGGCAGCGGGCTCGGGCTGTCGGTCGCCCGTTCCCTGGTCCGCGCGCACGGCGGCACGATCGAGCTGCGCAGTGAACCGGGGTCGACGGTGTTCACGGTCTCGCTGCCGGTGCGCGCCGAGTGACTCCGGGGGGTCTTACGGACTCGTGACGTCCCGGGCGCGGCCCACGCGTCCGGACCGGTCACGGCCCTAGCGTGGCCGTATGCGAGTACTGGTCACCGGCGGTGCCGGGTTCATCGGATCCCATGTCGTGCGGGCACTGGAGGCCCACGGGCACGAGCCCGTCGTGTACGACGTCCGGGCCGCCCCCGCCTCGGACGTGCGCAGCCCCACGGCCGTCCGCCACGCCCTCAACGGCGTCGACGCCGTGTGCCACCAGGCGGCGATGGTCGGCCTGGGCACCGGCTTCGCGGACGCGCCCGACTACGTCTCCCACAACGACCTCGGCACCGCCGTCCTGCTCAGCGCCATGGCCGAGGCGGGCGTACGGCGGCTGGTGCTGGCCGGGTCGATGGTGGTGTACGGCGAGGGGCGCTACGCCTGCGCGCGGCACGGGGTGGTACGGCCGGGCCCGCGCACGGCTGCCGACCTGGACGCCGGTCGTTTCGAACCGCCGTGCCCGGTGTGCGGTGCGGCCCTGTCCCCCGGACTGGTCGGCGAGGACGCCCCGGTCGACCCGCGCAATGTCTACGCGACGACCAAGCTCACCCAGGAGCATCTGGCGGCGGCGTGGGCACGCGCCACGGGCGGCTCGGTGGTGTCGCTGCGCTACCACAACGTGTACGGGCCGGGGATGCCCCGCGACACCCCCTACGCGGGCGTCGCCTCCTTCTTCCGCTCGGCGCTGGCCCGCGGCGAGTCCCCGCGGGTCTTCGAGGACGGTCGTCAGCGGCGCGACTTCGTGCATGTGCGGGACGTGGCGGCGGCCAATGTGGCGGCGCTGGAGGCGGGTTCCCGCGAGGGGGCGCTGACCGCGTACAACACCGGCAGCGGAGAGGTGCACACCGTCGGCGAGATGGCCGAGGCACTGGCGTCGGCGTGCGGCGGCCCGGAGCCGGTCGTCACCGGGGAGTACCGGCTCGGCGACGTACGGCACATCACGGCGGACTCCTCGCGGCTGCGGGCGGAGCTGGGCTGGAAGGCCGAGGTCGGCTTCGAGGAGGGCATGCGGGAGTTCGCGTCGGCCGGTATGCGGGAGGCGTAGGCAACCGATCGGCCGCCGGCGGCGACAGACCGGTGGTGCTGCCCGCATTCATGAAGCGGCAGCGGGCAGCACCACCACAAAACGGCAGCTGCCGGGATGCGGGAGTTCACGCGGACGCACTGAGCGTGTCCACGCCTGGACGACGTCGTTGTCGTCGATCATGGCGCTGTTCGGCACAAATCAGTTGAAAGGACCGCAGAATGCTCCGGCGTACCCTCAAGCCCACCCGCACCCGGATCGCCGCGCTGATCGGCGCACCGGTGGTAGGCGTGTTCCTGCTCGCCCCGACGGCCTTTGCGGACACGCCGCCGCCCGGCAAGAAGGTCGACAGCGCCACCGTCATCGACAGGGCCTGCAAGCACGCGAAAGAGGACGACGAGGACGGCGCGGACGGGACCTGCGAGAAGCTCGTCGCACCGCTCCTCTCGCATGCCATCGGCCCCGGGAGCGGGCTCACCTGCCGGGAGATCTCCCCGACCGACATCGAGTGCCGCCCCGAAAGGTGACCGTTCAGGCCTCCGCGGCCGGCAGGGCCCGCAACCACACGAGCGGGAAACCCCAGGACAACCCGGACCCGCCCCGCGACAAGAACCTCACACCGCTCCCCCCACGCGCCCTCCATCCCGGCAGCGGGCCCACCTGCCACACCCCCTCTCCAACCGACATCGACCACGGCCCCGAGAGGTGATCGCTCAGGCCTCCGCCACCGGCAGGGTCACCTCGAAGCGGCAGCCGCCCGGGATGTTGCGGACGGTCGCGCGGCCCTGGTGCGCCTCGACGATGCCCCGCACGATGGCGAGGCCGAGTCCCGCGCCCGCAGGGGGAGTCCGGGCATGCGTGCCTCGCCATCCGGTGTCGAAGACGCGGGGCAGGTCCTCCTCCGGGATGCCGCCGCAGGCGTCCGTGACGGACACCACCACGCCGTCCGGCGAGCGCTCCGCGGCGATCGCCACCGTGCCGTCGGCCGGAGTCCGCCGGATGGCGTTGACCAGCAGATTGCCCAGCACCCGGCTCATCTCCCTGCCGTCCACCTCCACCGGCAGCGGCTCGACCCGGCCGCCGACCAGCCGCACGCCGTGCTCGCGGGCCAGGGGGTCGGCGCCCGCGAGTGCGTCGCCGACGAGGTCGTAGAGGGACATCCGGCTGGGGCTGAGCGCCAGCGTGCCCGCGTGGATGCGGGAGAGTTCGAAGAGGTCGCCGACCATGTCGTTGAGGCGCTCGACCTCGGTGCGGATCTGCTTGAGGTAGCGGCCGGGGTCGGCGGCGACGCCGTCCTCCAGGGCCTCCGACATCGCGCGCAGGCCTGCGAGGGGGGTGCGCAGATCGTGGGAGATCCAGGCGACCAGTTCGCGACGGGAGGACTCCAGGGCGCGTTCGCGTTCCCGGGACTCGGCGAGTTTGGCGCTGGTGGCCTCCAACTCCCGGCTGAGGGCGGCGAGTTCGGCCGTGGCGGGACCGGCGGGCGAGGTGAAGTCGCCGCCGTCGCCGAAGGAGCGGGCGGCCAGGGTGAGGGCGCGGCTGCGGGCGGCGACCCAGCGGCCCAGCAGCAGGGCGGTGGCCAGCGAGACCACGGCGGCCATCGCGACGACGGTCGTGACGACCTTCAGGTCGTGCCCGGACAGGAACATGGCCTGCGCGACCGCGAGGGTGCCCGCGAGCATCGCGGTGACGGCCACGGCGGCGACCACACCGAGGTGCAGGGCGAGCGAGCGGCGCCGGATCAGCAGCAGCACACAGGCGCCGAGCAGTCCGGCCGCGGCGGCCCCGAGGAAGGCGAACAGGGCGATGAGAAGGTTGTCGTGCATGGTCACGCCTCCGCTCGGGAGACGCCCTCGGAGACCTCTTCGGAGCCGTCGAAGCGGTAGCCGACCCCCCACACCGTCTGGATCAGCCGGGGCCTGCCCGGATCGTCCTCGACCTTGCCGCGCAGCCGCCGCACATGGACGGTGACGGTCGACAGGTCGCCGAAGTCCCAGCCCCACACCTCGTGCATCAGGTCCTCGCGGCTGTAGACCCGGCCGGGGTGCCGCAGGAAGAAGGCCAGGAGGTCGAACTCCCGGATGGTGAGGGCGAGTTCGGTGCCGTTCTTGAGGGCACGGCGGGACGCCGGGTCGACGGAGAGCCCGGCCGCTCGCAGCAGGCCCGACGGCTGGGAGGGCCGGGTGCGGCGCAGCACTGACTCGACGCGCAGGACCAGCTCGCGGGGACTGAACGGCTTGGTGACGTAGTCGTCGGCGCCGACCTCCAGGCCCAGGATGCGGTCGTCCTCGTCGCCGCGCGCGGTGAGCATGATGACCGGCACCGGTCCGCGCCCCCGCATCCGCCGGCACACCTCCAGGCCGTCCATGCCGGGCAGCATCAGGTCCAGGACGACGAGGTCCGGCCAGTGGGCGGCGGCGCGGGCGAGCGCACCGGGCCCGTCGCCGGCCCGGTCCACGACATACCCGGCGCGGTCGAGATACCCCGTGACGACCTCGGCGACGGTGGGATCGTCGTCCACGACGAGCACCCGGGCGCCGCCCTGTACGTATTGCTGCTGCTCCATGGAGCCAGCCTCGCACCGCACACGCGCAGGCGCCGCTGTCGGTGCCCGACGTCCGTGTTTCGTAAGGAGCCGGAGCCCGATTTGCCCGATTCCCGTTCGTAGGGTGAGTGCCGTGACGCCCCCGACCGACAAAGTCGAACCCGACGCACGGGATCTACGAGAACCGGGCGCGACGTCCGTGGACGTCGTACTCCCCTGCCTCGACGAGGCCGAGGCCCTGCCATGGGTGCTGGAGCGCATCCCACCCGGCTGGCGCGCGCTCGTCGTGGACAACGGCTCCACCGACGGCTCGGCGGAGATCGCCCGGGCGCTCGGGGCGAGTGTCGTGCACGAGACGCGGCGTGGCTTCGGCGCCGCCTGCCACGCCGGTCTGACGGCGGCCACGGCGGACATCGTCTGCTTCTGCGACTGCGACGCCTCGCTGGACCCGTCCGACCTGGTGCCGTTCGTGGCGCGGATCCGGGCGGGGGAGGCCGACCTGGTGCTGGGCCGGCGCCGGCCGCACACGCGCGGCGCCTGGCCCTTGCACGCCCGCGCGGGCAACCTCGCCCTCGCCCGCCTGCTCCGCCGCCGCACCGGCCTGCGCCTGCACGACCTGGGCCCGCTGCGCACCGCCCGCCGCGAGCAGCTGCTGTCCCTGGCCCTCACGGACCGCCGCAGCGGCTACCCCCTGCAGATGGTCGTCCGCGCCGCCGACGCCGGCTGGCGGATCGCCGAGGCGGACGTCCCGTACCTCCCGCGCGCGGGCGCCTCCAAGGTGACCGGCACCTGGCGCGGCACCTGGCAGGCGGTGCGGGACATGAGCCGGGTACTGGCCGAGCCGCCGGTTCCGGAAGGAGCCCAGGCCCGGGCGGGTCAAGACCCGGCTGACGCCGCCGTTCACACCTGAGGAGGCCGCCGAGCCGGCGGAGGCGTCCCTCGCGGACACCCTGGAGCCGGGCCCCTGGCTGCCCCACGTGGCCGGCCATCCTCCGGGAGCCACGAGCTCGCCCGGCGCGCGGCCCCCCTTCTCGCTCTGCGCCGGCGGCGGTGTGGGGGGACCTCCGCCGACGGCTACTTCACGGCGGTCGCCGCCTGGGCGACCGCGTTCCTGGCCCTGGCGGTGACGGGCCACCACCCGCACCGGACGGGCCTCACCTCGGGCCTCCTCTTCGGCAGCCTCCCCCTCCCCCTCGCCGGACTGGCCGTCGTCCCAGCCGTGTTCACCACACTGGGCTTCAACCACCTGCTGCTGACGGGCTGGTGACCAAGCGGCCCTGGCGAACCCCGGCGGGGCACCGCGCCCCGAAAGGGGCGCGTGGCCGATTTGCGGCTCCGCCGCGTGGGCGCGACCAGCCCCCACCGACCCGCAGATTCATCACAACGACTGCTCGGTCCAAATCACCTTCCCGTACGGCGTATACCGCGTCCCCCACCGCTCCGTCAGCTGGGCAACCAGGAACAACCCCCGTCCGCCCTCATCCTCCGTGCGAGCCCGCCGCAGCCGCGGCGACGTACTGCTCCCGTCAGACACCTCGCAGAGCAGCGCGCGATCGCGCAGAAGACGCAGCTGGACGGGCCCGGTGGCATGACGGATGGCGTTGGTGACGAGTTCGCTCGCGACCAGCTCGGTGGTGAAGGCAAGCTCCTCCAGACCCCAGGCGGCCAGTTGGCCGGTGACCGCCGTGCGGGCACGGGAGACGACCGCCGGATCGCTGGGCAGGACCCACTCGGCGACCCGGTCCCGGCCGAGGACATGGGTCCGGGCGACCAGCAGGGCGACGTCGTCACTCGGCCGGTCCGGGAGCAGCGCGTCGAGGACCGCCTCGCAGGTGTCCTCCGGTGACCGGTCGGGAACGGCCAGGACGGTACGGAGCCGGTCCAGGCCGGAGTCCATGTCGCGCAGCCGGTCCTCGACCAACCCGTCGGTGTAGAGCACGAGTTGGCTGCCCTCGGCGAGTTCCAGCTCGACGGTCTCGAAGGGCATGCCGCCGAGGCCCAGGGGCTGGCCGGGTGGCAGGTCGACGAACTCGACCGTGCCGTCCGGGGCGACGACCGCGGGCAGGGGGTGCCCGGCGCGGGTGAGGGTGCACCGCCGGGACACCGGATCGTAGACGGCGTAGAGGCAGGTCGCTCCGACGATGCCGGAGTCGGCCTGGGTGCTCTCCACCGCCCAGCCCTCGCCGCGGTCGAGCCGTCCGACCAGGTCGTCGAGGTGGGTGAGGAGGTCGTCCGGAGGGAGGTCCAGGGAGCAGAAGTTGTGGACCGCCGTGCGCAGGCGGCCCATGGTGGCGGCCGCGTGCAGTCCGTGGCCCACGACGTCCCCGACGACCAGCGCCACCCGCGCGCCCGACAGCGGGATGACGTCGAACCAGTCGCCGCCGACGCCGGCCTGCGCGGGGAGATAGCGGTAGGCGACCTCGACGGCGCTCTGCTCGGGGCGGCCCTTGGGCAGCAGGCTGCGCTGCAGGGCGAGGGCGGTGTTGTGCTCGCGGGTGTAGCGGCGGGCGTTGTCGATGCAGGTCGCGGCGCGCAGGACCAGCTCCTGGGCGAGGGAGAGGTCGTCGTCCTCGAAGGGCGCGGGCCGCTCGGAGCGGTAGAAGCTGACCACGCCGAGCGTGGTGCCGCGGGCCCGCAGCGGCACGGTGATCAGCGAGTGGACGCCCGCCGCGAGCACCTTCTCCAGCCGCTCGGGGTCCTGCGCGAGCCAGCCGCCCGCCTCCGCGAGGACGGGTTCCATGACGGACTGCGTCAGCTCCAGGCAGCGGGCCTGCGGCGTGGACGGGACGTACTCGACGGTGTCGCCGACGTCGTACAGATTGGCGGGCTGCTTCCGTACGGCGCGGATGGCGACCCGGCGCAGCGCCGTCCGGCCGCCGAGCGCCACCGGTTCCTCGCCGCGCAGCACCGCGTCGGGCAGGTCGACGGCGACGAAGTCGGCGAACCGCGGGACGGTCACCTCGGCCAGTTCCTCCGCGGTGCACGTGACGTCGAGGGTGGTGCCGATCCGCAGCCCCGCGTCATGCAGCAACTCCAGCCGTCTGCGCGCCAGTACGGCCAGCCGGCCGACACCGGGCTCCCCGACGAGCAGCAGCCGGCTCTCGGCACCGTCGAGGATGTCGCCGACGGTTTCGGCGGGCTGCGCCGCCGGGGGCTGGGGCGGAGGCACGACGGCTCGTACGACGACGGCGGGCCGGGACACCGTCGGGTCTGTCGCCTCGCGCGCGGCCACGGGCGTCCCGTTCGGCCCCGGGGTCGCCACCGGCACCGGCCCGGCGACCGGTGGCGACGTCGGCAGCCCCAGCCCGCTCAGCCGCGGCCCGCCCAGGATGCGCGCCTCCACCGCGACGCCCGTCTCCCCTGCCGCGCCCATGACCTGACGTCGCAGCAGTGTGGCGACACGGCCGCCGGACAGCGGAACCTCGTCGAGGGTGCGGCCGGGCGAGGCGATGAGTTCCTCGGCCCGCTCGCGCAGTACGGCCAGGTCGATGCGGCCGAGGCCGTCGGCGTCGTGTCCGTTGCCGTCGCCCGGTGCCGGACGGACGGGCGGCCGTGCCGCTCCGCGCACGTCGAGGGCGGCCCGCCGGTACGCGGCGAGGAGTGCGCGTTCCCGTTCCGTGGCCTGTTCGAGGAGGCGGCCCTCGATGTCCCGGGCGGCCGCCCGGACCAGCCGCAGCATGGTGATGTCGCCGTCGTCGCGCAGGCAGGTGAGGTCCAGGACGGCCTCGATCCGGCCGCTCAGCGGATTGCGGACGGGCGAGCCCGCACAGGCGAAGGGCTGCAGACAGTCGGCGAAGTGCTCACGGCCGACGACATAGATCGGGCCGCGCTCGGCGAGGGCGGTGCCGACGCCGTTGGTGCCGACCACCGGCTCGGAGGCGTCGAAGCCGGGGGCGAAGTTCACCTCGTCCAGCCGGTCGCGCAGCCGCAGGTCGCCGTCGAGGCGCCGCACGATGCGGCCCCGTGCGTCGCACAGCGCGATCGACATGCCCATTTCCGCCAGGGAGGCGCTCAGTTTCGTCAGCACCGGGTCGGCAGCGCGCAGGAACCGTTCGTCCAGCGTCAGGTCCTGCTCGTAGGGGACGAGCAGATGGCCGGGTTCCAGCCCCGCGGAGCGGCAGCGCTTCCAGGATTCGAGCACCGAACCCCGGACGTCCGACTCGACCCGCGCACCCGCCAGGAAACGTTCATGGGCATCGACGAGTCCGCCGATGTCGTCCCAGGCGACGGACACCGAGATCACTTCCTCACCTGGAGCAGGCCCGGTCGCGTGCCGCCGATCGGTACGCCCGGGCGTGGTCCTCCAAGCGCTTTCACCCTAGACCTGCTGTGACCCACACCACAACATCAAGCACTTACGGGCGACCCGTGGACCGGAACCCGCAAGGCCACCGAGCACCTGCCAGGTCTGGGCCACCGGACCGTCTGGCACATCGCGGGCGCGTGCGGACGGACTTCGCCGAGATCGGCACGCGCCCGCTACGGCTCCTGCTGAACCGAGCCGGTACCGGTCGAGCCGCTCGTCCCCGTGGAGCTGGTGGTCCGCCGCAGCAGCGGACCGGCGCCCCATTGAATGATGCATTCAGCATCTCTAGCATCACGCGGTGGATAGATTCACTCTTGGCTCAGGAGATCACATGTTCCCAGCCAGACGTCCATGGTGCCTTGCGGCCGCCGCACTCGTGCTCGCCGCCGGCCTCACCGCCCCGACCATCACCTCGGCGACGGCAGCCACGCCGGCCGCGCGGCCCCAGGTATGGCCGACTCCCAAGGAGATCGAGACCAGACCCGGTCAACTCACCGTCCCTGCAAGGGTGGTGGAGGTCGTGGGCTCCGCCACCGACCGGTCCGCCCGCCGCCTCGTGGAGTCCGCGCTCCGCACAGCGGGCGCCGAGCACATCATCGAAGTCGGCGCCGACGACAAACCTCCGACGGCCGGCCTCACCGTCTTTCTCGGTGGCCCCTCCGAAAACCCGGCCACCACGGGTGCGTTGAAAAAGCTGCACGCCAAGTCCCCGAAGGGCCTCCCCTCCGGCGGCTACACCCTCGCCTCCGGCCGCAGCAACGGCCGCCCCCTGCTCGCCCTGTCCGGCGTCGACACCACGGGCACCTTCTACGCGGCCCAGACCCTGCGCCAACTGCTCGCCGGACGAAGCGAGTTGCCCCAGGTCACCGTCCGCGACTGGCCCACCGCCGCCCTGCGCGGAGTCGTCGAAGGCTTCTACGGCACCCCCTGGACACACACCGAGCGCCTCAACCAGCTCGACTTCTACGGCCGTACGAAGCAGAACGTCTACGTCTACTCCCCCAAGGACGACGCCTACCTGCGCGCCCGATGGCGCGACGAGTACCCGGCGGCCGAACTGGCCGGACTCAAGGAGCTGGTCGACCGCGCCGACGCCAACCACGTCCGCTTCACCTACGCCCTCTCCCCCGGCCTGTCGGTCTGCTACTCCTCCGCGTCCGACATCGCCGCCCTCGTCCGCAAGTTCGACTCGCTGTACGACATCGGCGTGCGGTCGTTCGCGATCCCGTTGGACGACATCAGCTACACGAAGTGGAACTGCGCTGCGGACGAGAAGGAGTTCGGCACGGGAGGGGGTGCGGCGGGTGCGGCCCAGGCGTATCTCCTCAACCAGGCGTGGAAGGACTTCTCCGCCCATCACACCGGCCTCCAGCCCCTGGAGATGGTCCCCACCGAGTACTCCGACCTCGCCGACTCCCCCTACAAGAAGGCGCTGCGCGAGAAGCTGAACCCGTCCGTCGTCGTGGAGTGGACCGGCGTCGGCGTGATCGCGCCGAGCATCACCACCGAGCAGCTGAAGCAGGCCCGCACGGTCTACGGTCATCCGATTCTGGTCTGGGACAACTACCCGGTGAACGACTACGTCACCAGCCGTCTCCTCCTCGGCCCCTACACCGGCCGCGAACCCGGTGTGGCGAGCGAGGCGGTCGGCGTGACCGCCAACCCGATGGTCCAGGGCGAGGCCAGCCGTCTGGCCCTGTTCACCTCCGCCGCGTACCTCTGGAACCCGGCCGCCTACGACCCCCATGCGGCCTTCCTCGCCTCCGTCCGCGACCTCGCCGGGCCTTCGGCGGCCGACGCACTGCGCATCTTCGCCGAGAACAGCTACTCCTCCCCGCTGGACGCGACCGAGTCACCGACCCTCACGAAGCTCATCGCGGCCTTCCGCAAGGCGTACGACGACGACAACGGCCTCGACCGGGCGGCCGCCGCACTGACGGCGTACTTCACCGCCATGGCGGCCACGCCCACCGACCTGCGCACCCACCTCCCCAACTCGGCCTTCCTGAAAGAGACTTCGGCCTGGCTGGACAAGCTCGGCCGCTACGGCAGCGCGGGCCGGACCGCCGTGGCCCTGCTGCTGGCCGACAAGAAGGGCGACACCGACGCCGTCACCACGTACTGGAACCGGCTCAGGGCCGAGCGCAAGGAACTCGACGCGATCCCCCAGCAGGTCTCGCCGGGCGTGATGGACCAGTTCCTCTATACGACGATGCTGGACACCGCCCCCGACCCCGGTGTCGACGCCTCCTTCGCCCCCGGTTCGCTGAGCCTCAAGCCAGGCACGCCCCAGACGGTCACCCTCAGCCTCTCCGACAAGCGCTCCGCTACCTCCCGCACCGTCTCCTGGAAACTCACCGTGCCCGACGGCGTCACCGCCTCGCCCACCGAGGGCAGTGCCACCGTCCCGGCCGGAGGGAGCGCGTCGGCGACCGTCACGATCACCGCCGGGACGGCCCAGGGACTCCGCTCGCTCGTGGTGTCCGGCACCGGAATCCTGAGCCGGGCACTCCCGGTCCGCGTCACCGACGGGACGGGAACGTCCAGGGCGTTGACCGCCGACTTCAGCGGCGCTTCGGTGAGTTCGATCGATCTCTCCTCCGGCACGAGCACCGACATCGCCGTGGGCGCCAACCCCGGCGAGGTGGTCGTGAGCGCGGACGGACGTACCGCCTACGCCGCCAACCAGGGCTCGAACACCGTCAGCGTGATCGACGTGACCGCCGGCAAGGTCACCGCGACGGTCTCCGTGGGCCGGGTCCCGGCCGGTCTCGCCCTCACTCCTGACGGCCGTACGCTCTGGGTCGCCAACTACACGGACGGCACGGTCCAGCCCGTGGACACGACCTCACTGACCGCGGGCACACCCGTCCCGGTGGGTTCCGGACCGGAGAACATGGCGATCACACCCGACGGCAGGACCCTGTACGTAGCCAACATCCACGACAACACGGTCTCGCCCGTCGACCTCGGCGCGGGAAAGGCGGAAGCCGCCGTCCCGGTAGGCCCGAGCCCCTTCAACGTGGTGGCCGCGCCCGACGGCAGGACGGTGTACGTCTCCGACTCCGGCGGTTCGACGATCACCCCGATCAACACCGCGACGAACGACACCGAGCCGACCTTGCTGGTCACGGGCCAGGCCTACGGCCTCGCCCTCTCCCCGGACGGCCGGACACTGTGGGTGAGCCCGAGCAACGGCGACACGGTCACCCCCGTCGACACAGTCACGGGCGCCCCCGGCAAACAGATAACGGTCGGCAGGTCAGCCTTCGACGTGGCCCTGAACTGGAACGGCACGACGGCGTACGTCACGACAGCTGACGCAAACGCCTTGGTACCGATCGAGACAGCGTCGGGAAAGGTGGAGGCCCCCTTCACCACCGGCGCCTATCCACTCGCGGTCGCGTTGGCTTCTTAGGGGCGCGGGGAACTGCGCGATCAACCCCCACCGACCCGCAGTCGACCAACAACCCTTAGAAACGGAGCCCTCAACTGGCGGTACGCCGAATCCTCCCGGCGTACCGCTTCTCCAACTCCAGATTCCCCTCGAACCCACCGGGAACATTCGCCGACACGTAGACCGGCGGTCGGTCACCCGATTCCAGGAGGAGCCTGGACGCCTCGGCGACGGCCATCTGGACGAGCAGGACACCGGTGAGCGTCGACAACGCACAAACCGCCCCACCCCCCGGAAGCTCCAACAACGCATCCCCCCGCGGCGCCCGATTGTCGAGCACGACATCCGCCAGATCGGCGAGCTTCTTCCCGCTCGGGTGGCCGGCGGGGACGGCCCGGGTGTGGGTGAGGGAGGTGATGGCCAGAACCCGATGCCCCCGCTCCTTGGCGGCCAGCGCCATCTCGACGATCACGTTGTTGACACCGGAGTTGGAGATGATCACGAAGAGGTCCTGGGGGCTCGGCCCCGCGAGGTGGTAGAGCCGCTCGGCCACACCGGGCTCGCGCTCCAGGAGCGGATCGTCGAGAACGCTCGGGGCGTCGCCGCCGTACAGGACGAGGTCGGCGATCTGGAGCCGGTTGGTGGGGACCAGACCGCCTGCACGACCCGCGACCTCGAGAACCGTCGCCTGGGAGTGCCCGGTGCCGAAGGCCTGGATCACGCCGTCCGAGCGGACGCAGTCGGCGATCAGTCCGGCGGCGCCCGCCACCTCTTCGCGTGCGGACTCGGTGATGTTCGCCAGGACGGCCAGGCTCTCCCGTGCGAAGCCCTCGGCGCTCACAGACTCGACGGACACGCGACCCTCCCCACTGGTGGATTGAACCACCCCATCCGATTCCACAGGTGAATCAATAAATCACATGAGCCATGCAACGAGCAATGCGGCGACGCAGCGGCGCACGCAGCATGCGAACGTCGCTCACCCTTGTGGTACTGGTATTCAATCCGCAGCCCGACGGGTGGCTGGTACCTTCTCCTCATGCCCTCGACGGACGTCACCACACTGATCCGCACCGAGCTTCCCCGGCTGGCCGGATCCCTCCGCAAGGTCGGCGAGCTGATCCTGGAGGATCCGGCCGCCGTGACCCACTGTTCGGCCGCCGAACTGGGCCGCCGCACCGGCACCTCGCAGGCGACGGTGACCCGCTTCTGCCGCGCCATCGGGCTCGACTCCTACCAGCATCTGCTGATCGAGCTGGCACAGGAGCGCGGCCGCGGCGAGGTCTCCGACTGGGGTTCCGCCGAGATCGGGCCGGACATCTCGCCGGACGACAGCCTGGAGCGGGTCGTGCAGGTCGTCGGCAGCGCCGACCTGCGTGCGATCCAGCAGACCATCGACCGGATCGACCTCGACGCGGTCGAACGCGCGGCCCAGGCACTGGCCAAGGCCCGGCGGATCGATGTGTACGGCGTCGGCGGCAGCGGCACGGTGGCACAGGAGACCGAGACCCGGCTGTTCCGCATCGGCTGCTCCGTCCGCGGCTGGACCGAGGTGCACGGGGCGGCCACCTCGGCGGCCCTGCTCACACCGGCCGACGTGGCCATCGGCATCTCCCACTCGGGCGCCACCCGCGAGACCCTCGAACCGTTCGAGATGGCCAAGGAGCGCGGTGCCACCACCGTCGCCATCACCACGGACCCGCGCTCGCCGCTCGCCCGGGCCGCCGACATCCGGCTCATCTCGGCCACCTCGGAGACCAGCTTCCGCACCGGCAGCATCGGCGGCCGGCACTCGGTCCTGATGATCGTCGACTGCCTCTACGTCCGGGTCGGCCAGCTCTCCTACCAGCGCGCCAGCGCCTCCCTCGCCCTCACCGACCATATCGCCCCGCAGCACGCGGTGAAGTCGCGCCGGACGAGGTGAGACCAGACCCGTTTTGCATGGATGAACCACCGAGAATGCGTGAAGGTGGTTGTTTGAATCATCCCGGCGATGCCAGGATGGGGCTCCCCCGAGCATTCTCGTAGGAGACCCATGCGCGTCACCTCTGCCGAGTCGACCGAGCTCTTCGTCGGGACGACCGAGCATCCGCGCCAGGTGATGGCTGTCGAACTGAGCCACGCCCCGGGCCGCACGGTCCGCATCGCCGTCGTCGGCCCGGGTGCCCGGGGCACGGCGGTCGCGACCACCGGCGACGACGGCACGGTCCGCGCCGAGATACCCGTGACGACCGACCTCGCCCCCGGCGCCGGCACCCATGTCACGGTCACCGCCGAGGATGCCGGCGACGCGGCGCAGACCGGTGCGCTCACGGTCCCCTTCACGGCCGCGGAGCCCGGCTGGACGATGTTCATGGTCAGCCACTTCCACTACGACCCCGTGTGGTGGAACACCCAGGCCGCCTACACAGAGACCTGGGACGTCGCAGACGACCCGGCCACCAGCGGACTGCCCACCCGGACCTTCGACTCACGCGGCCAGTCCGGGATGAGCCTGGTCCGCGCCCACTGCGACCTGGCCCGCCGCGACCCGGCGTACACCTTCGTGCTCGCCGAGGTCGACTACCTCAAGCCGTACTGGGACGCCTTCCCGGAGGAGCGCGCCTTCCTGCGCGAGCTGATCCGCACCGGCCGGGTCGAGATCATGGGCGGCACCTACAACGAGCCCAACACCAACCTCACCGGCGCCGAGGCCACCGTACGCAACGCGCTGTACGGCGACGGGTTCCAGCGCGGGATCATGGGCGGATCGCCGGAGACGGCCTGGCAGTTGGACGCGTTCGGGCACGATCCCCAGTTCCCGGGGCTGATGGCGGACGCGGGGATCAGCTCCAGTTCGTGGGCGCGCGGGCCGTTCCACCAGTGGGGGCCCGCTCTCTCCGTCTTCGGCGAGGAGCCGCGCGATCCCGGGCGGATGCAGTTCCCGGCCGAGTTCAGCTGGATCGCGCCGTCGGGGCGGGGGCTGCTGACGGCCTACATGGTCAACCACTACGGCGCCGGCTGGGCGATCGACAACGCGCCCACCCTGCCGGCGGCGGAGGCGGCCGCCCTCAAGCTGTTCCGGGGCTTGAGGTCGGTCGCCCTCACGCGCAACGTGCTGCTCCCGGTCGGCGGTGACTACGCGCCGCCGTGCCGCTGGGTGATGGACATCCACCGGGACTGGAACGCCCGTTACGTCTGGCCGCGCTTCATCAGCGGCACACCGCGCGACTTCTTCACCGCCGTGCGCGCCGAGCTCGACGCGGAGGGCCGCAAGCCGTCCCCGCAGACACGGGACATGAACCCGGTCTACACCGGCAAGGACGTCTCCTACATCGACACCAAGCAGGCCCAGCGGTACGGCGAGACGCTGCTCGCCGACGCGGAGGCCTGGGCGACGCTCGCCTCGCTGGTCGCCGGGCACCCGTACCCGGACGCGGCGCTCGACAAGGCGTGGCGGCAGCTGATCTACGGCGCCCACCACGACGCCATCACGGGCTCCGAGTCCGACCAGGTCTACATCGACCTGATGACCGGCTGGCGCGAGCTGGCCGACCTGGCCGAGACCGTGCACGCCGACGCCACGCAGGCGCTGGCCGACCGGGTCACCCCGGGCGAGGGCACCGACCTGGTCGTCTTCAACTCCGCGACCTGGCAGCGGCGGGACGTCCTCACGGTCGACGACCCGGGACTCGTACCCGTCGGCCTCCCCGCGGTGCGCGAGAACGGTCAACTCCACATCGTGGTACCGGAGTTGCCCGGCATGGGACTCAAGGCCCTCCCCCTCGCCCAGGGCACCGTCCCCGCGTGGGCGCCCGGCGAGGGCACCACCATCCGCAACGAGTTCTACGAGGTGACGGTCGACCCGGCGCGCGGTGGCGGCGTCAGCAGCCTCCGGGCACTCACCGAGGGCGGCCGGGAACTGCTGCGCGCCGGGGACATCGGCAACGAGCTCGTCGTGCAGGAGGAGTACCCCAGGCACCCGCGCTTCGGCGAGGGCCCCTGGCATCTCACGCCGACGGGCACCACAGCCGCCCGCAGCCGTGACGTGGTGGCGCAAGCCGAGGTCGAGCACTCCCCCGCGGGTTCACGGATCACCGTCCGCGCCGACCTCGGGCTGTTCCGGTACAGACAGCGCCTGACGCTGTGGACCGGCGTTCCGCGCGTCGACGTGACGACGACCATCGACGGCTACGACGGCGCCGACCGGCTGATCCGCGTCCGCTGGCCATCCGACGTGCAGGGTGGGCTGCCGGTGCACGAGGTGGCGGACGCGGTGATCGGGCGCGGGTTCGGGTTCGTGGACGTGGACAGCGAGCAGTTCCCGTGGACGCTGGACAACCCTGCCAACACCTGGTTCGGGCTCGGTTCGACGGCGCGGGTCGAACTGCGCGACGACACGGGCGCATTGCTGGGCCGCCGGTCGATCGGGGTGGCCGAGCTGGTGTACTCCTCCTGGAACGAGGCCGGTGAGCTGGGCACGCCGCTCGCGGCCGCCCTGGTGCGCGCCGGGGTCACGGCGACCTCGACGATCGCCGACGGTCCGCGCTACGGCGACCTGGAGGTCGACTCCAACCTGCCCGACATCCGGATCGCCGTCGGCGGCCCGGACCGCAATTCCCTCGTCGCCGAGGCACTCGGCTGGGACCCGGCCGCCGGGCGCGAACTGCAGCGGCAGCTCGCCGAGAGCGGCGTGGCCGCCGTCTGGGTCGCGCCGCGCGCCTCACTGCGCGAGGAGTGGGTGCCGGGGGCCGACCTGCGAGACCTCGAACGACTGCCGCTGCTGGTGGTGGCGGGTGCCGACGCCGAGGGGGACGCGAAGGCGGTCGACGCGCTGATCACCGACCTGGACGACGCGACCGTCACGGCCACGGCAGCCGGCGGCGGCGAGGCCCTGCCACCGGGCGACGCCTGGGACGGGCGCGGCTTCGCCGTCCTCAACCGGGGCACGCCGGGCTGTGTCGTGACGTCCTCCGGCGACCTCTACATGTCGCTGATGCGCTCCTGCACGGGCTGGCCGTCCGGCATCTGGGTCGACCCGCCCCGCCGCACGGCGCCCGACGGCTCGGGGTTCCAGCTCCAACGCTGGTCCCACACCTTCGAGTACGCGGTGGTCGGCGGCGAGGGCGACTGGCGTCAGCAGCAATTACCCCGCATCGGCCATGAGTTCAACCACCCGCTGAGCGCCCGTGTGCGGCGGACATCGGAGGCGGCTTTCCTGCCGAGGGAGTTGAGCCTGCTGCGCCTCGAACCGGCGGGCGAGGTGCTGCTCGACGCCCTCAAGCCGGCCGGTTCCCCGCTCGCCCGCGGGAGCGTGGCACCGGCGGAACCGGAGCGCGGGGTCGTGGTGCGGATGCACGAGGTCAACGGCCGTCCGGTACGGGCGCGAGTGGAGGGACCACGGCCCTGGACGCGGGGCGCCCGCACCGACGTACTGGAAACACCCCGGGAACAACTGGCGCCGGACGAACACGGAGCGCTCTCCCTCGGCCTGACCGGGTTCGAGGTCACCACGGTCCTGGCCACACCCACCGAGGGCTCCCGAAGCCCGTACGCCCCCGGTGTCGCCGCCCACGAGCCCGCACAGCCGGTCCACACCCGCTACTGGCTCCACAACTCCGGCCCCGCGCCCCGCGGCAACATGCCGCTCGCGGTGTACATCTCACCGACGACACTCACCGCCTCCGGCGGCCCCATCAACGCAACCGTCCGGATCTCCTCGGAACTCACCGACGCCCCCGTCTCGGGCACGGTGACCGTGGAGGCCCCACCCGGCTGGTCCACCGAGCCGACCGCACTGCCGTACGCGCTGGCCCCCGGCGGCTTCACCCTCACCGAGGTCACGGTGACGCCGCCGCCGGACGCAACACCCGGCCGGTACTGGCTGGCGGCACGGCTGTCGTACGAGGGGCAGACGTACGAGGACGTCGCGGCCGTCGACGTACCGGGCGAGCCGTCCGGGCCAACTCTGCTGACAGATCTGGGAGTTGATCGGATCACGGTAAGGAGCGGCGATCACCTCCGCGTCCCGGTGACGCTTCACAACACCACCCACGGCCCCATCAACGGCACCCTCTGGGCGGTCTCCTCCTGGGGCACCTGGCCCGGGGTCACCCCTGGCTGCCAGGGCTTCACGATCGCACCCGGCGAGCAACTGAACTGCACCGTCGACGTGAACGGCAGCGCGATACCGCCGGGCTCGTACTGGCTGCTGGCAAAGACCGCCTGGCACGGTCGGGTGGCCTACACAAAGGCCATAGAGCTGGAGATAACGCCATGACGGACCATGCAGCAGTAGTACAAGGCGAACCGGTCCCCAAAAGCCGTGTGGACGCTTTCCTGGAGACGGTGCCAGAGCGCCCCGTCAGGGGCGCGGGGAACTGCGCGACAAGCCACGATGGCGCGACAGACAAAGAACCACATCACGAGGCACTGTCCGCCCCCGCCCGCGTGGAGCGCCAACGCCGACGTTGGGCCACGCAGGTGGTCGTCGCCGACGAACTGGCCCGCAGGGCCGTAGCGGAACGGGGCCTGCCCCCGGTGGCAGAGGCGTCGCCGACGCAACTGCTGGCCGTGGCCGAAAACGACGTCGCGGACATGGGCAGCATCGTCGCAGCCGCCCTCGCCCACTCCCCCGCCGCCCGCACCCTCCTCGCCGAGCTGGAAGCCGAGCAGCACATCCCCGAGGAAGCCGTACAGGACTACTACGACCGCAACCGGGACCGCTTCCTCACGCCGGACGCGCTGCGGCGGGGAGTGGACCCCTTCGGCCGGGCGGCGCCCGTGGACTTCCTGCCGTACGAGCAGGCCCGCGAGGGCATCGCGCGGGAACTGCGCCGCGCCGCAGGCCGACGCGCCTTCTTCGCCTGGTTCGACCAGGCGCGGGCCGACGTGGTGTACGCCGCGGGGCACGAGCACCCCGGCGACCCCTCGCACCCGGACCACGAGCACCGCCACTGAGTGGCGGGCGGAACCGAAACGCAACACGGCAAACCATTGACCTCCGATGAATTCTGGTCCACCTTTTCATCAATCGGAGTCGAAGTTGGTTGATTGAACCAGTCGCTCGGCTGGTCCCAGGAGGGTGGACATGCGCGCTGGAAGACTCACCGCATCCGTGGCGGGAATCATCGCCCTGACGCTGACGGCGGCCGGCTGCGGCCTGTCCGGCGGCTCCGGCGACGGGGACGGCACCGCCGGAGGCTGCAAGGTCGACAAGGGCAACGTCGGCTCCGGAAAGCTGACGGGTGACGTCAAGGGCCAGATCACCTTCCAGACGACCAATCTGAAGAAAGACTTCGGGGACTTCTTCAACGGGGTGATCAAGTCCTTCGAGAAGGCTCACCCCGGCGCCGAGGTCAAGTGGATCGACGATCCGGGCGACAACACCTTCACCCAGCGCACGGTCGCCGACGCCCAGGCCTGTACGTTGCCGGACGTCATCAACGTCAACGCCCCGACCGCGACCGCCCTCACCAAGGCGGGCTACCTGCTGAACCTGAGCGTGAAGGATCCGCAGGTCGCGAAGCCGTTCGTGCCGTCCTTCTGGAAGTCAGCCACCTTCAAGGACGCCTCCGGCTCGGCGATCCACACCACGCTCCCCTGGTACACCGGCGGCGTCCTGCTGACGTACAACAAGAACCTGCTGAACAAGGCGGGCATCGACCCGGCGAAGCCGCCGACCACGCTCTTCGGACTGTTCGCCGACTACGAGAAGGTCGCCAAGGCGGGCAAGGGCAAGTTCTACGCGACGATGGCCAACCCGATCTGGCGCATACCGTCGGACTTCGACCAGATGAACATCAAGACGCTGTCCGCGGACGGCAAGTCCGCCGTCTTCGCCGATGATCCGAGGACCACCCAGTGGGTGGCCTGGATGGCGAAGCTGTACAAGGAGGGCGCGATGCCGAAGGACTCGCTGTCCTCCAGCAACGACCCGTCCACGCCCTACAGCCAGGGCAAGGTCGCCTACGGCTCGACGAACCCGAGTTTCGTGCGGTTCGTGAAGCAGAACAGTCCCTCGATCTACGACAAGACGGCTGTCGGCCAGCAGCCCTACGACGCGCTCGGCCGCGCCTCCGCCGGTGCCCCGCAGTACATCTCGGTGGCGGCGACCAGCAAGCACGCGCCGGTGGCGCTCGCCTTCGCCGAGTACCTCACCAACGCCGAGAACCAGACGGCCTGGTGCAAGGACCCGAACGTGGTGATCTTCCCGACGACCACGGCCTCGCTGAACGACCCGTTCTTCCAGAACGTCACCGGGAGCGACCCGTTCTCCCAGGCCCGCAAGCTGGTCGCCGACCAGCTCAAGACGGCCGACACCAACCAGACCAACCTCTCCCCGGCCGTGCAGAACGCGATCGTGGGACAGGTGCAGCTGGCCATGCAGGGCAAGAAGAGCCCCGCGCAGGCCGTCAAGGACGCCCAGGCGAAAGCAAACGAGCTGCTGAAGCAGGCGGGCTGAGCGTGGCGACCGAGACCGCTGAGCCGGTGACCGTGCCTGGTACGGGGCGTACTGCCGCCGTGCCGGGCACGGCCCCGTCGCGTATCCGCCGCATCGGCCGGGCCGTGCTGCCCGGCCCCGTGCCGGGCGCCAACGGCGCGGCTCTGTACCGCCGTTGGTGGCTGCCCTGGCTGTGGACCGCGCCCGCGATCGTGTGCGCGGTGGTGTTCGGGGTCTTCCCGTTCCTCAACACCGTCCTCCTGTCGTTCACGAACGCCAAGCCGCTGGGCGGCGCCGCGAGCTTCGTCGGGCTGGACAACTACACCCGGATGCTGGGCGACTCGGACTTCTGGCTGGCGACCCGCAACAGCATCCTGTACGCCGTCGTCGTCGTCCCGCTGATGGTGCTGCTGCCGCTGATGCTGGCCGTGCTGGTGGAGAAGAACCTGCCCGGCATCGGGTTCTTCCGCTCCGCCTTCTACACCCCGGTCCTCGCCTCCAGCGTGGTCGTGGGCCTGAGCTGGCAGTGGCTGCTGGCCGACGACGGGCTGGTCAACACCTGGCTGCAGAAGGCCCATTTGATCAAGTCCGCCGTCCCGTTCCTCTCCGACTCCTGGCTCATCCTGTTCTCCGCGATGGGCCTGACGCTGTGGAAGGGCCTGGGCTGGTACATGATCTTCTACCTGGCCGCGCTCGGGAACGTCCCCAAGGAGCTGCACGAGGCGGCGCAGATGGACGGCGCCGGCGCGGTCCGCCGCTTCTGGCACATCACCGTGCCGGGTGTGCGGCAGGCGATGATGCTGGTCGGCACGCTCACCGGCATCGGCTGCCTGAGGGTGTTCACCGAGATCTTCATGCTGGGCAGCTCCACCGGCGGCCCCGGCGGCGCCGACCGCACCCTGCCCTTCTACATCCGCGACGTCGGCCTGGACCCGATCACCGGCAACGCCGGCTACGGCTCCGCGGTCAGCGTCGCCCTGTTCGTGCTCACCCTCGGCCTGACCCTGCTCGCGCAGCGCCTGACGAAGGAGGACGAGGCATGACGACCGCCGTCGAGAAGCCCCGGCGGCTGATGCCGCGCTGGCGGGAGTACGGCCGCCCCCGCGAACTGGTCGTCCGCTACCTGCTGCTGCTCCTCGTGCTGGGCATCACGGTCGGCCCGCTGGTCTGGCAGTTCCTCGCGTCGCTGAAGGGCGTCGGGGAGGACGTCTTCGGCGCCGACGCATCGCTGCTGCCGCACCACCCGACCCTGCGGGCCTACCGTGAGGTCTTCTCGCAGGTGCCGGTGGCGACGTACATCCGCAACAGCCTGATCGTGGTCGTCCTCTCGATCGTCAGCCAGCTCGTCTTCTCCACCACGGCCGGCTACATGCTCTCCAAGCCCGGCTGGAAGGGCCGCAAGGCGGTCTGGGTGGTGCTGGTCGCCTCCATGATGTTCCCCTTCGAGTCGATCATGGTGTCGCTGTTCCTGAGCATCCGCGACCTGGGCCTGGTCGACAACCTGGTGGGGGTGTGGCTGCCCGGGTTCGTCGGCGCCATCAACGTTCTGCTGATGCGCGGCGCGTTCCTGGCCGTACCGCGGGAGATCGAGGACTCGGCGATGCTCGACGGCGCGAACGAGTGGCAGCGGTTCAGGTACCTGTATCTGCCGTCCGCGTGGGGCGCGATCATGGTGGTCACCATCAACACCTTCATCAGCGCCTGGGACGACTTCCTCTGGCCGCTGATCGTGCTCCGCTCGGAGAGCCATATGACGCTGACGCTGGGCCTGTCCCGGCTGCAGAGCTCCTCGTTCGGCTACGACCAGCGGGTGGTGATGGCCGGTTCGGTGATCTCCGTCATCCCGGTGCTGGTGCTGTTCGTGATCACCCAGCGGTGGTTCTACAAGGGCGTCTCGGCGGGGGCGGTCAAGCTCTGACAGCTGTCATCAGGTCCAGCACGGCGGGTACGGCGGTGAGCGCGGCCCGCGCGGACTCGGCGACCCGGATCTCCACGGTCCTGGTCCCGGCGAGTCGGTCCCTGTCGAGCGGCAAGGTGACCGAACGGCACTCGCCGGGCACCAGGTCGACACCCTCGAACGCGAACAGTTCGAGGGTGCGCGGCCAGGTGGACGTGATCAGCCGCCGCAGATAGACCTGCACGACGGTACGCCCCGCCCGCGCACCGGTGTTGGTGACGTCGACGGTGACGGTGTGGCCGTCCGTGCGCGGCGCGCCGTACGCGAAGCTCGTGTACGACAGCCCGTGCCCGAAGGAGTGCAGCGGCTCGGCGCTCTCGTCCACGTAGCCGCCGTACTCGGTGTCCTTGTGGTTGTAGTGGACGGGGAGTTGGGCCGCCGAGCGGGGCATCGAGACGGGGAGCCGGCCGACGGGGGCCGCGTGCCCGAGCAGCACCTCGGCGATCGCGTCACCGCCCCACGGGCCCGGATACCAGGCGGTGAGGAGGGCGGCTGCGGTCTCCGGCACGATGTGCGGTCGGCCCTGGATGAGGACGACGACGGTCGGCGTGCCCGTAGCCACGACGGCGTCCAGCAGCACGTACTGGGCCCTGCCCAGCCGCAGCCCCGCGAGGTCGACGCCTTCTCCGCAGGTCATCTCCGAAACGGCCGTGAGCGCGGCCCCGTTGGCGGCGAAGTCGGTCTCGGGGCTGCGGGCGCTGCTGCCGCCCAGCACCAGCACGGCGACATCGGAGGCGGCGGCCGCGGCGACCGCCTCGGGGATGCCGGAGAGATCGTCGCCGGTGAGCGCGCAGCCGGGGGAGTGCCGGATGTCGGTGCGGGGCGGGGCGAGCTTCCGCAGCCCGTCGAGGACGCTGCTGCCAGTGCGCTGCGGGGCCGTGTAGTCGCCCGACTGGTGGGCGGCGGTGGCGGACTGGGGTCCCAGGACGGCGATACGGGAGACGGTGGCCGGGATGGGGAGCGCGCCGCCGTTGTTGTGAAGGAGGGTGACGGAGGCACGCGCGAGGGCGGTGCTCAGGGCGCGGCCCTGCTCGGCGGACGGCAACTCACCGCCGCCATGGGGTCGTTCGAAAAGCCCGAGGCGAAACTTGAGGCGCAGGACGCGGGCGACGGCGGCATCGAGGACGGACTCCTCCACGAGCCCCTTCTCCACGGCCTCCTCCAGATGCGTGAAGCCCTCGTCCCACAGACTCAGATCGACACCGGAGTTGAGTGCGAGGGCGCCCGCGGAGACCTTGTCCCCCGTGATACGGGCCAGCCGGTCCACGGCCAGCCCGTCGGCCATGACCAGCCCGTCGAACCCCCAGCGCTCGCGCAGCAGCCCGGTGAGCAGGGTGCGGTTGCCGGAGCACGGCATCCCGTCGACCTCGTTGTACGCGGCCATGACGGCGGCGGCCCCGGCCCGGACGCCCGCGCGGGCGGCGAGCAGGTGGATCTCGTGGAGTTCGCGGAGCCCGAGTTCGGACTCGGCGGAGTTGCGGCCGCCGACAGTCGCTCCCTGCCCGGCGAAGTGCTTGAGCACGACGGGGGCCTTGTCGTCGGCGAAGAACTCGTCAGGCTCCCCCTGCATGCCCCGCACCAGTGCCTCCGCCATCCGGGCGGCGAGGTACGGGTCCTCGCCGAAGCACTCCTCGGTACGGCCCCAGCGGGGGTCGCGGACGATGTCGAGCGCCGACACCAGCGCCAAGTGGCCGCCGCGGGCACGGAGTTCGGCTGCGGCGTGCGCGGCGGCACGCTCGTACAGCGCGGGGTCCCAGGTGGCGCCGACCGCCAGGTTGACGGGGAGGACCGTGCCGTCCAGGGCCATATGGCCGTGCGGCACCTCTTCGACGAACAGCGCGGGAATGCCGAGCCGACTGCTCTCGACAACATGCCGCTGCACCAGCTCCGCGAGAGCCGCACTGTCCTGTCCGCCGGGCCCACTGCCGTGATCGACACCGGACCAGGCATCGGCCCGCATCAGCCCGTAGAGAGCCCCGAGCCCCTCGAAACGGTCGGTCTCGGCATACAGCGCGTCGGTGAGCTCGAACCCACCGCCTGGGGTACGGCGGTAGGCATCCCACCCGTACATACGCTGGTTGACCTGACCGACCTTCTCACGGAGGCTCATCCGGGCGAGCAGATCATGGACGCGATCGCCGACGGGGGCGTCGGGGTCCCGGTAGAGGGGACGGCCTGCTTGCGTGAGTTCGGCGCGGTCGGCCGCGCGCTCCGGCTTCGGCATGCGGCCGGTCCTTTCGTTGCTGGGGGGTCGGTCTCGTGGGGGGCGGTCGGTGCGCGCGGGTTGGGTGTCGCGGGTATCGGATGGGTTCCGTGGGTCTCGGTCGGGTGTCGCGGGTATCGGATGGGTTCCGTGGGTCTCGGTCGGGCGGCGCGGGTGCGGGTGAGTTCCGCGGAGGCAGGTTGGCTTCGCAGACGTGGGGGTGGACCTCCTCGGTGCCACACCGGCTCCACTGCTGCCGCCCGGCCCCCGCACCGCCGACCGGACCTCGCAAACCGCGGTCGGGCGCCGCGGGTGGCCGTCGGGCCTGGCAGGCATCGATCGGGCTCCGTGAGGACGGGTCGGGCTGGGCCTCCCAGGTGCCACTCGGGCTTCGCGGGTGGTGTCCGTCCGGTTGCAGGGGCGGCGGTGTCGGTCACAGGAGGAGGCGGGCGAGGGATACGGAGCCTGCGCAGCCGTCGGCCACCCAGTCGAGGGTGAGGCCGAGGGCCTGGAGGCGGGTGGTGAGAGGGGCGGTGAGGGGGCCGCCGGGGCCGAGGAGGCCGCCGGTCGCGACCAGGCGCTCACCCGGCTGTGGGTCCAAAGCCCTTACGGTGTCGACCAGTTGACCTGCCGCATCGTCGAGGATCGCCTCGGCCACCGGGTCCTTCTCCCGGGCCGCCTCGGCCACCAGCGGAGCGAGCCGGGCCAGCCGGGTCGGGGGTTCGGCCATGACGACCGGGAGCAGATGCATGCGGTAGGCCTCGCGGTCGGCGAGTGACCAGACGGCGGAGCGGCCGTCCGGCTCTGCGGCGGGACGCGGCGTACGACCGAAGTCACCCTGCCGTCCGCCGGAACCACCGTCCGGCACTCCGGGGGTACGCGCCGTACGCCCAGGGTCGCCGAGCCGACCGCCGGAGGGCCCTTCCGGTACATCGGAGGCGTCGCCCGGCGCCGCGGGGGTACTGCGCGGCATGCCGGACGGATCCTCGTGCCGTCCATCGGAGCCGGCGTCAGGCACGCCTGAACGACGGCCACAGCCGGCATTCACGCCAGGATCGCCATGGGGCGCAGGAGGGCCAGAGCCACCGTGGGACCCTCCCCGGGTGGGCCCGCCGAGCGGCGCCCCGGGCTCCCTTCCCCCCGGCAGCACCCCCCGCGGCAGTCCCAGCGCGTGCCCCACCGCCGCGGCCAGGACGGTCGCCCCGCCCCGCCCGTCCGCCATCCGCAGGGCGGCCCTGACCGCCTCGCGGCCGATCCAGAAGCCGCTGCCGTCGTCGCCGAGGAGCCAGCCGTCGCCGTCGACGGTGGCCGTGCGGCGGCGGCCGGTGATGCGCATGGCGACCGCGCCCGTGCCCGCGACCAGGGCGAGGCCGTCGGCCGGGGTGCCGGGGGCGGAGGCGAAGGCCGCCTCGATGTCGCTGCTGATGCCGATCGAGCGGGTGGCGATGCCGAGCCGACGGAGGGCGGCGGTCAGGGCGGTGAGCGCGTTGAGGCGGCCGGGGTCGCCCTCCGTCGCCCCTGTGGCGCCCGCGAAGCCGCCGGCCACCGCCGCGACACGCCCCCGCGCGGACTCCGGCACCGCCCGGGCGACCGCCTCGGCGAGGTGGTCGGTGAGGCGGGGCAGCGGGACGGTGAGCGCGTTGCCCGGGCCGGCGGCGCCTTCGCCGAGCACCCGGCCGTCCGCCGCGGCGGCGAGGACCGCGCGGGTACGGGTGCCGCCGGCGTCGAGGCCGACCACCAGTTCCGGTTCACCGGAGTTCCGGTTGCCACCGGACTCCTGGTTGAAATCGTTATTCATCATCGACCATGGTGGTTGATACATTCAGCGAGGACAAGCCCCCGACCCCGGGAGGGTCGGCGCCCCGAGGAGGATCCCATCCCTACGCTCCGCTTCGGCGTCAACTACACGCCCCGCCGCGGCTGGTTCCACGCCTGGCACGACTTCGACCCGCGGCACGCCCGGGAGGACCTGGCCCAGATCGCCGGGCTGGGCATCGACCACATCCGGATCTTCCACCTCTGGCCGCTGCTCCAGCCCAACCGCACCCTCATCCGCACCGCCGCCGTCGACCAACTGACGCAGCTGGTGGACATCGCGGCCGAAGCCGGCCTCGACGTCATGGTGGACGGCGTGCAGGGCCATCTGTCCAGCTTCGACTTCTACCCGGAGTGGACCCGCAGCTGGCACCACCGCAACGTCTTCACCGACCCGGAGGCAGTCGAGGCGCAGGCCCAGCTGCTGCGCACGCTCGCCCACGCCCTCGCCGACCGCCCCAACCTGATCGGCCTCCAGCTCGGCAACGAGCTCAACAACCTGGTCGAGCACAACCCGGTGACGCCGGCCGAGGTCGACCACTACCTCGACACGCTGCTGGCGGCCACCCGCGAGGGCCTGCGCCCCGGGCAACTGGCCACGCACTCCGCGTACGACGCCGCCTGGTACGGCGACGACCACCCGTTCACGCCCGAGGCCTCGGCCCGCAAGGGCGATGTGACAACCGTCCACCCGTGGGTGTTCTCCGCCGACTGCGCCCGCCGCTACGGGCCCGCCTCCTTCGAGGTGCAGCACCTCGCCGAATACGGCACGGAACTCGCGAAGGCGTACGCCGACGATCCGTCCCGCCCCGTCTGGGTCCAGGAGACGGGCGCCCCCGAACCGCACATCCCGGCCCCCGACGCCCCGGACTTCGCCCGCGCCACCGTCCTCAACGCAGCCGACTGCCAAGGCCTTTGGGGCGTGACCTGGTGGTGCTCCCACGACGTGGACCGCTCACTGGCCGACTATCCGGAGCTTGAATACACCCTGGGCCTGTTCGACGCGGCGGGCCACCCCAAGCCGATCGCCACCGCTGTCGCGGAGACGATCGCCGAACTGCGGACAAAGCCCGTCTCCCCCCAACCCCGCACCGTCGCCCTGGTGTTGGACTGCACGCCCGCGACACGTTCCGTATCGGGTCCGGGCGGTGCGTACTTCGACGCGTGGATGCGGCTGCGCAAGCACGGCGAGCGCCCGGCGGTAGTGCTGGCGGAACGGGCGGACGACAAGGGGTACTTGACGACGCGGGGAATCAGGCAGACCGTACAACCAAGGGGCTGAGACAGCCCCCTCGTTTAGGGGCGCGGGGAACTGCGCGACCAGCCCCCACCGGCCCGCAGGTTCATCATGACGCTTCCAGCGGAGCTCCGAGCACCTCGGCCACGGCCCGCAGATTCACCCGTCCCCTGCCGAACGAGCAAAGGTCGCCCCCTTCCGGCAGCCCGGTATCCACCCGCACCGCATCCGGCCGCCAGGCCAACAGGGCTTCCCGGAACCGCGCCTGCCAGGGATGCAGCCGAGCATCACAAGTAGCTACGACCAACGGCGAAGCCGCAGAGATCCGCAGGATCCCCTCGACAAGAGCAGCCGGATCCGCCGGCTCCCCACTCACCGCCGTACCGCTCGCCGTGGGATCCACGGGCCGCAGCTCGGTCAGCAGGTCCTCGCCACCCCAGTTGAGGGCCGGGTGCGGCGGCGGGAAGAGGTCGACGACGTGCGCGCCGCGTACCGCACGCGGCAGCGCCCGGCTGCGTACGGCGCGCCGCGCCGCCTCCAGCCCGGCCCCGGCGTCCCAGGCGGCCACCACCCCGGCGGGCGTCGCATACCGCTGGACGAGCCGCCGCACCCGCCCGGCCGCCTCCCACACCCGCTCCTCGGACAGCCGGCCGGAGTCCACCGCGTCGAGCACGGCGTCCCGGCAGGCCAGGGTGACCTCCAGGTCCGGCACCGCGACGATCATCTGGTCGGCGCCCGCGGCGAGGGCTATGCGCGCGCCGGCCGCCTCGCCGTAGCGGTCGGCGATGGCCTTCATCTCCAGGGCGTCGCTGACCAGCACCCCGTCGAAGCCGAGGTCGTGGCGGAGCAGGTCGCCGAGGATGCGGCGGCTGAGGGTGGCGGGGCGGTTGGCGTCCAGCGCCGGGTAGACGACGTGGGCGCTCATCAGCATGGGCACGCCCGCGGCGACCGCCGCGCGGAACGGTTCCAGGTCGGCACGGAGTTCGTCGGCCGGGCGGGGGTCGACGGCGAGGTCGTGGTGGCTGTCGGTCTCGGTGCCGCCGTGCCCGGGGAAGTGCTTGGCGCAGGAGGCGATGCCACGGGCCTCGGTGGCGGTGATCCAGGCGTGCAGATGGCGGGCGGCGAGCTCGGGGTCGGCGCCGAAGGACCGGGTCCGCACGATCGGGTTGTCCGGCCGGCGCTGGAGGTCGGCGACGGGGGCGTACGAGGCGGTGATGCCGAGGGTGGCGAGGTGGCCGGCGAGGGCGTCGGCGCAGCGGGCGGTCAGGTTCGGGTCGTCGGCGACGCCGAGGGCGTAGGAGCCGGGGACCTCGGGGGCGGCCGCGCCGACCAGGTGACCGATGCCGCCGCCCTCGTTGTCGATGGCCACCAGCAGATCGGGGCGGATCGCCCGCAGCGCGTCGGTGAGCTCACGGACCTGTTCCGCGTCGCGCACGTTCCGGGTGAACAGGATGACGCCGCCGAGGCCGCGGTCGATGAGCCGCTTGAGGGTGTCGGGGAAGGTCGTCGTGCCCTCGAAGCCGGCGACGAGACAGCGGTGGACCGCCTCGTCCAGGTCGGAGGAGAGGGAGGACAGGGCCGGGCCCACGGACAGCTGCTCGGAGGTCACCCCAGGATTGTTCTGGCTTATTCATCCGCAAGTCAACACTTCATTGGATGAATGATTCATCGACCGGGTGGCCGTCGCCCGCCCGCCCGCGCCCCTTCGGCTCCCGGACACCACGGCGTCACACCCGGCGGGAACGGTTCCGCCGTGTCCCTGCTCCCGCTCGACGACGCCCCCGGCCGACTCCCCACGGCCCTCCCCTCACCCACCCCGTCCCCGCTCCGATTCTGCGCTCCCCGCCTGCTCCGCAGCTCCCTGGTCCTGCTCCCCCTGCTCGTGATCGGCGTGTGGGCTGCGGTCGACTGGCGGACCGTGTACGACGGCACCGCCCGGCTGGGTTCCGCCGACCCCTGGTGGCTGCTGGTCGCGCTGTTCTTCACCTGTCTGGGCTGGCTGGCCGCCCCCTGCATCCGGCAGGGCGCGCTGCCGGAGCGGCTCCCGGCCGGGCTGCTGATCGCTTCACAGTTCGCCGCCGGCGCCGCCAACCACGTACTGCCGGCCAGTATCGGAGCCCACGCCGTCACCCTGCGCTTCCTCCAGGGCCGCGGCATCCCCCTGGCCCGGGCCACCGCCTCGCTCGCCCTGTACTCGGCGGTCAAGCCGATCGCGAGGACGCTGGTGCTCCTCGTCTTCCTGGCCGCCTTCCCCGACGCGCTGCTGACCGGCAGACTCGTGCCGGACCGGCGGACGTCGCTCCTGGTCGCCGGCACGGTGGCCCTCGCCCTCGTCGCCACCGCTCTGCTCGTGACGGCCGTACGGCCGCTGCGCCGCCCCCTCCTCGACGCCCTGCGCTGCGCGCTCACCGACGTACGACTGCTGCACACCCGGCCCGCGCGGATCCTCGCCCTGTGGGGAGGGTCGGCCGCCGCCCCGCTGATCCAGGCGAGCGTGCTCTTCGCGGTCGGGGCGGCGCTCGGGCTGTCGCTGTCCTGGTTGCAGGTCACGTTCGCGTTCCTCGCCGCGAACACGGCGGTCGGGGCGGTGCCCGCACCGGGCGGCATCGGCCCCGTGGACGCGGCGGTCGTGTTCGCCATGGTCGCGCTCGGAGCACCCATGGACCTGTCGGCGACCGCCGTCATCGGCTACCGCGTCCTGACGGTCTGGCTGCCGCTGCTGCCGGGGGCGCTGGTGCTGTCGGCGCTGGTGCAGCGGAAGGTGCTGTGAGGACGCTGTCGGGCTTCGGCCGTTCTGGCTGTGGCGCGATGGATGTCCGACCGGTCGGACGTGCAGGGTGCCGGCGAGGACATGCGTGCCTGCTGTCGGGCGTGCGACCTGCACGATTCGCTACGAAGTGGACCAGTTGGGCGCCATGGCCGCACTCGGCATCGACCCGCCCGACCTGCTGCGGGCCCACTACCGCCGCTACGCGGGAACGGGGTCGGCCGAGCTGGTGGAACAGGGGTGGCGCTGGTACGAGGAGGTCCGCCGGGGGCGCCGCACAGGCCCGCCGTTCATCGCCCGGACCCTGACCGCGCTCCGCGCCCACCAGGACGCCGGGCACCTCACCGCCCTGGTCTCGAAGCCTTCACGCCCTGCCTGGCCCCGCTGCGCGAGGACCTGGGCGCCGACCTCGTCCTGGGCACCGAACCAGTGGTGGACTCGGAAGGGTGCCTGACCGGCGAGGTGCGTCACCCGATGACGGCGGCGGCCAAGGCCCGGGCCGTGGTCCGCGCCGCGGCCGAGTACGGCGCAGCGCCCCTGGACTGCTTCGGCCACGGCACCCGCACCGACGGTCTCGGCCTGCTCGCCTCTGTCGGCAACCCCACCGTCGTCGACGCCCGTACGGCCCCCGTGTCCCTCGTCTGAGGTCTGCTCGCGGTCCCGGACAGGCAACCCACCGCGCCGAGCCCCCCTCTACAGGGATGACCGGGTAGTGCCCGCGACCTCGGCCGTCCCGACGCCGGGGGCGGGCCGAGGGGGAGGACGGAACGTGCGGAAGCGGAAGACGGTGGCAGCCGTGCCCGGGGACGGGGCACGGATCGGCCGCATCGGCCGCTATCCACTGCGCCGGCACAACGCGCTGCTGGCCCTGTGGACGGTCGTCTGGTTCCTCGTGGCCGAACGCCATGGAGCCGTGTCCTGGCACTACCTGGTGCAGGGTCAGCAGCTGCTCTTCCACCAGGTCCCCGGCGGCGGCCTCGCCCTCTATGCCAACCACCCCGATCTGCAGATCGGCCCGGTCAGCTTCCTGGTCGCCGGGCTCTTCGCACCCTTCCCCGCCGAACTCGGCGAGAAGCTCGCCGACGCGTTCATGTCCGGCCTGGGTCTCTACATGCTGGTACTGGTCGGCCGCGCCGCCGCCGACCACTACCGGGGCACCGGGCTCAACCACAAGCGCCTCCAGCAGCGCGTACTGATCGCCGGGGCGGCCTTCATCCCCATGTGGGTGGAGGTCTCGGTGCGTTTCGCGCATCTGGACGACGTCCTGGCCCTGTTCTTCACCACCCTCGCCGTCCGCGCGCTGGTCCGCGGCAACGCGACGGCCGTCGGCGTCCTCCTGGCCCTCGCGGTGGACTCCAAGCCCTGGGCGGTCGGCTTCCTGCCCCTGCTGCTGGCGCTGCCGCGCCCCGCCCGGCTGCGCTCCGCCGCCTGGGCCGCCGGGCTGGTCGCGGTGGCGTGGCTGCCCTTCTACCTCACCCACCTGGACACCCTGGCCGCCGCCCGCTTCACGATCCCGAACCAGCCCGCCTCGGCCCTGCGCTGGTTCGGCGTGCACGACGCCGCCACCCCGTGGTGGGACCGCCCCGCCCAGATGGCCCTCGGTATCGCCCTGGGCGCCCTGGCCGTCCGCAGGCACCGCTGGCCGGCCGTCGTGCTGCTCGCCGCCGACGCCCGCATCGTCCTGGACCCGAGCGTGTACACGTACTACAACGCCTCGGTCCTCCTCGGCACCCTGATCTGGGACTCGATCGGCCAGCGCCGGCTGGTCCCCTGGGTCAGCTGGCTCGCCCTGATCTCCCTGTACGGCAGCGCCCTGCTCGTCCCCTCGGACTCCGCCCAGGGCCTCATACGCCTGGCCTTCGCGGCCGGTTCCGCCGCCTACGTCCTGTGCTGGCCCCAACGCCCACCGCGCAGCAGACGCCACGGCCGCAGGGCACCGGGCCGGGCGCAGATGCTGGTGGACCACCGCTGAACGGAAGCGGTGACTCCGCGCAGCGGGCGGGCAGAAATGCCCTGAGGCGGCCACCAAGGCCTCAACACCACTACGGGGGTGCTGACTTGACCGTCATCGTCGGCCTGGTTCACCGCAAGCGAGTCCATCTGGCCGGAGACTCCGCGGGCAGCAACGACTACCGGCTCACCATCTGCCGCGACCCCAAGGTCTTCATCAACGGACCCTACGTCCTCGGGTACACCACGTCCTTCCGCATGGGCCAGTTGCTGCACTACGCACTTGAGGCCCCGCACCCGGAGGGCGCCCTCTACCGCTTCATGGCCACGACCTTCGTCAACGCGGTCCGCACCTGCCTCAAGGACGGCGGCTGGGCGCGCAAGGAGTCCGAGCAGGAGCAGGCCGGCAGCTTCCTCGTGGGCATCCACGGCCGCCTCTTCGCCATCCACGGCGACTACCAGGTCAGCGAGTCCGCCGACGGGTACGCCGCGGTCGGCTGCGGCGACGAGTACGCCCTCGGCGCCCTCCACGCCACCGCCGGCCTCGGCATGAAGCCACGCGAACGCCTCACCGCCGCCCTGCGCGCCGCCGATCACCACAGCGGCGCCGTCGCGGCCCCCTACACGTACGTCAGGACGACGGACTAGGACGGTCAGCCCTCGTCAGCGGTCAGACGCAGGGAGATGGAGTTGATGCAGTACCGCTGGTCCGTGGGCGTCGCATACCCCTCGCCCTCGAAGACGTGCCCGAGATGCGACCCGCACCGCGCGCACCGCACCTCGGTGCGCACCATTCCGTGCGAGCGGTCCTCGATCAGCTCGACCGCGTCGGTGTCCTTCGGGTCGTAGAAGGACGGCCAGCCGCAGTGCGACTCGAACTTCGTGGTGGAGGTGAACAGTTCGGCGCCGCAGGCACGGCAGGAGTACACGCCCGTCGTCTTGGTGTCGGTGTACTCGCCCGTGAAGGCGGGCTCGGTCGCGGCCTGGCGCAGCACGGCGTACTCGGCCGGGGTCAGCTCCGCGCGCCACTGCTCGTCCGGCTTTTCGACGTCGTACGACATGAAGCTCAGCCCCTTTACTTCGCGAGACGGTCCAGGATGCGCGGTCCGAGGTCGGTGACGTCGCCCGCGCCCATGGTGAGAACGAGATCACCCGCCTTCGCCATTCCCGCCACGACCTCGGGCACCTCCGCCTTGTCGTGGACCGGCGTCACGTCCGCACCCGCGGCCCGTGCCGCCTCGATGATCAGCTCGCTCGTCACCCCGGGGATCGGGTCCTCGCGGGCCGGATAGATGTCGAGGACCACCGACGCGTCCGCGAGGGCCAGCGACTGCCCCATCTCCTTGCCGAGCTCCTGCGTCCGCGAGAACAGGTGCGGCTGGAACACGACCAGGATCCGCGCCTCGCCCGCCGCGGCGCGCATGGCCTCCAGGTCGGCGGTCATCTCCGTCGGGTGGTGGGCGTAGGAGTCGATGACCTGGACGCCGGCGGCCTCGCCCTTCAGCTGCAGACGGCGCTTCACCCCGGTGTACGCGGCCAGGGCCGGCGCCAGCTCGGCGGCGGGGACGCCCAGCGCCACGCCCGCGGCGAGCGCGGCCACGGCGTTGTGCGCGTAGTGACGTCCGGGCACGGAGACCGCGAAGGTGAGCTCCTGCCCGTCCAGCAGGACCGTGACCTCGCTCTTCAGCCCCTGCGGTACGACCGACAGGACCCGTACGTCGGCGTCCTCGGCCTCGCCGTACGTCACCGTCCGCACGGAACCGGCCAGCCGCCGGGTCAGCTCGCGCGCACCCTCGTGGTCGGAGGAGATCACCAGCGTGCCGCCCGGCACGATCCGTCCGGCGAACGTCTCGAAGGACTCGTAGATCTCGTCCATGGACGCGTAGTTGGCGTGGTGGTCGAGCTCGACGTTGAGGACGATCGCGACCTCGGGCGCGTACTTGTGGAAGCTGCGGTCCGATTCGTCGGCCTCGGCGACGAAGATGTCACCCTCGCCGTGCAGGGCGTTGGAGCCGGGCGCGTCCAGATCGCCGCCGATCGCGTACGACGGCTTCAGCCCCAGCTCGCTCAGCGAGACGGCCAGCATCGACGTCGTGGTCGTCTTGCCGTGTGTCCCGGCGACCGCGATCGGCCGCAGGCCGTCCATCAGCGCGGCAAGGGCGTCGGACCGGTGCACGACGGGGACACCGAGTTCGGCGGCCCGGGCCAGCTCCGGATTGTCCTTCCGGATCGCCGACGACACGACGACACAGCTGGCATCGTCGGCAAGATGCTCCGCCGCATGCCCGATGTGCACGGCCACACCCAGCGCCCGCAGCGCCTCAGCGGTCGCGGACTCCTTGGCATCACTACCGGCCACCTTGCCCCCACGCTGAGCAAGAATCTTCGCAATCCCCGACATTCCGGCCCCACCGATGCCGATGAAATGCGGTCGCTCCATGGCGGGGGGAAGGCCGGGTGCCATGCGTGTCTCCCTGTGCGTACAAATACGGCGGATGTTCAGCGCCCCAGCCTATTGCCTACGGCGACTGCACCCCCTCAAGGGGCGCGGGGCTGTATCGATGTGCGGCTCCGCCGCGTGGGCGCGACCAGCCACAACGCACCCGCAGCCGCAAACGCACCCGTCCCCCTACGGCGTCTAGGCCTTGCTGTGCGAGAACAGCTTCAGCACAGGCACCCCCACCTTGTGCCGAGCCCGAGAAGCCCAGTCCCGATGGAAGAACTCCTCCACGTAGTGGGGATCGGTGAGCACGATCACCTCATCGGCGTCGCTCTCGTCCACGAGAGCCTTCAACGCATCCAGCGGATGATCCTCGATCAGCCGCCCCTCCGCCTCGCTGCCCGCAGCATGCAGCGCCTGCAGCGACACCTCCAACGCCCGCTCCCCGAAGGGCCTCGCGGCCTCCCCTTCGGGGACATCCCGCTCGCGCGCGACCTCGTCCAGCTCGCCGAGCGCGACGTCGTCGATGGCCCGCAGCAGGCGGTCCGCCTGGTCGCCGCGGGGCTGGAGCAGCACATGGAAGGAGACCTCCTCGTCCCCGTGCAAGCTGGTGACGAACTCCACGTCTGCGGACGTCAGGGCCTTCTCGATCATCAATACGCTTGTGAACACCGGGCGCCCCTTCTGCGGAAACCATCCTGCCCCGTGATCTCACGGGGACTGCGAGATTCAGTGTGCCCGCCCCGAGCAAAGCGGAACGGTAGGTTCCGCCGTTTTCGGGACCGGCGGTACCGCTGAACGATTCTCAGGGCCGCTGGTAGCGGGTGAAGAGAAAACCCTCCTCCTCCAGCAGCGACGCGAGGACGAAGCGGTGCGGAACCGCGACCGACGGCCCGCCCGCGATGCGCTGCGCGTCACCGGCGGTGAGCATCGGGGAGACGGCGAGGCAGAGCTCGTCGAGCACCCCGGCCGCCACCAGCTGACCGAGCAGCCGTGGACCCCCCTCGGTCAGCAGCCGGGTGTATCCGAGCTCGCCCAGGGCCCGTACGGCGCGGGCGGGCTCCACGCCGACTCCGTCACCGGCGATCACCACCCGGGCTCCGGCCTTCTCCGCGGCGGCGACCCGGTCCGGGGCGGCCGCGGCGCCCGTGAGGACCAGAGTCGGCACCACCGGCGAGGTGAACAGCGGAAGGGAGAAGTCCAGGTCCAGGCTGGCGCTGACCACCGCGATGGCCGGCGCCGGCGGCTGCCCGGCCGCCTGCCGCAGCTCCGCGAACTCCGCACGCGCGCGTGCGGGCCGGTACCCCTCCTGACGTACCGTTTCCGCACCGACGACCACGACATCCGCCAGCCCGCGCAGGGTGCCGAAGATCCGCATGTCGGCCGCGCTGGAGATCGGCTGCGACCGGCCGTCGTGCTGGGCGGCCCCGTCGAGCGTGGAGACCATGTTCGCGCGCAGCCACGGGACGGGCCGTCCGCCGGCGGTGGGCTCGGGGTAGGCATAGGCGGCGGCGAGCTCGGCGAGGCTCCACTCGCGGTCGGCCGGGACTTCGGGAACACCGGCCACACCCTCCTCACCGGGAGGTCCAGGAGCTTTCGGCACTGTCTCGTCGGTCACAGGGAACAGGCGTCGCATGTCGTGCAGTCTGGCACGGCCCTTAGCATGGGGAACCGTGTCGTCCTCCCCTTCCGCCCCCGGCCTCAGCCCGATAGCCGACGCGGCCCCGCTGTCCCTGTGCGCCCGTGCGCCGCATGTCCCCGCGGACCGCCTGGTCGCCGAGATGGTGCCGCCGCCGCGCTTCGACTCGGTCCGCTTCAGCACCTACATCCCGGACCCGAACCAGCCCAGCCAGACCGAGGCCGTCCGCGTCCTCGAGGGCTTCGCGGCCGGGCTCGGCGGGGCGCACGCGGTAGGCGGCGGAAAGCGCGGCTTCCTCGGGTTCGGGAAGCCGAAGGCGCCGAAGATCCCGGCGGGCCCTCGCGGTGTCTACCTCGACGGCGGTTACGGCGTCGGCAAGACCCACCTGCTCGCCTCCCTCTGGCACGCCACCCCGGCGGAGCCCGCACTCAAGGCGTTCGGCACGTTCGTCGAGCTCACCAACCTGGTCGGCGCCCTGGGCTTCCAGCAGACCGTGCAGACGCTCAGCGGCCACCGTCTCCTGTGCATCGACGAGTTCGAGCTCGACGACCCCGGCGACACGGTCCTCGTGTCGACCCTGCTCGGCAGGCTGGTCGACGCCGGTGTGGCGCTCGCCGCCACCTCCAACACGCTTCCCGGCAAGCTCGGCGAGGGCCGTTTCGCGGCCGCCGACTTCCTGCGCGAGATCCAGGGCCTGTCCGCCCACTTCCGCGCCCTGCGCATCGACGGCGAGGACTACCGCCACCGCGGCCTGCCCAAGGCGCCGGCACCCTTCTCCGACGAGCAGGTGACGAAGACGGCGTACGCCACCCCGGGCGCCTCGCTGGACGACTTCCCGCACCTCCTCGACCACCTCGCCAAGGTCCACCCCAGCCGGTACGGCGCGCTGACCGACGGCCTGAAGGCGGTCTGCCTCACCGACGTCCGCCCCGTCCCCGACCAGTCGACGGCCCTGCGGCTGGTGGTGCTCGCGGACCGGCTCTACGACCGCGAGGTGCCGGTCCTGGCCTCCGGGCTGCCCTTCGACCGGCTGTTCAGCGAGGAGATGCTGAACGGCGGCTACCGCAAGAAGTACTTCCGGGCGATCTCCCGGCTCACCGCGCTGGCCCGAGACGGCAAGGGACTCGCCGAGAGCGACTAGTTCAGGCCACCCCACCAGCGCATTTCAGGCTCTCTTCAGCTGGAAACGTGAAGTTAACCCTGCAAACAACTTTGCAGGGTTAACGTGTTTCTTGACCGGTGATTGACCATTCCTTGGTTGATGCAAGAAGCTGAGCGGCAAGAAGGGGGGGGCACATGTTCCGAGGTACGACGACCCGTACGGCCCTGGCCCTGCTCGCCGCCGCCCTGCTTGCCCTCACCTTCTTCGCACCCACCACGTCCTTCGCAGCCGCGCACACGGTCCGTCATGCCGTAGCCAAGGATCTGCCCGGAACCAAACTCTCGGGCAAGGCGCTGCGTGACGAGGCCGCGACGTTCCGCGACTGCGGAGTCCCCGGGGCCCCGACCGGCCCCCTGCGCCCCCGCGAGCGTCATGTGAACACCGGATGCACGCCGGAGGAGCCCGAGCGCCAACTGACGGCGCAGGACCCGGCCTCCTTCCACATGCCGGTCGCGAACCGCGCCCATCATCTGTCGAGACCCTCGACATCCCACTCTCCGGCGGCACTTCAGGTCTTCCGCTGCTGAGAGAGAAGCAGAACAGCGCAGTCACCCCACACCTGTCCTGCCCACACCGACGCGCCGTCGCGGCGCGCCAGGAGGAGTCACCACATCATGCAGCCCCTCATCGACAACGCCCGTACGTTCGGACAGCGCCCTGAGGAGTTCGCCAAACTCGCCGAAGGCCAGTCCCCGCAGGTGCTGTTCATCACCTGCTCCGACTCCAGGGTCGTCCCGGCCCTGATCACCGGCGCCCGCCCGGGCGAGCTCTTCGAGCTGCGCACCGCTGGCAACATCGTCCCGCCGTTCGCCTCCGAGCACCCCACCAGCGAGGCGGCCACCATCGAGTACGCGGTGGAGGTGCTCGGGGTCGACGACATCGTCGTCTGCGGCCACTCGCACTGCGGCGCGGTCGGTGCCCTCGTGCGCGGCGACGACCTGACCGCCGTCCCCGCCGTGCGCGACTGGCTCGCGCACGCCACCCCGCGCCCGGCAGGCGCGGTCGAGGACCCGGCCGTCGCCGAGGGCGTACAGAGCCACGTCCTGACGCAGCTGCTGCGGCTGCGCTCGTACCCTTTCATCGAGAAGAAGCTGAAGGACCGTCAACTGTCGCTGCACGCCTGGTACTACGAGGTCCACACGGGCGCCGTCCTGGCGCACGACTCCGCCTCCGACGTCTTCAAGGCCCTGTGAGCGCCGTGATGACCAAATACCCTCACCTGCGGCAGGACTTCGCCGCCTCCCTGGTCGTCTTCCTGGTCGCGCTCCCGCTGTGCGTGGGCGTGGCCGTCGCCTCCGGTGTCCCGGCCGAACTCGGCCTGGTCACCGGCATAGTGGGCGGTGTCGTCACCGGTCTGATGCGGGGCAGCAGCCTGCAGGTCTCCGGGCCCGCGGCGGGTCTGACCGTCCTGGTCTTCGAGGCCGTGCAGGAATTCGGGCTGCCGGCCCTCGGCGTGATCGTCCTCGCCACCGGCGCGCTCCAGATCCTCATGGGCACCCTGAAGCTGGGCCGCTACTTCCGGGCCATCTCGGTCTCGGTCGTCGAGGGCATGCTGGCCGGCATCGGGCTCGTGCTGATCGCCGGGCAGCTGTACTCGATGGCGGACGCCAAGGCGCCCGCCTCCGGCCTGGCGAAGATAGCCGAGCTCCCCGGCGCGCTCTTCGACGCCGTCGGGAAGACGGACGCGCTCGCCTCGCTGCTCCTCGGCGCCGGCACCATCGCCGTACTCGTGCTGTGGAAGCGGATGCCGAAGCAGGTGCGCACGGTCCCCGGACCGCTCGCCGCGGTCGGTCTCGCGACCCTCGTCGCGCTGCTGTTCTCGCTGCCCGTCGCCACCGTCGAGGTGCAGGGTCTGCTGGGGTCCATTCAGCCGCCCCCGCTGAGCGCCTTCGGCGACCTCGCGAACATCGGTCTGCTCGGCACCATCGTCGCCTTCACCCTGATCGCGTCCGCCGAGTCGCTGTTCAGCGCGGCGGCCGTGGACCGGCTGCACGACGGGCCGCGTACCGAGTACGACAAGGAACTGATCGCGCAGGGCGCGGGCAACGCGCTGTGCGGTGTGCTCGGCGCGCTGCCGATGACCGCGGTCATCGTGCGCAGCGCGGCGAACGTCCAGGCGGGCGCGCGGACGAAGGCGTCCCGTGTGATGCACGGCGTGTGGCTGCTGCTGTTCGCGGCCCTGCTGCCGAGCATCCTCGGCTACATCCCGATCCCGGCTCTCGCGGGCATCCTGGTGTACTCCGGCGCCAAGCTGATCCCCGTGCGTGCGATCGTGTCGCTGTGGCGCGAGCACCGCGGCGAGGCGCTGATCCTCGTGGTCACGGCGGTGTCGATCGTCGCGGTCAGCATGTTCGAGGGCGTCCTCATCGGTCTGGCCCTCGCGGTCGTCAAGACCGCCTGGGAGGCCTCGCACATCAAGCTGGAGGTCGTCGACAAGGGCGCAGGCCCGGTCCAGGCGTACCTGTCGGGCAACGCGACCTTCCTGCGGCTGCCGAAGATCCTCGACAGTCTGGAGGCGCTGCCCCAGGACCGCCCGGTCGAGCTGGACCTGTCCGGGCTGCACCACCTCGACCACGCCTGCCGTACGGCCCTGGAGAACTGGGCAGAGCGGCACAGCGCGGTCGGCACCGAACCCGTGCGGGTCGTCACGGCCGCCTAGCTCACCGGTGGCTGGTCCCGGGTCCGTCGTGGCCCGGGACCAGCCACCGGGCATATCGTTACAGGAGCAGACATACCAGCCCTCTGACAGAGGGGGTCGTGATGGTTCCTGAGCTGGCGACGGCGGCCGTGGTGGCCGGTTCCGCGGGGATCGTCTACCTCGCCGCGGCGGCGAAGGTCGTCAAGCAGTTCGAGCGCGGGGTGGTCTTCCGCCTCGGACGGCTCGCCGGCGCCGTGCGGGAGCCCGGATTCACGATGATCATCCCGTTCGTGGACCGGCTCAACAAGGTGAACATGCAGATCGTCACGATGCCGGTGCCGGCCCAGGAGGGCATCACCCGGGACAACGTGACGGTGCGCGTGGACGCCGTCGTCTACTTCAGGGTGGTCGACGCGGCGAACGCGCTCGTCAAGGTCGAGGACTACAAGTTCGCGGTCTCGCAGATGGCACAGACGTCCCTGCGGTCGATCATCGGCAAGAGCGAGCTGGACGACCTGCTCTCCAACCGCGAGAAGCTCAACGAGGGACTGGAGCTGATGATCGACAGCCCGGCCGTCGGCTGGGGCGTGCAGGTCGACCGGGTCGAGATCAAGGACGTGTCCCTGCCGGACGCGATGAAGCGCTCCATGGCCCGCCAGGCCGAGGCCGACCGCGAGCGGCGGGCCCGCATCATCAACGCGGACGCCGAACTCCAGGCCTCCAAGAAGCTGGCCGAGGCGGCCAAGCAGATGTCCGATCAGCCCGCGGCGCTCCAGCTGCGGCTGCTGCAGACGGTGGTCGCGGTGGCCGCCGAGAAGAACTCGACGCTCGTGCTCCCCTTCCCGGTGGAGCTGCTGCGGTTCCTGGAACGCGCGCAGGAACACCAGCCGCCGTCCGCGCCGGACCACCAGATCGAGACGTGACACGCTGCTCCTGCGAGGGCGACCGGCTCCATCCGGCGAGGGCCGTTGCCCTCCGACCACGACGGCATGGCCGCACTGCCCGCAAGAGGCGGCCGCGCCCTTCGGTCTCTTCTGCCGCTTCCCGCCCAACGAGCCGGCCAGATCCGGCGATACGACCCAGCGGCGCGCCGCCAGACCGGGGGCGGCACCCTGGATGCCCCCGAGTGGGTCGGGTTCGCAGGCGTCACCTTCTGGCCCGACGGGCGCAGGTAGCGGGGGCACAAGGGCGCGGCTAGCGTTTCGTCCATGCAGCGCAGGCTCGTGATCGTCGCCGCAGCGGTGGCACTGGGGCTCACCTCGGGGTGCGGGGACGGCGGCGGTGGTACGTCCGTCCCCGCGCCCAGCGCCGCGCGGCGGATCACCGTGACGAGCAGCGCTTTCTCCGAGGGCGGTACCGTCCCCCGCCGCTACACCTGCGACGGCGAGGACGTCTCACCGCCGCTGGACATGTCCGGCGTCCCGGACACCGCCGCCGAACTGGTCGCGCTGGTCGAGGACCCGGATGCCCCGCACGGCACCTTCGTGCACTGGCTGATGTGGGGCATCGACCCGCACGACACCCACTGGGCCGCCGGAGAGGTACCCAAGGGCGCCACTCAGGGCCGCAACGGCTTCAAGAAGAACGCATACGGCGGCCCCTGCCCGCCCAAGGGCAGGCCCCACCGCTACGTCTTCTCGGTCTACGCCACCGACAAGGCCCTCACCCTGTCCGCCGACGCCACGGCCGACGACGTCAAACGCGCACTGACCGGCCGCACGGCGGCCTCCGGCGCCCTGACGGGCCGCTACGGGCGCTGATCGCCGGACGTCGACCACGGAGTGGTGCGGCGATACGCGATTCGCCCGTTTCATCCACTTATGTTCGTACGATGATCAGTCGAGTACGACTTGTACGTGTACGCCATGCAGCTGTCGCCTGTGCACTCGGCGCCGTGCTCACCGCCTGTGGCGCCTCCGACGCGCCTCACGCCGCTCATCCGGCACCCTCCGCGGCCTCCGCCGCCCCGTCCCGGCCCCCGACCCTCGCGCCCGGCCCCGCCGGTCTCACGCCCGTGTTCAAGAACGGTCCACGCACGCAGGGCAGAACGGTCGCCCTCACCTTCGATGCCGACATGACCGCCGACGAGGGGGCGCGGGCGGCGCGCGGCGAGCGGTTCGACAATCCGGAGCTGATCGCGACGCTGCGGGCGCTGAAGGTGCCGGCGACCGTGTTCATGACTGGGCGATGGGCGGACGAATACCCCGGGCAGGCACGGGCCCTCGGTCGGGATCCGCTCTTCGAGGTCGCCAACCACTCCTACAGCCACTACAGCTTCACCGGGGACTGCTACGGCCTGCCGACCGTCTCGGAGGACCGGATGCGCTCGGACGTGGAACGGGCGTACGCCGCGTTCCGCAGGGCCGGGGTGCCGGACGCGATGCCGTACTTCCGCTTCCCGGGCGGCTGTTACGACCGGCAGGCCCTGAAGGCACTGGCCGCGACCGGCGTCACCGCCGTGCAGTGGGACGTGGTGAGCGGCGACGCGTTCGCGACGGACGCGGACGCGGTGGCCCGGCAGGTGCTGGAGGGGGTGCGGCCGGGATCGGTCGTCGTCATGCACTGCACGCGCAGCGCGGCGCCGGTGACCGAGCGGGCGGTCCGCCAGATCGTGCCGGAGCTCCGCAGGAAGGGCTTCCGGTTCGTGAAGGTGTCCGAGCTGATCGGGGCCACGAGGGGGCGGCCGTGAGCGGCTTACGCTGGAGGTGTGAGCGAGGACTACGGCACCATCCGCGACGCGACGAAGCCGCCTGGGGCGGGAGGGCCGCCGTACGCCGAGTGCGTGCTGTGCCGCGAGCCGACCGAGTACCCGGAGTCGTACAAGGGGATCACTCTGTGCCCGGTGTGCGAGTGGCAGGAGGCTCAGCGCACCGCCTGCTCAGGATGACGGTCGGGACGTGAGACGCAGGCCGCCGCGTCCCGTAGGGGCGCGGGGCTGTATCGATATGCGGCTCCGCCGCGTGGGCACGACCAGCCCCCACCGGCCTGCAGGGGCATCACCCCGCCGGCGGAGCGCCGGCTCAGGGCGAGCGGCGGGACACGAGGGCGCAGGCCGCCGCGATCGCCGCCGCCGCGAGGACGGCTGCCGCGGCAAGCGGCACCAGGGGGACGGGGACCCTGCCCGACTGCGAGCCGGCGACCAGGCCGCTCACCGCCGCCTGCGCCGGTGAGCCCGTCGTCACCGCCGACAGCAGCGCCGTGAGCAGCATCGCCGGGACCGCCCGGCCGGGCGCGCGCAGCACCGGCCAGTTGGTGAGCGCACCGACGGCCGTGCCGAGCGCCGCGCAGGCCTGCGCGGCGAGGAGGCCGGCCGCGGCGGCCGGGAGCACTGCGATCCGGGTCCGGTGGTCCGTGCTCACGGGGGCGCTGATCAGGGTCACGACGAGGACCGCGGCCGTACCGAGTGCCGCCGCCGTGATCAGGCCCGCCAGCAGCCGGGCCAGATGTGCCCGCCCCGGCCCGGAGGCGGCGGCCACGCATGCGCGGGCGGCGGGCGGTTCGACGGTGACGCAGATCCGTACCAGCCAGGCGGCGACCGGCAGCAGGGCCGCGGCCGTGTATCCGAGCGAGTCGAGGACGGGCTGCCCGCTCTGCACACCGACGCCGAGGAACGCCGCGTACAGGATGACCGGCGGCAGCCAGCGCTGCGAGCGCAGGAGAAGGGCGGCCTGGTAGCGCAGGAGGGCGGTCATCGGCGGCTGTCCTTGTCGAGGCGGCCGTCGAGAGCATGCACGCTGACCACGTGCCACGGCGGGCGGGCCGTCAGCAGTGTGCGCAGCACCACGTCCGAGTGGGAGGCGAGGACGGTGAGGCGGTATGTGCCCGGCGCGGCCTCCTCCGCCGAGACGAGGGCGCCCAGTGCGTCGGTGGGCAACTGCCCACCCTGCGGGCCCTGCACCTCGACCACGACCTGCGGGCCGCTGTCGGCCGGTGCCGTGATCTCGCGGGTACGGCGTTCGAGGCCGCCGTCGCGCACGGTGTACGTGGTGTCGGGCGCGCCCGCCAGACGGCGCGGGTCGTGGTCGACGAAGACCACGGCACCCCCGGCCGCGGTGCGCTCGGCGACGGCCCGCTCCAGCTCGGTGCGGGCGGCGGCGTCCAGGCCGGTCCAGGCCTCGTCGAGGACGAGCAGCTCCGGCTCGGCGAGCAGTGCCTGCGCGACGGCGACCTTCTGGCTGCTGCCCTTCGACAGCTGGGCCATGGGGGTGCGGGCGTAGGCGGCTGCGCCGAAGCGGTCCAGCCACTCGCCCGCGGCGCGGGTCGCCGTGCGACGGGAGAGGCCGTGGATGGTGCCGAGGTGGGTGAGGTAGCCGTGCGCCGTGAACGGGAGGGCCGACGGGAAGCGTTCGGGGACGTACGCCGTGCGGGGGCGGCCGGTGATGCGGCCCTCGCTGGGAGCGTCCAGACCGGCCAGCAGGCGCAGGAGGGTGGACTTGCCGGTGCCGTTGGGTCCTTCGACGCGGGTCAGTGTGCCCGGCGTCACGGCGAGGTGGACGCCGCGTAGGACCCAGGGGCCGCGGATGCCGTAGCGGCGGCCGACGTTGTCGAGCCGGAGATCACATCGCATGGCGGCATCTTCGCAAAGTGGCACTGCCCGGCACCCCCTTAAGGTTGGCTGATGTGAGCCAAGAAGTGACGTCCGCCGCGGACAGCCCGTTCCGGTCCGAGCCCAACGAGCGCGATCAGGCGCCGCAGTTCGTGCTGCCTCTCGTCGTGCACATCGAGAAGGCCGCGCCGCCCGCCCGTACCGACGCTCTGGAGACCGCCGCCCGGGCCGTACTGGTCATGCTCAGCGACGAGCGGTCCCTCGGGGACGGGGAGTGGGCCCAAGTCATGCGGGACTGGCAGGACGCCCGGATCCGCAAGGTGGTGCGGCGCGCCCGCGGCGCCGAGTGGCGGCGGGCCGAGGCGCTGCCCGGGATCACGGTGAGCGGCAAGTCGGCGGAGGTACGGGTGTTTCCGCCCGTACCGCTCGACGGCTGGCCCAAGGACCTGGCCAAATTGCAGGTCTCCGGCACCGATCTCGACGACCCGGAGCCGCCGACGGCGGCGGATCCCGCGGTGCCCGTGCTGTGGCTCAACCCCGACCTCGACATGTCCGCCGGCAAGGCGATGGCACAGGCGGGACACGGTGCCCAACTGGCCTGGTGGGAGCTGTCGGACGAGGAGCGGGCGGCCTGGCGGGACGCGGGTTTCCCGCTCGCCGTACGGAGCGCCGATCCGGGCCGCTGGGGTCAACTGACCACGAGCGGGCTGCCGTTGGTGCGTGACGCGGGCTTCACGGAGATCGCGCCCGGCTCCTGCACGGTGGTGGCCGATCATCCGGCGCTGCGCTGACCCGAGGATGTACGGCGACCCACTACGGCTTTACCAGCCGTTTAGCTTTTTTCCTTTTGCTTGAACAACGCGGGGGGTCCCGCGCGTATCCCCTGGCATGCGGATCAACGGTACGGCCCTGCTCGTGGCGGCCCTCGTCGTCACCATCGGAGCGATCGCTTTCCCCGTGTGGTCCTACGCGGACCGGTCGGGCACCGGTCAGGCGAACGTCGCGGCGGGGACCGTGAACACCCAGTGGGGTCCGCTGACCGCCGCCGACCGCGATCTGATCGTGCGGGTGCGGCTGGCGGGCCTGTGGGAGCTGCCCGCCGGGCAGCAGGCGATCGAGCGCGCGCCCAGCCAGGCGATCAAGGAGGCGGGCGACCACCTCATCGTCGGCCACACCGACCTCGACAAGCGGGTGCGGATCGTCGCGGCCCGGCTCGGCGTCGAACTGCCGAACCAGCCCAACGAGCAACAGCAGGGCTGGCTGCAGGAGATGACCGCGGCGACGGGCGCGGAGTACGAGTACAAGTTCGTGAACCTGCTGCGTTCGGCGCACGGCAAGATCTTCCCGGCCATCGGCACCGTCCGGAACTCCACCCGGAACACGCTCGTACGGCAGCTGGCCTCGGACGCCAACCAGACGGTGCTCGACCACATCACGGTGCTGGAGAAGACCGGCCGGGTCGACTTCGACGCCATCGCCAATGACGCGGTGGCCACCACGACCGCCAGCCCGACCGGCCCGTCGGCGCCGGTCCCCGGCCAGGTGGCGCCCTCGGCACCGGCCGCCGAGAGCACCGGTGACATCGGCACGACCTCCCGGCCGTCGCCGGGCACGCCGGGCACGGTCAACACGAACCGGCCGGATCCGGTGGACTCCGAGGGTGTGCTGCGGTGAGCCGAGCCTGCCGGACCGAACCTCAAATGTTGCTCTGAAGGTTCCGGCGACGGGATTCGCGTCCGAGCGGCGGGGCCATACCCCCGTCACGTTCTTGGAGGAGACCGCAGGGAGGGGACGGACCATGGAGCGACTGGGAACGGGCATCGGGTGGCGGCCGGAGATCGCCGACGCCGTGGAGCGCATGCCGGGCATCGACTGGGTCGAGGCCGTGGCCGAGAACGTGTGCCCCGGGCACCTCCCCGAGTCGCTGCAGCGGCTGCGCGCCCGCGGAGTGACCGTGATCCCGCACGGCGTCTCGCTCGGCCTCGGCGGCGCCGGCCGGCCCGACGAGCACCGGCTCACCGCACTCGCCGAGCGCGCCGAGGCGCTGGGTTCGCCGCTGGTCACCGAGCACATCGCGTTCGTACGGGCCGGCGGCCCGCTGACGGCGTCCCTGCTCCTGGAGGCGGGGCATCTGCTGCCCGTGCCGCGCACCCGGGACGCCCTCGACGTGCTGTGCGAGAACGTCCGCATCGCACAGGACGCGCTGCCGGTGCCGCTCGCCGTCGAGAACATCGCCGCGCTGATCTCCTGGCCGGGCGAGGAGATGACCGAGGGGCAGTTCCTGTACGAGCTCGCCGACCGGACGGGCGTACGGCTGCTGATCGACGTGGCCAACCTGCACACCAACCACGTCAACCGCGGCGAGGACCCGGCCAAGGCGCTCGCGGAACTTCCCCTGGAGGCCATCGCGTACGTCCATGTCGCGGGCGGCTTCGAACGAGACGGCGTCTGGCACGACAGCCACGCCCACCCGGTGCCGGAGCCGGTCCTCGACATCCTGACCGACCTCGCCTCGCGCATCTCGCCGCCCGGGGTGCTGCTGGAGAGGGACGAGAACTTTCCCGAACCTGCCGTGCTGGAGGGGGAGTTGGAGGCGATCCGGGGAGCCGTGGAGAAGGGACGGGGGGTGCGCGAGGAGACCGCGGCCGAGGCGGCGGTCGCGGCGGAGGCCGCCGCGAGTTCCGTCGCCCCCGCCTCCGACGCCGCCCGTCAGCGGCTCGGGCTCGCCCAGGCCGCCCTGCTGTCCGCGCTCGTCGCCGGGACACCCGTGCCGGAGGGGTTCGACCGGGTGCGGCTGGGGGTGCAGGCGCGGGCGCTCGCCGGGAAGCGGGCGGATGTCGTGGCCAAGGTCGCGCCCGAGCTGCCGGAGATCCTCGGGGACACGTACCGGCCCGCCTTCCTCGCCTACGCCCAGCGTCACCCGATGACCGGCGGCTATCGCCGCGACGCCCTGGACTTCGCCGGGCAGCTGCTGCTCGACGGACGTCTGGAGGAGGGCCGGGCCCGGCGGGAGCTCAGGGAGTGGTGGCTGGAACGGTCGGGGCCCGTACCGCGGTCGCAGCGGCCGGCGGTGAGGATGGCCAGGGCTGCCCGGCGGGTGCTCCTGCACCGCTGAGTGCGGGGGTGACCGCCGCGAGCAGGGGGCCCGCCGAACCCCGCAGTAATATGCGGTGCCGTAGGAGGCACCATGCGACCGCGACCACCCGTCACCGGCCGAGGCATATTCAGCGGCACCGGGGTCATCATCATCGGCCTGACGGCCACCCTGCTGGCACTGATCTTCCCGATCTGGTCGTACGCCGACCGGTCCGGGACCGGCGTCAGCGCCGACGTGTTGAACGCCGACACCGTGTCGACGCAGTACGGGCCGCTGTCCGCCCTCGACCGCGACTTCATCACGAAGGTCCGGCTGGCCGGTCTGTGGGAGCTGCCGGCCGGACAGCAGGCCGAACAGAAGGGCACCACCCAGGCCGTGCGGATGGCAGGGCAGCATCTCGTCCTGGGGCACACCTTCCTCGACCAGCGGGTACGGGATGTGGCGGCCAAGCTCGGGCTGCAGCTGCCCAATGAGCCGGGCGACCAGCAGAAGCAGTGGCTGGCGACCCTGAACGCGGCGCAGGGCACGGACTACGACAGCAAGTTCGCCAACATCCTGCGGCTGGCCCACGGCAAGGTGTTCTCGGTGGTCGCCCAGGTCCGCGCGAGCACCCGCAACTCGCTGGTGCGGGCGCTCGCCGACGACGCGAACACGACCGTGCTGGACCACATCAAGGTCCTGGAGGCCACGGGCTACATCGACTGGGACGCGCTCGCCCGGGACCTGGCGGCCGCGAGCACTCCCCCGCCGGCCGACCCGACCACGGGCCCCGGCCCCGTCGTCCCCCTCGAACCGTCCTCGTCCCCGGCCTACACGCTGCCGCCGGCCGCCTCCAGCCCTCCGCCGTGATCTCTGCCGGGCCACCGAACGGAACGTCACATACCGGCAACACTCCGTCCACATTGTGAACAGGGCATGGCATTCCCCCGGGCATCTGGCATAGAAACGCGGCATGTTCTGGGTCGTTCTCCTGCTGCTGGCCTGGGCCGCCGCCGGCACCGCGTGCACGCGGTTGTGCCTGGCCGCCGTACGTGCGGCGGCCGGGGACGCGGACGCCGGAGCGCATGCCCGGCGCCATGACCTGACGCTCTACGAGGCCGCGTTCCTGTCCGGCGGGCCCGGCAGGGTCGCCGATCTGACCATGGTCTCCATGGCCCGGCAGCGGCGCCTGCTGCTCGCCCACACGGGCTGGGCGACGGTGGTCGACCCGCGCGGCCGGGACGACATGGAGCGGTCCGTCATAGGGGCCATCGGTCCCGAGGGACAGAGCCGCATCGCCCCGGTCCGCGCGGCGGCGGCCTCCGCGGACGCGGTCGCGGGCCTCGGAGACCGGCTCGTCGACGCGGGCCTGGCCGTACCCGCAGGCGCCCGGACCAACGTCGCGGCCGGAGTGCGCCAGGTGCAACTCGCCGCGGTGGCCGTGCTCGCGCTGGGTGCGATCGCACTGCTGGTGCCCGCCCAGCCGGACATGCCGCGCGGCCTGGTCGCCCTGTGGTTCGCCCTGCCGCTCGCGCTGACGCTGAGCTGTCTGGCCATCGCCCGGGTCGAGGCCCACCCCTACTCGCGCTGGGCCTCCCCGGCCGGGCAGCGGCTGCTGGGCGCCCTGACCCGGCGCGTCTCGCAGGGTGACGACCGTATGTATCTCACCACCGTCGCCGTACGAGGCGTCCGCGCGATCGGTGAACCCGACCTGCGCGCGGCCTTCGCGCACCGCGACCAGTCCTGGCGCGAACCACACGCCAGGGGCGCATAGGGGGCATTGAGGCCGACACCGCCGAGGCGGTGCTTGCCTTCTGCATGCACCGAACGAAACATCCCTTTTGTCGCTGCCATGCACCGAAGGGACACGTCATGAGAGCTGCCGCCCTCTACTCGGCCGCCGGATCCTTGCTCCTGACCGCCCTCGCGGCCGGCCCGGCAGGCAGCACCCCCGTCGCCCCGGACGCGGCCGAACTGCAGGGTACGGCGGTGGCCGCCGCGCGTGCCCGGGCGGCGGGCATCGAGTTCGGGAAGTGCGCCGCCGCGCAGGACATGCCGGGCACCATGGAGTGCGGCACGGTGTCCGTCCCGCTCGACTACGCGCATCCCGGCGGCAAGCAGATCAAGCTGACCGTCAGCAGGGTGCGGGCCACCCACAAGGACCCCCACAACAGCAAGCGGCGGGTGCCCCGGCAGGGCGCCCTGGTCTACAACCCCGGCGGGCCCGGCGGCGACGGCCTGTACTTCCCGCTCGTCGGGATGCTCCCGGCGTGGAAGCGGCTCGCGGCCGCCTACGACCTGGTCGGCTACTCCCCGCGCGGCGTCGGCAAGTCCTCGCCCCTGTCCTGCGAGGAACCCAAGCTCTTCTTCAAGGCACCCTCACAGGCGCCGACGTACCCCTCGGAGGAGTACAAGCAGGAGCGCATCGAGCAGGCGAAGGCCTATGCGACGGGCTGCGCCAAGCGGTCCGGGGGCGGGCTGCAGTACTTCAACTCACTCAACAACGCCCGTGACCTGGACGTCGTGCGGGCGGCGCTGGGCGAGGGGAAGCTGACGTTCATGGGTGCGTCGTACGGCACCTACTTCGGGGCGCTGTACGCGACGCTGTTCCCCTCGCACGTGCGGCGGATGGTCTTCGACTCGGCGGTGAACCCGGCTCCCGAACAGATCTGGTACCGCAACAACCTGGACCAGTCGGCCGCGTTCGAGCGCCGCTGGGAGGACTTCCGGGAGTGGATCGCCCGGCACGACGACGTGTACGGGCTGGGGCAGACGGCCGACGAGGTGCAGGCCAGTTACGAGAAGGCGAGCGAGCAGCTGGCGGCGAAGCCGGCGGGCGGCAAGGTGGGACCGGCCGAACTGCAGGCGGCGTTCCTGTCGGCCGGCTACTACGACGACTACTGGCCGACCCGGGCGAAGGCGCTGTCGGCGTATCTGAAGGGCGACGAGAAGCCGCTGGTCGAGCAGGCCGGGCCGGCCACCGAGACGGCCGCCGAGGCGGAGAACACCAACGCCGTGTACACCGCCGTCGAGTGCAACGACGCGCCCTGGCCGACGGACTGGAAGGTCTGGGACCGGGACAACACCCAGCTCGCGCGCGTGGCGCCCTTCGAGACCTGGGACAACGCATGGATGAACCTGCCGTGCGCCTACTGGCCGGCGCCCCGGCAGCAGCCCCTCGATGTGCGGACCGGGCCGGGTGAGCTGCCGCCGACGCTGATCCTGGCGGCGGAGCGGGACGCCGCGACGCCGTACGACGGCGCCCGGGAGCTGCACCGGCGGCTGAGCGACTCGGTCCTGGTGACCGAGCGGGAGGCGGGCACGCACGGCATCGCGGGCGGCCCGAACCGGTGCGTCAACGGCTACCTGGACGCGTATCTGCTGGAGGGCCGACTGCCGGTGGAGGATGGGTCCTGCGCCCCGCACGCGGAGCCGAACCCGGCCGCGACGGACGGCCGCTCCCACCCGGCCCCCATCAAGGAGAACCTGAAGGGCAAGACCGCCCGGCCGTGAGGGGGCGCTCCGCTGGCTTTGCGGTTCTGCGGCGCCGCCGCGGGGCCCAATGCCGGGGCCCGACTGCGGCGCCGTTGTGGCTGGTCGCGCCCACGCGGCGGAGCCGCATATCGATACAGCCCCGCGCCCCTTTGGGGCGCGGGCTACGCCAGGCCCGCGACGAGTTCCGCGATGTCCTTGCGGCGGCCCGTGTAGAACGGGACCTCCTCGCGGACGTGCATCCGGGCCTCGGAGGCGCGCAGGTGGCGCATGAGGTCGACGATGCGGTACAGCTCGTCGGCCTCGAAGGCCAGGATCCACTCGTAGTCGCCGAGGGAGAACGAGGCGACTGTGTTGGCGCGCACGTCCGGGTAGCCGCGGGCCATCTTGCCGTGGTCGGCGAGCATGCGGCGGCGGTCCTCGTCGGGCAGCAGGTACCAGTCGTAGCTGCGCACGAAGGGGTAGACGCTGACGTAGTTGCGGGGCGTCTCGTCGGCGAGGAAGGCCGGGATGTGCGAGCGGTTGAACTCGGCGGGGCGGTGCAGGGCCATGTTCGACCAGACCGGCTCCAGGGCGCGGCCGAGCTTCGTGCGGCGGAAGAGGTTGTACGCCTCCTGCAGCTGGTCGCTGGTCTCCGCGTGCCACCAGATCATGAGGTCGGCGTCGGCACGCAGGCCCGACACGTCGTACGTGCCGCGGATGGTCACGTCCTTCGCGGCGAGCTGGTCGAACAGCTCCTGGACCTCGTCGGCGTAGCCCGCGCGGTCCTCGGGCAGCACGTCCTTCAGCTTGAAGACGGACCACAGGGTGTAGCGGATGACCTCGTTGAGGTCCTTGGCCAGCTTGCCCTTGTTCGCGATGCGGTCCGGGGCGGTGGTGGGGGCGTCGTCACTCATGCGGCTATTCTCCCGCTCCGCCGTGCAGACTCTGCACCGGGTTGGCGGTGAGCTCCTCCACACCCCGCAGGTCGCCGCCGATCTGGTCCACGGCCGCGTACGCGCTGGCGATGCAGGCCGGGATACCGACGCCGTCGTACTGGGCGCCGCACACGGCGAGGCCCGGCAGCTTGGCGACGTGCTCGCGGATGCGGGCCACGCGCGCGTGGTGGCCGACGGGGTACTGGGGCAGGCCGTCGGTCCAGCGGGTGACCCGGGTTTCGAGGGGCGTGGCGTCCAGTCCGGTGGCCTCGCGCAGGTCGTGACGGGAGACGTCCACCAGGCCCGCGTCGTCGCGCTGGAGGATCTCGGTCTCGCCGTACCGGCCGACGGAGGTGCGCAGGACGACCGTGTCCGGGTTCTCCTCGGCGATCCAGCCCCACTTCTGGGAGGCGAAGGTCGACGCCTTGATGGTGCGCCCGTCGACCGGCGGGACGAGGAAGCCGCTGCCCTCGGGGAGGGCGGTGTCGGTGCGGCGGTAGGCGAGGGTGACCAGAGCCATGGAGGCGTACTCGACGGCGGCGAGCTCGGTGGCGGCCTCCGGGGCCTCGGGGCGCAGGAGGCCGGCGGCCGCGGGTGCGGGGACGGCCACGACGACGGCGTCCGCGTGCAGCACACGGTCGCCGGCGACGACACGCCAGCCGCCGGGGGTCTCGCGGCGCAGCTCGGTCACCGGCGTCCCGGTCAGGATCTCGCCGCCGCGCGCGCGGACCGAGTCGGCCACGGCGAGGGGGAGGGTGCCGATGCCACCCTGGATGCCCATGAAGACGGGGCCGGTCTGCTGGGCGGCGGCCATCCTGGCCTGCAGCTCGCGGACGCCCTCCGTGAGCGAGTCGTGCGTCTTGGCGACCTGGTACAACTGCGGGACCGCCGAGCGCATCGAGATGCGGTACGCGTCGCCCGCGTAGACGCCGCCGAGGAGGGGCTCCACCAGGCGGTCGACGACCTCGCGGCCGAGCCGGGCCGCCACGTACTCCCCGACCGCCGCGTCGTCGCCGACCTCCGTGCGCGGCAGGTCGGCGTCGCGCTCGATGCGCGCCAGGCCCTCGTCGGACAGGACGCCGGTCAGGGCGGCCGCGGTGCCGGGGACGCCCATGACGTGGCCCTTGGGCATGGGGCGCAGGGCGCCGCGGGTCCAGATCGAAGCCGTCGCCGTGGCAGGTGGCTGCAGCCGGTCGTCGAGGCCCACCTCGCGGGCGAGGGCCACCGCTTCCGGTCTGCGCGCGAGCATCGACTCGGCGCCGAAGTCCACGCGGGCGCCCGCGATCTCCCCGGGCAGCAGCTTGCCGCCGACGCGGTCCGACGCCTCCAGCACGGTCACCCGCGCGCCCCGCTGCAACAACCGGTGGGCCGCGGCCAGTCCGGCGATCCCGGCTCCGACGACGACGACCCGCCCGGTGCCCGTACGACTCTCCACTTCGCGCATGTCCCCAAGCCTCTCAGACCCCTCTGACAGCGCGTCCGCGGCCCGGTGTCCTTCACGAGTCCTGACCGTGACCGCATCGGGACCGTCCGGGTCCAACGTCCCGGCCCCTTCGGGCGTCGAAGGAGGGTCAGTCGTCACGACCCTCGGGGGTAGACCCACATGCGCTCACGACATCCTGTACGGCCTGTCCCGACCCTGGCCGCGATCCTGCTCGCCGCGGCCCTCGCGCTCACCGGATGCAGCGGGAGCAACTCCGACTCCGGGGGCAGCAGCGCCGCCGACAAGGCCGCCCAGAGCGACGGGAAGGCAGCCGCGCCGGGCGGTGAGAAGAACGCGAGCGGCGCCGGGGACAAGCGGGCGCCGAAGCTCACCGCGAGCAGCATCATCCGCACCGCTTCGCTGACCGTGCAGGTCAAGGACGTACCGAAGGCACTCGACGAGGCCCGCACCACCACCCAGAATGCGGGCGGCTATGTCGGCAACGAGACCACCAGCCGCGACGGGAAGGGCCGCGAGCGCACCCGCGTCGTCCTGCGCGTGCCGGTCGACAAGTACGACGAGGTCCTCGCCGACCTCCAGGGCGCGGGCAAGCTCCTCGACCGCACCGCGAAGGCCGAGGACGTCACGGACCAGGTCGTCGACGTGGACAGCCGTATCAAGTCGCAGCGGGCCAGCGTGGCCCGGGTCCGGGAGCTGATGGACCGGGCCACCAAGCTCAGCGACGTGGTCGAGCTGGAGGGCGAGCTGAGCAACCGCGAGGCCGACCTGGAGGCGCTGCTCGCCCAGCAGGCGTCCCTGAAGGACCGCACGAGCCTCGCGACGATCACCCTGTCCCTCTCGGAGACACCGGTGAAGGCGGCGCCGAAGGACGACAGCCCCGGCTTCGCGGACGCGCTGGCCGGCGGCTGGGGCGCATTCGTGACGATGCTGCGCTGGCTCGCGATGGCGTTCGGCGCGGTACTGCCATTCGCCACGCTCGCAGCCCTGCTCACACTCGCCTGGCTGCGACTTCTCCGCCCCCGACTCCCACACCGCTCGACCCTGCCGACCGCGGCCACACCCACAAGCGGCAAGAACGAGGACTGACCGACACCGACCCGAAACGCCACACCCCCACAGCGGGCTCGCGCAGCCGGACCACGTACGTGACGAAGCTGCGCCGGCCCGCGACGGCGTTCGGCGCGGTACTGCCATTCGCCACGCCGGCGGCCCTGCTCACACTCGCCTGGCTGCGACTCCTCCGCCCCCGACTCCCACACCGCTCGACCCTGCCGACCGCGGCCACACCCACGAGCGGCAAGAACGAGGACTGACCGACACCGACCCGAAATGCCGCATCCCCGTAGCGTGTTCGCATGGACATGAGCGCTGCGAGGGAACGACTGGTCGTGATCGGCGGCGACGCCGCGGGGATGTCCGCGGCGTCGCAGGCACGCCGACTGAAGGGCCCCGACGAGCTGGAGATCGTGGCGTTCGAACGCGGCCACTTCACCTCCTTCTCCGCGTGCGGGATCCCGTACTGGGTGGGCGGTGACGTCGAGGAACGGGATCAGCTGATCGCCCGGACGCCCGACGAGCACCGCGCGCGGGACATCGATCTGCGGCTGCGGACGGAGGTCACGGAGATCGACGTGGCACGCGGCCGGGTACGCGCGCGTGACGTCGATTCCGGCGCCGAGTCCTGGACGTCGTACGACAAACTCGTGATCGCGACCGGCGCCCGCCCGATCCGCCCGGACATGCCGGGCGTCGACGCCCCCGGTGTGCACGGCGTGCAGACGCTGGACGACGGCCAGGCGCTCATCGACTCGCTCACGCGCACGCGTGGCCGTCGCGCCGTGGTCGTCGGGGCGGGCTACATCGGCGTGGAGATGGCGGAGGCGCTCATCAACCGCGGCTACGAGGTGACCGTCGTCAACCGCGGCAGCGAGCCGATGTCCACGCTCGACCCCGACATGGGCCGCCTGGTGCACGAGGCCATGGAGGGCATGGGCATCACCATGGTCGACGACGCCGAGGTCACCAAGGTGCACACGGGCGAGGACGGCCGGGTGCGGGCGGTGGCCACGGAGGACGCCGAGTACCCGGCGGACGTGGTGGTCCTGGGCATCGGCGTACGCCCGGAGACGGCACTGGCCAAGGCGGCCGGACTGCCCCTCGGCACCCACGGCGGTCTGCTCACCGACCTGGCCATGCGGGTGCGCGGGCACGAGAACATCTGGGCCGGCGGCGACTGCGTGGAGGTCCTCGACCTGGTCTCCGGCCAGGAGCGCCACATCGCCCTCGGCACCCACGCCAACAAGCACGGACAGGTCATCGGCACCAACGTCGGCGGCGGCTACGCCACCTTCCCGGGCGTCGTCGGCACCGCGGTCTCCAAGGTCTGCGACCTGGAGATCGCCCGCACGGGCCTCCGCGAGAAGGACGCCCGCCGGGCCGGCCTCCAGTTCGAAACGGTCACCATCGAGTCCACCAGCCGCGCCGGTTACTACCCGAACCCCTCCCCCATGACGGTCAAAATGCTCGCCGAGCGCCGGACGGGCCGCCTGCTCGGCGTGCAGATCGTGGGCCGAGAGGGCGCCGGCAAGCGAGTGGACATCGCAGCGGTCGCCCTCACGGCCGGCATGACGGTGGAGCAGATGACAGCCCTGGACCTGGGCTACGCACCCCCGTTCAGCCCGGTCTGGGATCCGGTACTGGTTGCGGCCCGCAAGGCATCACGAGCGGTGGCGCAAGGCTTTTAGGGGCGCGGGGCCCGTGGCCCTACGCCGACCCGTTGATCCGCTCGATCGCCTGCCGCGCCTGCTCCGCCGGAGGTCGCGGCGGCAACGACGACACCGAGGCGGTGGAGGTCACGGCAGGGGCGGCCGAGACCGCCGCCGGCTGCTCCCCCGCCGGCTTCGCATGCGCAGCACTCCGTACGGACCGCAGCCGGTGACTCACCGCCTCGTCCAGCGTCACCGGCCGCTGCATCTGCGAAGCCAGCCGTCCGGCCTCCTGGCCGAGCCGGGCGACGTCCTCCCACGGCAGCCTCACCACCAGGGAGATCTCCGCCTCCCCGTCGGGCGTGGCATGCATCGGAGGAGTAATACGGTCGTTCATCGCCTGTTCCTCACGTCGTCCCCGCGACCCGCCTTCCCCGTGCCGCGGGCGGTTGAGGAGACATACGCACGCGCGCGTGACCGCGTTCACCGATTCGCGCGGTCCACCGGGGGCACTAGTCCCTTGTGGTCATACCCGTCCATGACGTGAACCCGGTGCGCCGTACCCCCTGGGTGACCTACGCACTGATCGCCGCGAACGTGTACGTCTTCCTGTCCACGCCCGGCCTCGCCGGTTCCGTGGCGGGCGACAGCAGCCTGTCCCAGCTGTGCCACCTGCAGGCGTTCCTGGACCACTACGCGGCCGTACCGCGGGAGTTGATCCACCATCAGATGCCCCGGCTGGTCCCCACGGGCGCCACAGGGGTGGGCGCGCACGGAGCAGGCTGCGTGGTGGCCCCGCCGGGCTACCACAAGTCGCCCCCCGTGTCCGTCTTCACCGCGATGTTCCTGCACGGCAGCTGGCTGCACCTGCTCGGCAACATGCTCTTCCTGCTGATCTTCGGCAACAACGTCGAGGACCGCATGGGGCACATCAGGTACGCGCTGTTCTACGTCGTCTGCGGCTACGCGGCGTCGTACGGCTTCGCGCTGGCCAACGCCGACTCCTCCGACCCGCTGATCGGCGCATCGGGAGCCATCGCCGGGGTCCTGGGCGCCTATCTGGTGCTGTATCCCAAGGCCAGGGTCTGGATCCTCGTGCCCTTCCTGCTCTTCCTGCCGCTGAGACTGCCGGCCTGGCTGGTGCTGGGCTTCTGGTTCGTGCTGCAGGCCCTGTACTCGTCCGGCGAGGGCGTCTCCACCGCGGGGACCGTGGCGTACGCGGCGCACGTCGTCGGCTTCCTCGTCGGCATGCTGCTCGCCTGGCCGCTCAAACCGGGCACGCCCCCGCCGCCGGAACCGCGCGGCCTGCTGTTCGGCAGGAGGGCGCGGCCCCGGCACACGTGGTGAGCCGTCGAGAAGGGAGCTAGCGGGCCGTCTGTGTGTGGACGTACTCCACGAGCCGGGTCAGCGCGTCCGGGTCGGTGGACGGCATGACGCCGTGGCCGAGGTTGAAGACGTGGCCCTCGAGGCCCGCGGCCGAGTCGAGGACCTCGCGGGTCTTGGCCTCGACGGCCTCCGTGGAGGCGAACAGGACGGTCGGGTCGAGGTTGCCCTGGAACGCCTTGCCGGGGCCGACCCGGCGGGCCGCCTCGTCGAGCGGGACACGGAAGTCGACGCCCACGACGTCCGCGCCCGCCTCGCCCATCAGCCGCAGCAGCTCGCCCGTGCCGACACCGAAGTGGATGCGCGGCACGCCGTACCAGGCGACCGAGTCGAGGACCTTCGCGGAGGCGGGCAGCACCGAGCGGCGGTAGTCGGCCGGGGCGAGGGCGCCGGCCCAGGAGTCGAAGAGCTGGACGGCCGAGGCGCCCGCCTCGATCTGCACCTTCAGGAAGGCGGAGGTGATCTCCGCGAGGCGGTCGAGGAGGTCGGCCCAGAGCTCCGGGTCGCCGTACATCATCGCCTTGGCGTTCTCGTACGTGCGCGAGGGGCCGCCCTCGACGAGGTAGCTCGCAAGGGTGAAAGGCGCCCCGGCGAAACCGATGAGGGGGGTCGAGCCGAGCTCGCGCGTCAGCAGGCCGATAGCCTCGGTGACGTACGAGACGTCCTCGGGAGTGAGGTCGCGCAGCTGGGCCAGGTCGGCACGGGTGCGGATCGGGTTCGCGACGACCGGGCCGACGCCCGGCTTGATGTCGAGGTCGATGCCGATGGCCTTGAGCGGGACGACGATGTCGCTGTAGTAGATCGCCGCGTCCACGCCGTGCCGGCGCACCGGCTGGAGGGTGATCTCGGTGACGAGTTCGGGGCGCGTGCAGGACTCCAGCATCGGGACGCCCTCGCGGACCTTGCGGTACTCGGGCAGCGAGCGCCCGGCCTGCCGCATGAACCACACGGGCGTGTGCGGCACGGGCTCGCGCCTGCACGCCTTGAGGAAGGCCGATTCGTACGTCGCTGCCTGCTGTGTCCGGGCCTGGCCCGCGGGGCTCTCGTTCGCACTCACGACCGCAAGTCTCGCACGGCGCCCGAGGCGTCACGGCCGGGGTTCATGGGGCACTATCCGGACATGCGGACCCCGCACGGGTGTCCCTCCCTGCGCGAAGCCCCCGTTCCCCTTAATCTTCCCCGCATGGCTGCGGCTCAGGGACGACTGTCGGACGGCGCTGACGGAATGGACGACACCAAGGAGGGGGATCGGAATGGCGGCGATACGCCTCCGTTGCCCTTCCGGGCTGCCGTCGACGCGCTGAGGACCGCGCGGCTGCGGCCGCAGATCGAGATCGAGCCGGCTCCGGCGCCCAAGCGGCTCGCGCCCTTCGCCTACGCGTTGGAGGCCACCGTCGTCGACGGCGACCAGGACCTGGCCGACGGCCGCCTGGTGCTGCTGTACGACCCCAACGGGCACGACGCCTGGCGGGGCGCCTTCCGGCTGGTGACGCTGGTGCGCGCGGAGCTGGAGCCGGAGATGGCCGCCGACCCGCTGCTGCCGGACGTGTGCTGGTCCTGGCTGACCGGCGCGCTGCAGGCACGCAGCCTGTCGTACGGCGAGGCGAGCGGCACCGTCACACGGGCGAGCTCGCACTACTTCGGTGGTCTGGCGGAGCGCCCGGCGGCCTCGCAGATCGAGATCCGTGCCTCCTGGACGCCTCGCGAGGGCCTGGGCGGGGTCCCGGACACGGCGTCCCATCTGACCTCCTGGTGCGACCTGCTGGCCCAGGTCGCGGGCCTGCCGCCGGCCGGTCCGGGTGATGCGTCGGTCGTGACGCTGCCGCAGCGGCGCGACCCGCAGGCACGCTGACCGGCACCTTCACCATCCACCGTCGTCTTGACCGTCACTTTGTCGATACGGCCACTTTCAGTCATGAACAGGGCCGCGAACGAACCGATTCGTTCATCGCGCGATCGATCGCGTGTCCGAATTGCACTAATTGATACTCACTAAATCGTGATCTTTCCCTAAAGGACTTCGGGTTTGGTGCCGAAGACGACTGTGACCTTGAAAGTCGTCCCGCACCCCAGGAGGCCTGGTGTCCGTTCTCCTCGAGCAGCCCGCAAGCCTGGTCGCCTACCGCCCGAACAAGCCGACCGCCATGGTGGTCGTGGCCGATCCCCGCGTCCGCTCCACCGTGACCCGCCATCTGTGGGCGCTCGGTGTGCGTGACGTCATCGAGGCCTCGTCCATCGCGGAGGCTCGTCCCCGCATCGGCAACCCCCGCGACATCTGCGTCGCCGACGTCCATCTGCCCGACGGCTCCGGCCTCACCATCCTCTCGGAGACCCGCGCGGCGGGCTGGCCCAACGGCCTCGCCCTGTCGGCCGCCGACGACATCGGCGCCGTGCGCAACGCCCTCGCGGGCGGCGTCAAGGGCTATGTCGTCACCGGCACCCGTACCAACGTCGGGCTCCCCACCCGGCCGGGCGCCGCCCCCATCGGATCCGCCGCCGCGCGTATGCACCGCCGCCCCCCGGGTGCCCCGAGTCACCCGGGTGGCTACCGCGAGCTCTCCGGCCGCGAGGTCGAGGTGCTGCGACTGGTCGCGGAGGGCCAGTCGAACAAGGCGATCGGTGTTTCGATGGGCCTGTCCGCGCTGACCGTCAAGAGCCACCTCGCCCGCATCGCCCGCAAGCTCGGCACGGGCGACCGCGCCGGCATGGTCGCGGTGGCCCTGCGGACCGGCATCATCCACTGACCCGTACGTCCCTGCCCTTTACCTCTCCCCCTCACCTCTCCCCCTCACCTCTCCCCCTCACCTTTCCCCGCTCCCTCCCCCGGTCCCTCCCCTGTACATCTCTGCCATTCACGGACGTGAACAGGATCGGCCACTGATCCCCCGCCCGTGTCCCACCTGTCGTGAACCGGATCTTTCACCGACCTGACTGGTTTACGACCCCCAGGCGCCCGTCGACGGAACGTTACGTCGGCGGGCGCTGTCCATACACAGATACCCTTGACACGTGACCGACGCCCAAGAGACCGCAGCAGACAGCTCACTGCGAACCACCGGAGGCGCCCCTCCGGAAGACGGCGGAACATCTGTTACGGGGGCGCCGAACGCAGAACCGAGCCCGGAACCGACCCCTTTGCTCGAGCCGCGCGAGGGCATTCCACCCGTGATCGCCGACGCGGACGCGCTCGCCGAGATGGTCGCCGCCTTCGCGGCCGGTTCCGGCCCCGTCGCCGTCGACGCGGAACGCGCGTCCGGCTACCGCTACGGCCAGCGCGCCTATCTCGTCCAGCTGCGCCGCGAGGGCGCCGGGACCGCGCTGATCGACCCCGTGGCCTGTCCCGATCTCTCCGGCCTCGGTGAGGCGCTCTCCGGTGTCGAGTGGGTGCTGCACGCGGCCACTCAGGATCTGCCGTGTCTGCGCGAGATAGGCATGGTGCCGACACGGCTGTTCGACACCGAGCTCGCGGGCCGCCTCGCCGGGTTCCCCCGGGTCGGCCTCGGCGCCATGGTCGAGAACGTCCTCGGCTTCGTACTCGAAAAGGGCCACTCCGCCGTCGACTGGTCGACCCGCCCGCTGCCCGAGCCGTGGCTGCGGTACGCGGCGCTGGACGTCGAGCTCCTGGTGGATCTGCGCGACGCCCTGGAGAAGGAGCTGGACCGGCAGGGCAAGCTGGAGTGGGCCCGGCAGGAGTTCGACGCGATCGCCTCGGCCCCGCCGCCGGAGCCCCGCAAGGACCCCTGGCGCCGTACGTCCGGGATGCACAAGGTGCGGCGGCGCCGGCAGCTCGCCGTGGTGCGGGAGCTGTGGCAGACGCGGGACCGGATCGCCCAGCGGCGGGACGTGTCGCCGGGGAAGGTGCTCGGGGACGCCGCCATCGTGGAGGCGGCGCTCTCCCTTCCGAGCAACGTGCACGCGCTGGCCGCCCTGAACGGGTTCGGGAACCGGATGGGCCGGCGGCAGCTGGAGCAGTGGCAGGCCGCGGTGGACCGTGCGAAGGCGCTGGCGGAGGCACAGTTGCCGGCGCCGGGGCAGCCGGTGACGGGGCCCCCGCCGCCGCGCGCGTGGGCCGACAAGGACCCGGCTGCGGCGGCTCGCCTGTCGGCGGCCAGGGCGGCCGTCTCCTCCCTCGCCGAGCAGCTGAACATGCCTCAGGAGAACCTGATCACGCCGGACACGGTGCGGCGGGTGTGCTGGGAGCCGCCGAAGGTCGTCGACGCGGACTCGGTCGGTGCGGCGCTTGCCGGTTTCGGCGCGCGGGCCTGGCAGGTCGAGCAGGTGACGCCGGTGTTGGTCGCCGCCTTGTCCGCCTAGGCAGACCTCACCTCGTCGCCCCTCTCGTGAAGCCGTTGTAGATGTACCGCTCCAGGCACGGGAAGACGATCAGTGTCGGCAGGATGACCAGAATTGCTCCTGCCGAGATCGTTTCCCAGTGGGCGCCGAACGGTCCTTTGAAGCGGAACAGGGATGTCGAGATCACGCCAACATCTTGGGACGGTATGTAGAGGAAGGTGGCGTAGAAGCCGTTGTAGACGGTGATGCCCCTCGGGACCGGGACACTCCTGACCCGGCTGCCGCCCGGCCCGCCCTGTACTGCCTGGAGCACACGCCATGACCACGTCCCGCGCCACCATCAAGGACGTCGCCGCGCGTCGGTGTGTCCATGGAGTGGGCGCGCCGAACCTCACCGCCGCGGTGAGCCAGTGATCACCAGGGAGGGGCCGGGTTCGCATCACGTGCCTACGCCGGTACTGACGCCTCCGGGGGTCTGCAGCACCGCCGCCTCGGTGAGCACCGTCGGCGGCTGCAGGACTGCCAGTTTTTGATGTGACCTTCGCCGCTCCACCCCCCAGGACTGTGCAGCTACGTTACCCGTAAGTAGCATGGGTCCTGAGCGCGCGCTCAGCGCATGCGTGCCGCAGCAGTGCCATCCCGCATCTGGAGGAGAGCCATCGTGCCTCGTACCGTCAGGGACGTCGTCTTCGTCGACGGCGTCCGTACCCCGTTCGGCAAGGCGGGCCCGAAGGGCATCTACCACGAGACCCGTGCCGACGACCTTGTCGTGAAGGCGATCCGGGAGCTGCTGCGCCGCAACCCCGGTCTCGACCCCAAGAAGATCGACGAGGTCGCCATCGCCGCGACCACGCAGATCGGTGACCAGGGGCTCACCCTCGGCCGCACGGCCGGCATCCTCGCCGGGCTGCCGCAGTCGGTCCCGGGCTACTCCATCGACCGGATGTGTGCCGGTGCGCTGACCGCCGTGACCACCACCGCCGGTTCGATCGCCTTCGGTGCGTACGACGCCGTCATCGCCGGTGGTGTCGAGCACATGGGCCGCCACCCGATGGGCGAGGGCGTGGACCCGAACCCGCGCTTCGTCAGCGAGAAGCTGGTCGACGAGTCCGCGCTGTTCATGGGCATGACCGCGGAGAACCTGCACGACCGCTACCCGACGATCACCAAGCTGCGCGCCGACGAGTACGCCGTGCGCTCGCAGGAGAAGGCCGCCAAGGCGTACGCCAACGGCAAGATCCAGCAGGACCTGGTGCCGATCTCGGTGCGCCGGACGAACGCCGAGGCCGGTGAGACGGGCTGGGGCCTGGTCACCGCCGACGAGCCGATGCGTCCCGGCACCACCCTGGAGAACCTCTCCGGACTGAAGACGCCGTTCCGTGTGCACGGCCGGGTCACCGCCGGCAACGCGGCCGGTCTGAACGACGGTGCGACCGCCTCGATCATCGCCTCCGAGGACTTCGCCCGCGAGAACAACCTGCCGGTCAAGATGCGCCTGGTCTCGTACGCCTTCGCCGGCGTCGAGCCGGAGGTCATGGGCTACGGCCCGATCCCGGCGACCGAGAAGGCCCTCGCCAAGGCCGGTCTGTCGATCGAGGACATCAACCTCTTCGAGATCAACGAGGCCTTCGCCGTCCAGGTGCTCGCCTTCCTGGAGCACTACGGCATCGCCGACGACGACGCCCGCGTCAACCAGTACGGCGGCGCGATCGCGTACGGCCACCCGCTGGCCTCCTCCGGCGTCCGTCTGATGACGCAGCTGGCCCGCCAGTTCGAGGAGCAGCCGGAGGTCCGTTACGGCCTCACCACCATGTGTGTCGGCTTCGGCATGGGCGCCACGGTGATCTGGGAGAACCCGAACCACAAGGACGCCGGAGGCAACAAGTGAGCACCACCGAACTCCTGAAGGGCGCGGCCGATCTGTTCCCCGACGAGGTCGTGACGTCCGCGCACGTACGCCACCTCGACCTGCCGTTCGGCGCCGGGCGCTTCGCGCTCATCACGCTGGACAACGGCTTCGACCACACCAAGCCGACCACCTTCGGCCCGGCCTCGCTGGCGAACCTCAACACCGCCATCGACCAGGTCGAGAAGGAGGCCTCAGCCGGCGAGATCGTCGGTGTCGGCATCACCGGCAAGCCGTTCATCTTCGCGGTCGGCGCCGACCTCAAGGGCGTCGAGCTGCTGAAGGAGCACAAGGACGCACTCGCCATCGGCAAGGGCGGCCACGAGGTCTTCAAGCGGCTGTCGGGCCTCGCGGTGCCGACCTTCGCGTACTACAACGGTGCCGCCATGGGCGGCGGCGTCGAGGTCGGTCTGCACTGCAAGTACCGGACCGTCAGCAAGGCGCTTCCGGCGTTCTCGCTGCCCGAGGTCTTCCTCGGTCTGGTTCCGGGCTGGGGCGGCTGCACGATCCTGCCCAACCTGATCGGTGCCGACAAGGCCGTCTCGGTGATCATCGAGAACAGCCTCAACCAGAACAAGCAGCTCAAGGGCCAGCAGGTCTTCGACCTCGGTATCGCGGACGCGATCTTCGAGGGCGCCGACTTCCTGGAGCAGTCGCTGATCTGGACCGCCCAGGTGCTGAAGGGCGACGTCGAGGTCGAGCGTCCGGTGATCGACCGCGGTGAGGCCTGGGACCAGGCCGTCGCCAAGGGCCGCTTCATCGCGGACAGCAAGGTGCACGGCGCCGCCCCGGCCGCCTACCGTGCCCTCGACATCATCGCCGCCGCCAAGAACGGCGACCTGCAGCAGGGTTACGACGCCGAGGACAAGGCGCTCGCCGACCTGATCATGGGTGGCGAACTGCGCGCCGGCATCTACGCGTTCAACCTGGTGCAGAAGCGCGGCAAGCGTCCCGCCGGTGCCCCGGACAAGAACCTGGCGCGTCCGGTCACCAAGGTCGGTGTCGTCGGTGCCGGTCTGATGGCCTCGCAGCTGGCTCTTCTCTTCCTGCGCCGCCTGGAGGTGCCGGTCGTGCTGACCGACATCGACCAGGAGCGCGTCGACAAGGGTGTGGGCTACGTCCACGCCGAGATCGACAAGCTGCTCGGCAAGGGCCGTATCAACCAGGACAAGGCCAACCGCCTCAAGGCCCTGGTCACCGGTGTGCTGGACAAGGCCGAGGGCTTCTCCGACGCCGACTTCATCATCGAGGCCGTCTTCGAGGAGATCGGCGTCAAGCAGCAGGTGTTCGCGGAGGTCGAGGCGGTCGCCCCGGCGCACGCGATCCTCGCCACCAACACCTCCTCGCTGTCCGTCTCCGAGATGGCGTCGAAGCTGAAGAACCCCGAGCGGGTCGTGGGCTTCCACTTCTTCAACCCGGTCGCGATCCTGCCGCTGCTTGAGATCGTCCGCGGCGAGCAGACCGACGACGCCTCCCTGGCCACGGCCTTCGCCGTCGCCAAGAAGCTGAAGAAGACCGCGGTGCTGGTGAAGGACGCCCCGGCGTTCGTCGTGAACCGCATCCTCACCCGCTTCATGGGCGAGATCCAGAACGTCATCGACGAGGGCACCCCGGTCGAGGTCGCCGAGAAGGCCGTCGAGCCGCTCGGTCTGCCGATGTCCCCGCTGGTGCTCCTGGAACTGGTCGGTCCCGCGATCGGTCTGCACGTCTCGGAGACCCTCAACCGGGCCTTCCCGGACCGCTTCACGGTCTCCCCGAACCTCGCGGCCGTCGTCAAGGCGGGCAAGCGCGGCTTCTACGTCTACGACTCCGGCAAGCCGGAGCTGGACCCCGAGGTCGCGGCGCTGCTCAAGCAGGGCGATGTCGTCCTGACCGAGGAGCAGGTCCGCGAGCGTGTTCTGGACGCGGTGGCGCAGGAGATCGGGCTCATGCTCGACGAGGGCGTCGTCGCCGAGGCCCAGGACATCGACCTCTGCCTGATCACGGGCGCCGGCTGGCCCTTCCACCTGGGCGGCATCACGCCGTACCTGGACCGCGAGGGTGTCTCCGAGCGCGTGAACGGCAAGAAGTTCCTGGCTCCGGGTGTGGCGAGCGTCCCGGCGTAGCGGTCCCCGTTCGGACGTACGGTGCCCGGCACATCGGTCGATGTGCCGGGCACCGGCATTTTCATTCCGCCGGCGGGCGGTTGTCCTCGACGTGGATGACATGCAACTCGGTGGCGTCCTGGTCGCGTTTGGAGCGGCCGTGGATGCCGACGGCGAGGTGCGAGGGGTCGGCGGACTCGTCGAGCGCGACGAAGGTGACGACGTCCGGGTGGTGGCCGGTCACCAGCCACCCTTCGCCGTTCTTGAGTTCCAGCACACGGAAGTCGCCGGCCGAGGTCGCCACCTGCACAGGTCCGAACTCCCGCAGGGTCTCGGTGGCCCGCTCGGCGAGTTCTCCGGTGGGCTCTTCGATCACCACGCAGGTGCCGTGCTCGAACAGCACCCATGACTTTCCGGAGCCGCTGAGGAGACGCCGCCAGGCGTCGATGAGTGTCTCGGTGTCCACGGCGGCCATCATGGTGCATGCCGGTCCCGGCCGCCTCGGGGCAGCGGCGATCACGCCTCCCGCCAGGCCTCCAGCGCCAGCCCCGGCTCGTCCTTGCGGCGGGTGAGCAGGAGTCGTCCGGTCGACGGGGACAACGTTGCCGCCACCACGCGGCCGTCCTCGTCCACCGCGAGGGACACCGCGGCGTCCGCGGGCAGGGCCGCGCCCGACTCGGTCCACCAGGCGCCCGCCGACTCCTCCTCGGTCGGGTACGCGGCGAAGGCGACCCGACCGCTCGCCGAGCGCTGCGCGAGCAACGTGCAGTCGTGGCCGTCGAGTTCGCAGCGCACCGCGCAGACGGGGCCGGGCCCGGCGGAGGGCAGCAGGGTGACGGGCTTGGCGCCGGGGCGCCAGGCGCACAGGTCTCCCGACTCGTCGGTGTAGAAGAGCGTCGTACTGTCCGGGGAGGTGGCCAGCGCGTACAGGGTGTCCGGGCGGACCGGCGCCTCCATCGCCTCCTCCAGAACCGGCTGGGCGCCCGCCTCCTCCTGCCGCCAGTGCAGCATGCCGCCGGGGACGGCCGCGTACACCTCGACGCGCCCCGACTCCCCCGTGACCGCCGCCAACTCCCCTTGCACGTCACGTCCCTTGAGGTCCCGCCAGGGGTCCCAGCCGCCCTTCTCCTTCTGCGCGACCATGCTCACGCCGCCGCCGTTGTTGCGGACGAAGACATGGGCGCGCCCCTCGGCGTCGACCGCGACGGCGGGCGGGCCGGTGAGGGCTCCCTTCTTGTCCGGGTGCCCGATGGGCGACCAGTCGAGGGCGGCGAGCCGGGGCCGGAAGTGGGTGGAGTGCACGAGACCGGCCTCGCCGGGCACGGTGGGCCGCCAGGAGACCAGATGGGCGTAGGAGTCGCTGCCCTGTCCGACCGCGGGTGACGAGTGCAGCGTCTGCTCGCCGCCGACCCGGTGCGCGGCCGTCCAGGGGCCGCCGGGTGAGCGTTCCGCCCGGCACAGGAGGGCGTCGTCCGCGGGGAGGTAGACACTGAGCCGGCCGTCACGGCCGCGCAGGAGCCAGTCGCCGTTCACCGCTTCACTCTAAGCCGGGCGACACGCGGGCCGCGGCCCGGCCCCCAGGCCCTGTCGTTCGGATCAGGTCGGCTGCAGGGAGCGGTGCCTTGCAGCCTCCCCGAGCGGGGTCCCCCACGCCTTTGAGGCAGTAGGAGAGCGCATGCCAGACCCCGCGACGCCGAGCTGATCCAACCGGCAGGGCCTACGTCCTGGTGCGTGCGTCCGGACGCCGAGCGGGCAAGCTGTTCCTCAGCAACCACAGCAACAGCGAGAAGGAAGCCGATCTCATGACCGACCAGCTCACCGTGAGCGTCCTCGGCACCGGCATCATGGGCGCCGCCATGGCCCGCAACCTCGCCCGCGCCGGCCACTCCGTCCGCGCCTGGAACCGCACCCGCGCCAAGGCCGAGCCGCTCGCCGCCGACGGAGCGCACATCGCGAGCACACCCGCCGAGGCCGTCCAGGGCGCCGATGTCGTCCTGACCATGCTCTACGACGGTCCGGCCGCCCTGGACGTCATGCGCGAGGCCGCCCCCGCGCTGCGCTCCGGCGCCGCCTGGGTGCAGTCGACCACGGCCGGCATCGAGGCGATCGCGGACCTGGCCGCGTTCGCCGCCGAGCACGGGCTCGTCTTCTACGACGCCCCGGTGCTCGGTACCCGCCAGCCCGCGGAGGCCGGGCAGCTGACCGTGCTGGCCGCCGGGCCCGTCGAGGGCCGGGCCGCGGTGGAGCCGGTGTTCGACGCGGTGGGCGCCCGCACGCTGTGGACCGGGGACGACGGCGCGGCCGGCAGCGCGAGCCGGCTGAAGCTGGTCGCCAACAGCTGGGTTCTCGCCGCGACCGCGGCGACCGGCGAGGTGCTGGCCCTGTCCCAGGCCCTGGGCGTCGATCCGCAGAACTTCTTCGACCTGATCGCGGGCGGCCCGCTCGACATGGGCTACCTCAGGGCCAAGGCGTCGCTGGTCCTCGACAGTCGGTTGTCCCCGGCCCAGTTCGCGGTGGCCACGGCCGCCAAGGACGCCCGTCTGATCGTCGAGGCCGGGCAGCGGAACGGTGTCCGTCTGGACGTCGCCGCCGCGACCGCCGCACGCATGGAACGGGCCGCCGAGCAGGGCCACGGCGACGAGGACATGGCCGCCGCGTACTTCGCCAGCTTCGACGAGAAGCCGGTGGACCAGGGGCTGTCCGGCGGATCAGGTCGGCGATGAGGAACTACGCAATCCGGTACCTGCAGCCGCAGGGCGGAGGAGGCTGTGACATCAGCCGCTGCCGCGGCGGGCGACGCGCTGGGGTCCCCCCGCTCGAACGAAGTCGAGAGTGGGGACGTCCGCAAGCGACGACAACGCGGCGACGCCGAGCTGGTCCGCCGGACCGGCCCTGGCGGACGGCAGCGGCAGCTGTGCGAACCTTGCCGCATGACTGAGAGCGACCCCCTGCTCGTGATCGTGGATGCCGCGAACGTCGTCGGGTCGGTACCCGACGGCTGGTGGCGTGACCGGCGGGGGGCCGCGGAACGCCTGCGCGACCGGCTCGCCACCGACGGTCTCCCGGGCCACTCCGGGCCCGTGGAGATCGTCCTGGTGGTGGAGGGGGCGGCGCGCGGGGTGGAGACGGTGCCCGGCGTCCGGGTGGAGTCGGCGCCGGGCAGCGGGGACGACCACATGGTCGACCTGGTCGCCGGGGCGGGGGAACGCCCGGTCCTGGTGGTGACCGCGGACCGGGAACTGCGGCGGCGGGTACGGGAGTTGGGGGCGGAGGTCTCGGGACCTCGTACCGTCAGGCCTGCGTGACAAGGGAGTCGGCTACGCCCCCTGCCCGCCCCCCGGCGGCTTGAGGACCTCACCGACCCCCGTCTTCTCGCCCCGCGCCAGACGGCTGTGGGAGCGGCCGTAGAGGAAGTACACGACGAAGCCGATCACCATCCAGATGGCGAACCGGAGCCAGGTCTCGGCGGGCAGGTTCAGCATCAGCCACAGCGAGGCGCACACCGACAGGATCGGGATGACCGGGACCCACGGGGTGCGGAAGGCGCGGTGCAGGTCGGGGCGGGTGTTGCGGAGGATGATCACGCCGATCGCGACGACGACGAAGGCGAAGAGCGTGCCGATGTTCACCAGTTCCGCGAGTTCGCTGAGGCTGGTGAAGCCCGCGACGATCGCGATGATCCCGCCCAGCAGGATGGTCGGCCGGTGGGGAGTCTTGAACCGCGGGTGGACGTGCGAGAAGAAGCGCGGCAGCAGTCCGTCGCGGCTCATCGCGAAGAAGACCCGGGTCTGGCCGAGGAGCAGGATCATGCAGACCGTCGTCAGCCCGACGGCGGCGCCGAAGCTGATGAAGCCCGCGAACCAGGGGTGCCCGGTGGCCTTGAAGGCGTCGGCGAGCGGGGCACTCACGGAGAGCTTGGTGTAGTGCTCCATGCCGGTGACGACGATCGACACGGCGACGTACAGCACCGTGCAGATGACGAGCGAGCCGAGGATGCCGCGCGGCATGTCCCGCTGCGGGTTCCTGGTCTCCTCGGCGGCCGTGGCGACGACGTCGAAGCCGATGAACGCGAAGAAGACGACGGAGGCCGCGGTGAAGATGCCCATCACGCCGAAGTTGGAGGGCGCCCAGCCGAACATCAGCTGGATGAGCGGGGCCTTGAGGCTGCCGCCCGCCTCCACGGTCTGCGACTTGGGGATGAACGGCTGGTAGTTGTCGCCCTTGACGAAGAACAGGCCCGCGACGATCACGGTCAGGACGACGGTCACCTTGATGGCGACGACGACGGAGGTGACCCGCGCGGAGAGCTTCGTGCCCACCACGAGGATCGCCGTCAGCACCAGGACGAGGGCGGCGGCGAGGATGTCGAAGCCGAAGCCGTGCGCCCCCTCCCTGCCGCTCAGCCTCTCGGGCAGATGCCAGCCGGCGTTGTCGAGGAGCGAGGCGATGTACCCGGACCAGCCGACGGCCACCACCGCCGTGCCGAGCGCGAACTCCAGGACCAGGTCCCAGCCGATGATCCAGGCGGGCAGTTCGCCCAGGGAGGCGTACGAGAAGGTGTAGGCCGAGCCGGCCACCGGGACCGTGGAGGCGAACTCGGCGTAGCAGAGAGCGGCGAGCCCGCAGGCGACGCCGGCCGCGACGAAGGCCAGGGCGACGGCCGGGCCCGCGTTGTTCTTGGCCACCGTGCCGGTGAGAACGAAGATGCCGGTGCCGATGATGACGCCGACGCCGAAGACCGTCAGATCGAGCGCGGACAGGGATTTCTTGAGCGCGTGCTCGGGTTCCTCGGTATCGAGGATGGACTGCTCGACCTTCTTCGTCCGGAAGAGGGTGCTGCTCACGGGCTTACCTCCCACGCTTCGTCGTCCTCGACATGATCGAGAGGGGGCGTACTGCGTATGCCCCGGCGCGGACGGATTCACGCAGATGGGCCGCTTTCACCACCCCTGGCGGTGGTGGAAGCGGCCCATCCGGTCGTATCAGGTGGGTCAGTCGCGCGCGGGCTCCACCGCGTCGACCTCGGCCGCCTCACGGTTGAAGCGGCCGTCCAGCTTGGAGACCAGGCCGGTGACCTGGCGGGCGATGTCGGGGGCGGTGAGCCCGATCTCCGTCATGACCTCGGCGCGGGAGGCGTGGTCGAGGAAGCGCGGCGGGATGCCGAAGTCGCGCAGCGGTACGTCGACGCCCGCGTCGCGCAGGGCCTGCGCGATCGCCGAACCGACACCGCCGACACGGGAGTTGTCCTCGACGGTGACGACCACGCGGTGCCGCTCCGCGAGCGGCGCCATGGCCTCGTCGACGGGCTTGACCCAGCGCGGGTCGACCACGGTGGTGGAGATGCCCTGCTTGTCGAGCAAGGAGGCGATCTCCAGGCACATGGGGGCCAGGGCGCCCACGGAGACGAGCAGCACGTCCGGGGTGTCCGTGCCGGGCTCGCGCAGGACGTCCATGCCGCCCACCCGTCCCACGGCGGGTACGGCGGGCCCGACGGCGCCCTTGGAGAAGCGCACCACGGTCGGCGCGTCCTCGACCTCGACGGCCTCCCGCAGCTGCGCCCGCACCTGGTCGGCGTCGCGCGGCGCGGCGAGCCTGAGGCCCGGTACGACCTGGAGGATCGACATGTCCCACATGCCGTTGTGGGAGGGGCCGTCGGTGCCGGTGATGCCGGCCCGGTCCAGGACGAAGGTGACACCGCACTTGTGCAGGGCGACGTCCATCAGGACCTGGTCGAAGGCCCGGTTGAGGAATGTCGCGTAGACGGCGAAGACGGGGTGCAGTCCGCCGGTGGCGAGGCCCGCCGCGGAGACGGCCGCGTGCTGCTCGGCGATACCGACGTCGTAGATCCGCTTCGGGAAGGCGTCCGCGAACTTCTTCAGGCCGACCGGCTGCAGCATCGCCGCCGTGATGGCGACGATGTCCTTGCGCTCCTTGCCGAGTTGCACCATCTCGTCGCCGAAGACGGAGGTCCAGTCGGCGCCGGAGGCCTTGATGGGCAGGCCGGTGTCGGGGTGGATGGGGCCGATGCCGTGGAAGCGGTCGGCCTCGTCCTGGAGGGCGGGCTGGTAGCCGCGGCCCTTCTCGGTGAGGCAGTGCACGATCACCGGGCCGCCGAACCGCTTGGCGCGCGCCAGCGCCGACTCCAGGGCCTCGATGTCGTGACCGTCGATGGGGCCGACGTACTTCAGGCCGAGGTCCTCGAACATGCCCTGCGGGGCGATGAAGTCCTTGAGGCCCTTCTTCGCGCCGTGCAGGGTCTCGTAGAGCGGCCGGCCGACGACGGGCGTGCGCTCCAGGAGGTCCTTGCCGCGGGCCAGGAACCGCTCGTACCCGTCGGTCGTACGAAGAGTCGCCAGGTGGTTGGCGAGGCCGCCGATGGTCGGGGCGTACGACCGCTCGTTGTCGTTGACGACGATGACGAGGGGGCGGTCCTTGGCGTCGGCGATGTTGTTGAGGGCCTCCCAGGCCATGCCGCCGGTCAGGGCGCCGTCACCGATCACGGCGACCACGTGGTCGTCGCGCTCCAGGATCTGGTTGGCCTTGGCGAGGCCGTCGGCCCAGCCGAGCACCGTGGAGGCGTGGCTGTTCTCGATGACATCGTGCTCGGACTCGGCCTGCGAGGGGTAGCCGGACAGGCCGCCCTTCTGTTTCAGCTTCGCGAAGTCCTGGCGGCCGGTCAGCAGTTTGTGCACATAGGACTGGTGGCCCGTGTCCCACAGCACCTTGTCCTTCGGGGAGTCGAAGACGCGGTGCAGGGCGATGGTGAGCTCGACGACGCCCAGGTTGGGGCCGAGGTGGCCGCCGGTCTTGGAGACGGCGTCGACGAGGAAGGTCCGGATCTCCTCTGCCAGCTGGTCCAGCTGCTCCAGGCTGAGCCGGTCCAGATCGCGCGGTCCCCTGATGCGGGTCAGCAGCGGCACCCGTGCCTCCTTGCAGTAGAGCTGTTGCCGGGCTCACCGAGTCTAATGTTCCGCCTGTGCGGACGACGCCCGGGCAGTGCGTGATAGGTCACGCGATCGGCTGTACCCAAGATCGGCCAGGCCTATGACACGACAATGCCCGGCGCCTATGAGGCACCGGGCACCAGGAGCGCCCCGTCAGGGGCGCGGGGGTGTATCGATGTGCGACTACCGCCGCACGGGCGCGACCAGCCACACACGGCCGACAACTGGGGCCGCCTGCGGCCCCTTCAGGGGCGCGGGGAACTGCGCGACCAGCCACAAACGGCCGGCACCCGCAATACCACCGCACCCCTACGGCACGACCGCGGAGCGTTACGCGCGCCCCGCAGCCTTCTGGCTCCGACGGCTGACGGAGTCAATGACCACCGCACCGAGCAGAACCGCACCCGTGATCATGTACTGGATGGACGTGTTCATGTTGAGCAGGTCCAGACCGGTCTGGATCGACTGGATGACCAGCATGCCCAGCAGGGCGGACCACACCGAACCCCGGCCGCCGAACAGCGACGTACCACCGATGACCGCCGCCGCGATGGCGAGCATCAGCGTGTTGCCGCCACCGGCGGTCAGCGTCGCGCTCGCGGTCTGGCCGGCGAAGAACATGCCGCCGATCGCCGCGAACATGCCGGAGATGGAGAACACGGTGATACGGACCATGGGCACGCTGATGCCCGCACGGCGCGCCGCCTCGATGCCGCCGCCGACCGCGAACACCTTGCGGCCGTAGGTGGTGCGCCGCAGTACGAAGTCGACGACCACGAGGCAGGCGAGGAAGATCACCAGGGCGTTGGAGACACCGGCGGCGTTGTTCAGCACGGCCGCGGCCACGAAGGACGCCACACCGAGCAGAGCGACGCGCACCAGGATCTCGCTGGTGGGACGGAAGGGCACCCCGGCGGCCCGGCGGCGGCGCTGCTCGTTGAACTGGCCCACGAGGGACAGGACGACGCCGAGGCCCGCCAGCAGGTAGGCACCGATGACGGCCTGGTCCATGAAGAAGGAGTTCTGGCCGAAGAGGTGCACGGGGCCGGTGTCGGCCGGGATGTTGATGGTGCCGCTGGAGCCCAGCAGCCACAGCATCAGACCGTTCCAGCCCAGGAAGCCGGCGAGGGTCACGACGAAGGCCGGCACCCCGATCCTTGCGAAGAAGAATCCGTGCAGTGCGCCGATACCGATGCCGGTGAGGATGGTCAGGACCAGCGCGAGCCAGTCGTTCATTCCGTGCTGGACCACGAACACGGCGAAGATCGTCGAGGCCAGGCCGCTGACCGAGCCGACGGAGAGGTCGATCTCACCGAGCAGCAGCACGAACACCAGGCCGATGGCGAGCATGCCGGTGGCCGACATGTAGTAGCTGATGTTGGAGAGGTTGTCCGCGCTGAGGAAGCGGTCGTTCTTCAGCTGGAAGATCGTCCAGATGACGATCAGCCCGATGACCACCGGCAGCGAGCCCAGCTCGCCGCCCTTCACCTTGCGCTTGAACTCGGTGAGGTAGCCCTTGAAGCCCTCTTCGCGGACCAGCAGCCGCGGGTCGACGACGGCGACCGGAGCGGCCGTCGGGTCGTCCGCCGGAGTCGTTGACTGCTGCTCCGGCGCGGCGTCCGTCTTGGAAACCTTGGACGTGTCGCTCACTTTGCCGCCTCCGTGCTGCGACGCCCCGCACGACGGGTCACGGCGTTGTCCGTGGCACCCGTGATCGCGGCGATGATCTCTTCGTGGCTGGTGTCCTTCACGGGGAAGGAGCCGTTGTTCCTGCCCAGGCGCAGAACGGCGACGGTGTCCGCGACCGCCTTGACGTCGGCCATGTTGTGGCTGATGAGGATGACGCCGAGGTCACGCTCGCGCAGCCGCTCGACCAGGTCGAGGACCTGGGCGGTCTGCTCGACGCCGAGGGCGGCGGTGGGCTCGTCGAGGATGACGACCTTCGGGTCGCCGATCAGCGCGCGGGCGATGGCGACGACCTGGCGCTGACCGCCGGAGAGGCTCGCGATCGGGATGCGGACGCTCGGGATGCGGATGGAGAGCGTGGACAGCAGCTCCCGGGCGTTCTTCTCCATCGTCACCTCGTCGATGGCGCCGCGGTGCAGCAGCTCACGTCCGAGATAGAGGTTGCCGACCACGTCGAGGTTGTCGCACAGGGCGAGGTCCTGGTAGACGGTCGCGACACCGAGACCCTGGGCGTCGTGCGGCTTGTTGATGCTGACCGGGTTGCCCTCCCACTCGATGACGCCCTCATCGATGGGGTGGACACCTGCGATCGTCTTGACCAGGGTCGACTTTCCTGCGCCGTTGTCACCGACCAGGGCGACGACTTCGCCGGCGTGGACCTCCAGCTCTACGTCGGTGAGGGCCTGGACCGCACCGAACCGCTTGGAGACTCCGCGCAACGCCAGCACGGGCGTAGCGGACACGTGAACCATCTCCTTCGCCGCCTGACCGGCGGGGATGCCGCGCTTGGGGTAGTGCGCGGAGAGGCGTGCGCGAACGCACGCGGTTTACAAGATGAACATGCGCGAATCCGCTGCGCTTGGCAACGGTTCCGTCCGGCGCCCGTCCCGGCAGCGGGGTGGTTGGGCCGGGGCGGGCGCCGGACAGGCTTCGCGGGACCGCTGGGCGGTCACGGGTCGAAGGACCGCCCGGGGGTCCGGGCGGTCACTCGGGTGCGGCGTCTACTTGAGGCCTGCGGCCGCGCACGCCTTGGCGTAGGCGGGGGTGCAGATCTGCTGGACGGTGTACAGCCCGTCCTTGACGACCGTGTCCTTGATGTTGGCCTTGGTGACCGAGACCGGGGTCAGCAGCTGCGAGGGCACCTTGTCGCCGGAGCCGCTGGTCAGCGTCGTGGTGGCGAGGGAGGAGATGCTCTTGCCCTGGGCCAGGTCGACGGCGAGCGTGGCAGCGCCCTCGGCCTCCGGCTTGTAGGCCTTGTAGACGGTGCTCGACTGGCTGCCGGCGAGGATGCGCTGGATGGCGGCGAGCTCCGCGTCCTGACCGGTCAGCGGGATACCGGAGATACCGGCGCCCTTGAGGGTGTTGGCGATGCCACCGGCCATGCTGTCGTTGGCGGAGTAGACACCCGCGATGTTCTTGGCACCGAGCTGGGTGATGGCCGCGGACATCTTCTGGGCGGCGACGGTGTCCTTCCAGAGGCCGGACTGCTCGTAGGCGATGTTCACCTTGCCGTCGAGGGCCTGGTGCGCGCCCTTCTTGAACTGCGCGGCGTTCGGGTCGGCGTCGTCACCGTTGATCATGACGACCTTGGAGCTCTTGGTCGCCTTGGAACCCAGCGAGGTGAGCAGCGCCTGGCCCTGCAGGGCGCCGACCTTGACGTTGTCGAAGGAGATGTACGCGGAGACCGGGCCCTGCGCGAGACGGTCGTAGGCGACGACCTTGATGCCCTTGTTGACCGCGGTCTGGATCGAGGACTTGATGGCCGCGGAGTCCTGGGCGCTGATCACGATGACCTTGACGCCCTTGGTGATCATGCTGCTGACCTGCTGCGCCTGCTTGGCCGCGTCGGCGTTGGCGTTGGCGTACTGCACGGTGCAGCCGGAGCACAGCTCCTTGACCTTGGCCTCGAACAGCGGCCGGTCGAACTGCTCGTAACGGGTCTGCGTGTTGTCGGGAAGAAGCAGGCCGATCGAGGCCTTGGTGCCGCCGGAGCTCGAGCTGCCGGAGTCGTTCTTCTTGTCACCGGCCTTGCCGCAGGCGGCCATGGACAGTGCCATCGAAACCGCGGCCGTGCCGATCACGACTCTACGCATCGTTGCGTTCATTTGGGGGTGCCTCCCTGACAGGGCCGCAACGCTGCGGCCGAGGTGGCTGGAAGTCAACTCGGCCACACGTGCGACGTCAAGAAGTAAATACTTAACGAGATGGCAACGGCGTCATGCGTTCTCTAAGTGAAGGCAGGTGTCGCAGTCGACAAGGTGCCGTCCAAAAGGGTCGAATCGCCCATCTCGCTGAGCGCGAGAGCGAGCGCTCCGAGCACCTCCGCACGACCCCCAAGTGCCCCCGGGAGAACGGACAGTTGGCGCGCTGCACTGGGGATCGCATAGCGGCCGACGGACTCCCTGATCGGACCGAGCAACAGCTCACCGGCCTCGGCGAGATCACCACCGAGGACCACCCGGCTCGGGTTCAGCAGATTGCAGAGATTGGCGACTCCAGAACCGATGTGACGGCCGACGTCGGCGATCACCCGACGGCAGCCCGGGTCTCCGTCCCTGGCCAGCCGCACGACGCCTTCCATCGTCAGGTCGGTGCCGTGGCTCGACTGGAGCAACGGAAGCACGTAGCGCGCTGCCGCAAAGGTTTCCAGGCATCCCCGGTTACCGCAGCGGCAGACAGGGCCCGATTCATCGAGTGTAATATGTCCGATTTCTCCCGCGGTGCCGCCGGGACCCCGATAGATCTTCCCGTTGATCACCAGACCCGCGCCGACACCGCTCGCGACCTTGATGTACGCCAGGTCCCTGACCCCCCGGCCACTGCCCCAGACCAGCTCGCCGAGGGCGCCGAGGTTGGCGTCGTTGTCCACGTGAACGGGCACGCCGAGCCGCCCCCGCAGCTCCTCGGCGGGCTTCGTGCCGATCCAGCCGGGCAGGATCGCGGACGAGCCGAGAGTGCCGGACTCGACGTCGATCGGACCGGGCACGCCGAGGCCCACGCCCGCGACTTTGGACCGGTCGACACCGGTTGCTGCAATCAGGCGATTGACCAGCTCTTCCGCCCGGTCGAAGCCCTGCGACGAAGAGGCGTCCACGTCCAGCGGCTCGGACTCCTCGGCCAGCACCTGGTGGGCGAGGTTTCCGACCGCGACGCGCAAATGCGTATGCCCGAAGTCCACACCGATGACGATCCCGGCGTCGCCGCTGAGCGAGACGCTGCGAGCTCTTCGGCCACCCGCCGATGTGGGCGTGACCTCGACCGTTCCGCCGTCCTTGAGCTCGCGGACGATGTTGGAGACCGTTGCCGCGGACAGCCCCGTGGTCCTCGCGATCTCCGCCTGCGTGAGTGACCCGGCCAGCCGGACGGCCCGTACGACCCGCTCCAGGTTGGCTCGGTGCAGCGACGACTGCGACCCCGGAGTCTCCACGACGACCTCCTGCGCGCGGGACCGCTTCAATGAGGCCCCGTCTATGTCCAACTAGTGAACTCTAAGCTGAGCCGTTCGGGTCGCCTCCCGTCAAGAGGTTGAACTGTTTCCGGGCCCTTGAACCCACCCGGGCACCCGCACACAGAGATGTGCGCGCCGTGCCCCCCAGGCCGGGGAACGACGCGCACACCGGGCGTCGGAGCGCTACTTCAGCGCGCCCGCCGTCAGCCCCTGCACCACCTGCCGCTGGAAGATGATGTACGCCGCCAGCACCGGCAGCATCGCCATCACCAGGCCGGCGAAGAGCCCGGACCAGTCGCCCTTGTAGCCCTGGCTGGCCGCCAGCTGCACCAGGCCCTGGGTGAGCACGCGCTTGTCCGGGTCGGTGTTGAGCACCGTCGGCAGCATGTACTGGTTCCACTGCCCGAGGAAGTTGAAGATCCCCACGCTGATCAGACCGGGCTTGGCCATCGGCAGCATGATCTGGAAGAACGTCCGGCTGTGCGAGGCCCCGTCGACGAACGCCGCCTCCGCGACCGAGGTCGGCAGGGTGCGGAAGAACGCCGTCAGGAAGAAGACCGTGAACGGCAGCGAGTAGGCGATGTAGACCAGGATCAGGCCGTGGATGGTGTTCAGGAGGCCCATGTTGTTCACGACGTAGAACAACGGGACCAGCGCCAGCATGATCGGGAAGCTCATGCCGCCGATGAAGAGGAAGTAGATGAAGCGGTTGCCCGGGAAGTCGAACCGGGCGAGCACATATGCCGCCATGGAGCCCAGCACCAGCGTGCCGATGAGCGAACCGCCCACCACCAGAATGGTGTTGAGGAAGTAGTCGCTCATGTTGGCGTCGGTCCAGGCCCGCGCCCAGTTGTCGAAGTGCAGCTTGTCCGGCAGCGCCCAGGGCGAGCTGAAGATGGAGCTGTCGTCCTTGAAGGACGTCATCACCGCCCACAGCAGCGGCATGACCACCATGAACGCCCACAGGACGAGCATCCCGTGGGAGAAGACGTTGAGGACGTTGCCCTCCTTCTTCTCCTTCGCGGGCGCGGTGGCCGGGGCGTCGACCTTGGAGACGGAGGCGCCGGACTCGGCCGGTACGGAGGCGGGGGTGTCGGTCGTCTTCATGTGATCAGTACTCCAGCCGCTCGCGCCGGCCCAGCCGCATCACGATCGCCGCGAAGGCCAGCGTGACGACGAGCAGGGCGACGCCGATGGTGGTCGCGTAGGCGGCCTGTCCGTCCCGGAACGCCTTCTGGTACACGTACAGGACCATGACGGTGGTCGAGTAGTCGGGACCACCGGGCCCGGTCGTCATGATCTGTACGACCGCGAACGACTCGGCTCCCAGCGCGAGGATGCCCATGTAGACCCAGCCGGACTGCACGGTGTCCCACAACAGGGGCAGGGTGATCCGGAAGAACGTGCTGACGCGGCTCGCCCCGTCCAGCAGCGCGGCCTCGTACAGGTCCGCCGGAATGGAGGCCATACCGGCGGAGAAGAGGACCACGAAGAACCCGACCGTGGACCAGACCAGCACCGCCATCACGCACCACAGGGCCAGGCTCGGGTCGCCCAGCCACAGCGGCTGGACGCTGTCGAGCCCGATTCCCCGCAGCAGGGAGTTGATCGCGCCGCTGTCCGGGTTGTACGCGAAGGCGAACAGCAGCGCCACGATCGCGATCGAGAGCACCTGCGGGAAGAAATAGACGATTTTGTAGAAGGACGAACCGCGGACACCGGAGATCACCGGGCCGCCCCGCCTTCTCCGCCCGCCCACATTGATCATGAAGGCGAAGAACAACGCCAGACTGATCGTCACCACCGGCAGCACCAACGCGAACAGCAGGCTGTGCTGCAACGACTTCCAGAAGATCTCGTCGTCGAGCATCCTTTTGTAGTTGTCGAAGCCGACCATCTTGAATTCGGGGCTCAGGCCGGTCCAGTCCGTGAACGAGTAGTAGATGGACTGGATGAACGGCCAGACGACAAACAGCGCATACAGCCCCAGGGGCAGCGCCAGAAACCCCACGATGAACCGGTACTTGCCGTGCTGCATTACTACCTACCCCGATCTCTGGGCGGGTGCTGCCTGTGCTGCAGGTGGTGACGGACCCTCACTGGTGCTTGTAGTGCTTGATCGACGTGTCCTTGGCGGCCGCGTCGGCGAAGCCCTGGATCTTCTTGATGGCTTCGGCCGGGGTGAGACGGCCGGCCATCATCTCGCCGAGGCCCGCCACACCAATCTGCTCCTTCTGCAACTGGACGTACCAGTCCTGGAGGCGCGGATTCAGGACGTTGTCCCCGGCCAGCTTCAGCGCCGCGACACCGGACTTCAGGCCCGGGGTCAGGGAGATCCCGGTGGTGCCGCCGTTGAACGCGGTCAGCGACTTGACCTTGGTGGTGAAGTTCTTCGAGGAGGCCTCGCTGAGCATGATGCGCAGCTGCTCCATCCCGCCCTCGGGGTTCGCCGCCTTGGCCGGGACGATGAAGGGCTCGCCGCCGGAGGCCCAGATGGTGCCGAAGGGCATCTTGTCGGAGCTGTCGATGCCGGTGGGCGCGGAGACCGCGAGGTTGAAGTCGGCCGGGATGACGTTCGCCGACTCGTTCTCCACCCAGGAGCCGTTCGGGATGAACAGCGCCTTGCCCTTGGCCCACGCCGTCTGCGACTGGATGTGGTCGAGGCCGGGGGTGCCCTTGAGGATGTAGCCCTTCTTGTAGAGCTCGTAGTAGGCGTCGAAACACGCCTTCACGGCGGGGTGCTTCCAGGCGTTCGGCTCCAGGTTGTCGATGGCGTCGAGGACCTCGCGGCCGCCGACCTTGCCGATCATCGGGTAGAGCGAGAACGGGATGTAGTACGGGTACTTGCCCGCGTACGTCCAGCCCGCCATGCCCTTCTTCTTGGCCTTCTCGCACACGGCGAGCATCTCGTCCCAGGTCTTCGGGTACTGGGCGTCGAGCGAGTCCAGCGCCTTCTGCGAGTACCAGACGCCGTACACCGTGTAGGCGTAGTACATGATCCAGACGGGGTTGCCGTCGAACTGGCCCATCTCCACGATGCCGGGGCGCAGCGTGTCGCGGACCTTCTTGTTCGGGTCGTCGTAGGACGGGGCGTCGAGGAGCGGGGTGAGGTCGGCGAGCTGCTTCTTGCCGACCAGGACGCCCATGTCCATCTGCTCGGCGCCGGAGTTGTCGATGAGGTCCGGCGGGGTGCCCTGGTTGAAGCGGGGCTGGAGTGTGGACTGGATCTTCTGGGTGGCGGAGAACTTCACCTTCACCTTGGGGAAGTTCTTCTCGTAGATCTTCACGGCGTCCTGGGCGTACTCCTTGCCGAAACCGCCGTCGAACAGGACGAACTCCATACCCGCGGTGTCGTTCACGCCCAGCGGGTTCTTGGCGGTCTTCTTGCCCGCCTTGGCCTTGTTCCCATTGTCGCCGCCGCCACTGCTGGCGCAGGCCGACAGGAAACTCATCGTGGGTACGGAGATCAGTCCGAGCGCGGCAGACCGCTTGATCAGATCGCGGCGGCCGACACCCGCGTTGCCGGTGTTCTCGGCGGAAGTGGATCCCATGCTCAAGTCCTCGCCTTCTCCAGGACTCAGGCGGTGAACCGGATCCTCCCCGGCACCGCGGTCAGGTCAGCAGGGTCGTGCAGGAAGTGCGGATGGTGAAGAACGGATCAGGTGAATCGCCGACAGGTATAGTCCACTTCCCGCCAACGGAGCAAGATCGAATGCAAGGTTGGCCAATGGTCTTATCCGAGTTGAGACCTCCAGGAAATATGAGCCGCCTGTGGCCACCTTGCCGGAAAAATCCGCGACATACGCCCCGAATGCCACAGTCAACACCCTTGACATCACTGAGCACTTGACCCACTACTGGTCTCTGCGCGTCACAGTTGACAACGTTGTCCACAAGCGCAGGGAGCGCAGGGAGGGTGTCGGCGTATGCGGCACAGAGCTCGGCACAGATGGGGTCCGGCGGTCGTGCTCACGGCCGCCTTTGTCATGGCGGTCGGCTCGCAGGGGGCGGCGGTCGCCCTGCCCGACGCGCCGTCCAAGGCCGACCGGGAGTTCGCCTCCTCCTTCGAGGCGGGCGACCCGGCGCCCGACTGGCTCAACACCGTCGACACCGCGGCGGACGGCAGCAAGCGGGCCTCCGGTGTCGACGGCGGCTACAGCACCGGCATCCCGGGCAATGTCACCGACCATGTCACGGACGTGCGCGCCAGTGCCGAGAACGCGGGCGGCGGCGAGGTGAAGGAGAACCTCGTCGACGGTGAGTCCGGCACCAAGTGGCTGACCTTCGATCCCACCGGCTGGGTGGAGTTCGACCTGGACAAGCCGATCAAGCTGGTGACCTACGCGCTCACCTCGGCCAATGACTTCGCCGAGCGCGATCCGAGGGACTGGACCCTGCAGGGCTCCACGGACGGCAAGGACTGGAAGACGGTCGACAGCCGCTCCGGCGAGTCCTTCGCCGAGCGCTTCCAGACGAGGTCGTACGACCTCGCCGAGCCGGCCGAGTACCAGCACTTCCGGCTCGACATCACGAAGAACAACGGCGCGGACGACATCCTGCAGCTGGCCGACGTGCAGTTCTCCACGGGCGGCAGCGGCGGCCCCGTCCCGCAGGACATGCTCTCGCTGGTGGACCGCGGTCCGAGCGGATCGCCCACCGCCAAGGCGGGCGCAGGGTTCACCGGAAAGAGGGCCCTGCGTTACGCCGGACGGCACACCGCCGACGGGCGGGCGTACTCGTACAACAAGGTCTTCGACGTGAACGTGGCCGTCGGCCCAGGCACCCGGCTGTCGTACCGGATCTTCCCGTCGATGGCGGACGGGGACCGCGACTACGACGCCACGAACGTGTCGGTGGATCTCGCCTTCACGGACGGCACCTATCTGAGCGATCTCGGCGCGACGGACCAGCACGGCTTCACGCTGTCACCGCAGGGCCAGGGCGCCTCGAAGGCCCTCTACGTCAACCAGTGGAACAACGTGGCCTCGCGGATCGGATCGGTCGCGGCCGGCAGGACGGTCGACCGGATCCTGGTGGCGTACGACTCCCCCAGGGGCCCGGCGAAGTTCCGTGGCTGGCTGGACGACATCGCGCTCCAGCAGGTGGCGCCCGAGCAGCCGAAGGCCCATCTGTCCGACTACGCGCTCACCACCCGCGGCACCAACTCCAGCGGCGGCTTCTCACGCGGCAACGACTTCCCCGCGACCGCCGTGCCGCACGGCTTCAACTTCTGGACGCCGGTGACCAACGCGTCCTCGCTGAGCTGGCTGTACGACTATGCACGTGCGAACAACGACGACAACCTGCCGACGATCCAGGCGTTCAGCGCCAGTCACGAGCCGAGCCCGTGGATGGGCGACCGGCAGACCTTCCAGGTGATGCCGTCGGCCGCCCCCGGCACTCCGGACACCGGCCGCCAGGCCCGGGGGCTGGCCTTCCGGCACGAGAACGAGACCGCGCGGCCGTACTACTACGGGGTGCGGTTCGAGAACGGTCTGAAGGCCGAGATGGCCCCGACCGATCATGCGGCGGCGCTCCGGTTCACCTACCCCGGCGACGACGCGAGCGTGGTCTTCGACAACGTGACGGAGCAGGCGGGGCTCACGCTCGACAAGGACAAAGGGATCGTCACCGGCTACTCGGACGTGAAGTCCGGGCTGTCGACGGGCGCGACCCGGCTGTTCGTGTACGGCGTCTTCGACAGGAAGGTGACGGACGGGTCGTCGAGCGGGGTCAAGGGCTATCTGCGCTTCGACGCCGGCGACGACCACGCGGTCACCCTGCGGCTGGCCACCTCGCTCATCAGCGTCGACCAGGCCAAGGACAACCTCCGCCAGGAGATCCCGGACGGCACGTCCTTCGACATGGTGAAGAACCGCGCCCAGCGGATCTGGGACCGCCTGCTCGGGAAGGTGGAGGTCGAGGGCGCGACGCCGGACCAGCTGACCACGCTGTACTCGTCCATGTACCGGCTCTACCTGTACCCCAACTCCGGCTTCGAGAAGGTCGGTTCGACGTACCAGTACGCCTCCCCGTTCTCGCCGATGCCCAGCCAGGACACCCCGACGCACACCGGCGCGAAGATCGTGGACGGCAAGGTGTACGTCAACAACGGCTTCTGGGACACCTATCGGACGACCTGGCCCGCGTACTCCTTCCTGACGCCTTCTCAGGCGGGCGAGATGGTCGACGGTTTCGTCCAGCAGTACAAGGACGGCGGCTGGACCTCACGCTGGTCCTCCCCCGGCTACGCGGACCTGATGACGGGCACCTCCTCGGACGTGGCGTTCGCGGACGCGTACGTCAAGGGCGTCCGCTTCGACGCGAAGGCGGCGTACGACGCGGCCCTGAAGAACGCGACGGTCGTGCCCCCTGAGGCGGGTGTGGGCCGCAAGGGAATGGACACCTCGCCCTTCCTCGGCTACACGAGCACCGACACGCACGAGGGCCTGTCGTGGGCGATGGAGGGCTACGTCAACGACTACGGCATCGCACGGATGGGTCAAGCGCTCTACAAGAAGACGGGCGAGAAGCACTACAGGGAGGAGTCGGAGTACTTCCTCAACCGCGCGCAGGACTATGTGGATCTGTTCGACTCCAAGGCCGGCTTCTTCCAGGGCAAGGACGACAAGGGCGACTGGCGCGTGGACTCCGCCAAGTACGACCCCCGCGTCTGGGGCTACGACTACACGGAGACCAACGGCTGGGGCTACGCCTTCACCGCCCCGCAGGACAGCCGGGGCCTCGCCAACCTCTACGGCGGCCGCGGCGGCCTCGCGGACAAGCTCGACGAGTACTTCGCCACCCCCGAGACGGCTTCCCCGGACTTCGTCGGCTCGTACGGCGGCGTCATCCACGAGATGACGGAGGCGCGGGACGTCCGGCTGGGCATGTACGGGCACTCCAACCAGGTCGCGCACCACGTGATCTACATGTACGACGCCGCCGGGCAGCCCTACAAGGCGCAGAAGAACGTCCGCGAGGTGCTCTCCCGCCTCTACACCGGCAGCGAGATCGGGCAGGGCTACCACGGCGACGAGGACAACGGCGAGCAGTCGGCCTGGTACCTCTTCTCCGCGCTCGGGTTCTACCCGCTGGTGATGGGCAGCGGCGAGTACGCCATCGGATCACCGCTGTTCAAGAAGGCGACGGTGCACCTGGAGAACGGCGAGGACCTGGTCGTCAAGGCACCGAGGAACAGCACGAGGAACGTGTACGTGCACGGGCTGCGGGTCAACGGCCGTACCTGGACGTCGACTTCACTTCCGCACGCGCTGCTCGCGCAGGGCGGGGTCCTGGAGTTCGACATGAGCTCGAAGCCCTCCTCCTGGGGCACCGGCAGGAACGCGGCTCCCGTGTCGATCACCCAGGACGACAAGGTGCCGACGCCGCGGGCGGACGTGCTGAAGGGTGCCGGGCCGCTGTTCGACAACACCTCGGCCACGGACGCGACGGTGACCTCCGTGGACCTGCCGGTCTCCGGGCCGGTCAAGGGCCTTCAGTACACGGTGACTTCGTCGTCCGACCGCGCGTCGGCGCCAACCGGCTGGACGCTCCAGGGCTCGGACGACGACGGCACCACCTGGCGGACCCTGGACAAGCGGTCCGGCGAGTCCTTCACCTGGGACCGGCAGACACGCGCGTTCACGGTGGGGTCCCCGGGAACATACGGGAAGTACCGGCTGGTCCTCGACGGCGAGGCGGTGGTGTCGGAGCTCGAACTGCTCGCCTGAGCAGCAGCGTTGGGGGCTGCCCGCGTCAACTGGTTTGACAGGGCATTCGGTTGAGGCGGTAGGGTTTGGTGCAGGCCATGCGACAACGTTGTCGTCGCACTCGGTGTCGCCACAAGCCAGCACCACCCGGGCAGGTACTCCCCCGGCCTGCACCGGCTCGCGGACCCGGTGGAACGACCCATCACCACCGGGTCCGCCCTGAGCGGCGTTTCAGCCGACCCGGCAGGGCAGGCTCGTCGCCGTGTCACCGCCGTCGCCCGCGACGACGTATCCGAAGGTCGTGCTCTTCCCCGGATCCAGCGAACCGTTCCAGTCGGCGTTGTGGACCATCACGTCCCGCCCGCTGTAGGTCGCGTTGCCGTTCCACAGACTGTCGACCTTCTGGCCGCTCGGCAGCGTCCAGTCGACCATCCAGCCCAGCATCGGCACGTCGCCGGTGTTGGTGACGGTCACCTCGGACTGGTAGCCGCCGCTCCAGCTGTTGGTGGTCCTGCGGGCGGCCTCGCACTTGCCCGGTACGGGGTCGGTCGGGTTGCCCGGGTCGTGGATGCCCGTGACCTCGCCGTGGCCGCCGTCGAAGACGACGTCGGAGCAGGAGTAGAAGGTCTCCGCGCTGTCCGAGCGCTGCCAGACCATGTAGATGATGTGGCGCCCGGACTTGTTGGCGGGGAGCTGCCCGGTCCAGGAGTAGTTGGCCTCGACCGTGCCCGGGGTGCCGTTCAGGGGCGGGTGGTCGACGGAGAGGAAGGGCCTGTCCTCGATGTCGTCCCAGGTGAGGGGTTTGGTCGGGTCGAAGCCGTCCTTGGTGATGTAGACGTAGAACCAACCCGGGTGCGCCGCCCAGGCGTTGTACGAGAAGTCGACGGTCGCGCCCGAGGTGAGATGGGTGAGCGGCCAGTCGTTGCGGGGGAGGTTGAACCCGGTGAAGTTGGGGTTGCCGCCGCTGCACAGCTGACCGTCCGGGACGAAGCCGCGGGTGCGGCCGGCGCCGTCGGAGCGCAGCACGGAGAACCAGTTGTAGAACGGCGTGGTGCCACTGACCTGTTGGGCCGCCTTGCAGGCCGGGTTGATCGGTTTGATCTCACCGGTGCTGGTGAGGCCGTCCTGCCAGCAGAGGAAGGTGCGGCTGCCGGGTTTCATGGGGGTGCCGTGGGCTTCCGCCTTGCCGCCTGCCGTGACGACGAGGGCGAAGGCGGGGATGGTGGCAAGGAGCGAGACGAGGACGAAGAGGAGAGCCCTGGTCGTTAATCGGCGCGTCGGTCGATGCGCGGCGGTTTTTGTCAGGATCATGACATTCGACCCTTCGGGTACACAGGTACAGCCGGTGGATGCGGGGGTGCGGGTATGAACGGGGTGGGGGCGACTCAGGGGCGGCGGGTTCCGGTCCGTCGTCACATGGGAGCGCTCCCACCCCGCCAGGTGGAAAGTAGCGCCGCTTGGCTCACTTGTAAACGACTGGCGCAGTGGCCCGTCGGGGGCCACAGCGGAACGACACGCGATCAGTCGGGCAGGTTCTGAAGGAACTTGAGGAACACAGGCCACTTCTTTCGCGCGCCCCGGCGCCTTTCCGTGCGCCGTTATGAATTTCGCGCGCCGACCGCGCTCCCTGCTTCCACAACTCGGAAGCCCGTCATGCAACTTCGGAGAAAGTACGACCGGTCCTGCGTTGTTTCAACAACGGGAAGGGTGACAGGAGCGCTGATCACGGTGGGTTCGTCGGGTCGTCCACGCCTCATGACCACCATGGCGCGATCATGCCAATGCCTATCAGCTCTATTCTCTTTGGCCGATGCATAATGGTTGGGTCTAAGAGCTAGGAACTTTCTGTGCATGGCCGCTCAGGTTCAGGGTACGTGCACCGTCTAAGGAGCGGCGATGACACCCCCCGTGGACCCCAGCCTCAACCGGCGAAAGCTACGCCTTGCCCTGCGGCAGGCGCGTGAGCGCGCCCGGATGAGCCAGCGTGAGGCCGCTGAGCGGGTGGAGTGGTCCCAGTCGAAACTCATCCGGGTGGAGACAGGCACGGTCAGTGTCTCCGTCAGCGATCTGAGGGCCCTCATGGGGTTGTACGACATCACCGACGACGCCACCCGGCGCGAACTCGAGGACGCGGCCCGGGGAAGCAAGGGGCCCAGCTGGTGGTCCAAGTACCACGACGTCGCCACGCCCCAGTTCGCCCAGTACCTGGGATATGAGAGTGCCGCTACGTCTCTGCACACCTATCACCCCATCGTCGTTCCCGGCCACCTCCAGACACGTGGTTACGCGGAGGCACTCCTCGCCCCCCGCGGCCTGAGTCCCGAACGGGCGGGCCGGGTCGTGGATCTGAGGATGGAGCGGCAGGAGAGGATGTTCGACGCCTCCGCCGGCGGCCCCGTCACCACCTTTGTCCTGGATGAGGCTGCGCTACGGCGACAGATCGGAGGGGTGGAGGTGCTCGCCGGGCAGCTCCAGCAGCTGCTCGACTTCAGCGCGCGCGACAACGTCACGATCCGGGTACTGCCCTTCAAGGCCGGAGCGCACTACAGCACCCTCGGCAGCTTCGTCCTATTGGGCTTCTCCGACGACGACGACCTGCTGTATTTGGAGCACGCCGCAGGCAGCATGACCGGTGGCGAAGACCTGGAACTGCTGGCCCGTTACCAGGAGTGCTTTCAAACGATCACGGATCTGGCACTCGGCGCCACCGAGTCTCTCGACCTGATCGATCACATCAAGCAAGACCTCGGTGGCCGCTAGTTCTGCGGCACCGACGGCTGGTGGTGGAGCCAGGGGGAGGACCGACGTGGTCTTCAGGTCGATATGGCAGGGCCTGCAACAGCCGTGGGCCCGCAGCGAAGGACCCGGTACCGAAGCGGCCGGGCTGTCCGACGAGGAACTGAAAGCGCAGGCCATCCAGGACGAGAAGAAGTCGCAGAACCTCATAGCCATAGAGCAGGCCCGGGGCTCGATGAAGCTGAAGTTGGTGCTCGCCGTCGGCGGCCTGGGGCTGATCGCCTTGATCGTGCTGGTCGTGGCGCTGGTGGTCGCCCTCCGAGCGGCCGCTCACCTCAAGTTTCCCTGGCATCCGATAGCCACCGTCGTCTGCACACTGCTCGGCTCGTCAGGCGTCAGCGGCCTGGTGGGGTGGCGGGTGAGGAAGAAGGTCCTGACGCGCCCTCAGGCCTCCGCGCAGTCCGAGAATCCTCAGGCGGGCGATCCGGATCAGGTGGGGACGACATAGTCGTGTACCCCGCCCGCCACACTCCTGTGCCGACGGCCACGGACAGTGCCACGACCACCCACAGAATCCGTTTGGCGAGCACGTTGTCGACGAGGAGTGACGCGAGGGCAGCGGCCATGGTCGCCGCCGCGCCGGCGCTGAGCGCGTAAGTGACGGCCCCGCCCACGACCGCGGACCGTTTCCGTGTCCTCTTCCCCGAATGCTGCACCGCTGATGCCCCGGCACCCATAGAGGCCCCCTACCTACTGCCGATGGCTGATCAATGACGTCACGGGCCCTCTAACTCCCCCTGCATCACCGCGCGGACGAAATCCGTCCAAGCAACGGCGGTGAAGCGCAGATGCGAGCGCCCGGGCCTTTTGGAGTCACGTGCGAGCACTCGGTCCTCCCCCACGGCGACCTCCACGCACTCGCTCTCATTGCCACACATGCTGCTCCTGCGCCACAAGGGTTGCCCCTTATGCACCACCTCAGCCCTCCTGCTCCCCCGATGCGCCTGAGCAGTGCCCGTCCATGTTAGTGGACGGTTGTGCACCACCGCAGGCAAGTACCCCCAAACGTCAGGGCCAGGAACCACACGCGGCACCCGAACGACTACATACGGCTACTGCATACTCAGCGTAGAGGAGCCGCATCTCCGCAGCCATACCCGATCCGGTCCATATGCCGTACGCCAATGCGAGCGGCGCAGCCCACGCCGAGCAGCCCACTACGTTCGCATTCCCAACCTCTACCCGGGGCAACCTCGTTGTCCTTCGGTTGGCTCAAGTACCGCCTTTCATTGGCGGGTTGAGGCGAGCAGCATGCCCGCGTCCGCCGCATCCGTGGTCGGCAGGTCGACGGTGAACTCCGTGCGCCCGGGGCGGCTTTGCACCTCGATGCGCCCGCCGTGCGCCCCGACGATCGCCGCCGCGACGGCCAGCCCCAGCCCCGACCCGCCCGCGGTCCCCGGCGCCCGTGAGCGGGACCGGTCGGCGCGGGTGAAGCGTTCGAAGACCTTCGGGAGCAGGTCCGGTGGGATGCCGGGCCCGTTGTCCCGCACCCGGATGACACACCGCTGCGGGGTTGCCTCCACCTCCGCGACCACCGTCGTGCCCGCGGGCGTGTGCACACGCGCGTTGGCCAGCAGGTTGGCCACCACCTGGTGGAGGCGGGCCTCGTCGCCGGTGACCAGGGCCGGGGTCTCGGCGAGGGTCAGGGCGAGTTGCCAGTCGTGGCCACTGCCTGCCACCCGTGCGTCCCAGAGGGCCTCAGAGGCCACGGCCGCGAGGTCGACCTCGGCGGACTGGAGCGGCCGGCCCTCGTCGAGGCGGGCCAGCAGGAGCAGGTCCTCCACCAGGCCTGTCATCCGGGCCGACTCCGCCGAGACGCGGCGCCAGGCCAGCGCCGGCTCGACGCGGTCCGTGCCGCGGTTCATCAGTTCCGCGTAGCCCGCGATGGACGCGAGGGGGGTGCGCAGTTCGTGGCTCGCGTCGGCCAGGAAGCGCCGCATGCGCTCCTCGCTGCGTCGGCGTTCGGCGAGGGAGGACTCTACGTGGTCGATCATCCGGTTGAGGGCGGCGCCGACCTGGCCGATCTCGCCGGCGGGGTCGGTGTCCCGCGCGGGGACACGGGTGAGGCCGGTGACGTCGCCGCGGCCGAGCGGGGCCCGGGAGACCTCGACCGCGGTGGCGGCGACCCGGCCGAGGGGGCGCAGCTGGCGACGTATGACCAGGGCGCAGACGATGCCCGCGGCGGCCAGGGCGACGGCCGCGACGACCGCCTCGGCCTCGACCAGACCGTCGATCATGTTCCGTACGTCGTCCATGGGGAGCCCGGCGAGGACGCGGAGCCCGTCCGAGTCGAGCCCTGCCATCCGGTAGGTGCCGAGGCCGGGCACGGTGACGGTGTGTCGGGAGCCGTCGGTCGGGGTGCCCTTCAGGGCGGTGCGCTGGGTGGTGCTCAGGTTCAGCGGCGGGGCGTCCTGGCTGACGATCGCGGCGGAGAGGACCCTGCCGTGGTCGTCGAGCCGGGCGGCGAGCATGCCGACGGGGTGGCCGTTCTCGGTGAGGAAGGAGAGGTTGGCCTTGTCGTCCGGGTGCAGAGCGGCCTCGCCCAGGCTGCGCTCGGCCGCGTTGGCGACGCGGCCGTCCAACTCGCCCATGAGGGAGGACCGTTGGACCACGGCGGTGGTGAACGTCATCGCCGCGCACACGACGACGAGCGTCGCGCCGACGAAGAGCAGCAGGCGGGCGCGCAGGGAGCGGACGAGCGGGCGGGCGGTCATCTGCCGTCCTCCGTGGACCTGAAGGTGTACCCCATCCCCCGCACGGTGTGGATCACCGGCGCACGACCCTTGCCGAGCACCCGGCGCGGGTGGTTGAGGAGGAGGCGGAGCAGGTCGAACTCCCTGGCCGTGAGCCGGATCGGCCGCCCCGCGCGGTGCGCCTCAGGGGTCTCCTCGCTCGGCACGAGGTCGCCGAGGACGCGTACGGAGTCGTCGGCCCGGGAGCCCTCGGTGCCGGCCCGGCGCAGCAGGCCGTGCAGCCGGAGCACGACCTCCCCCAGGGAGAAGGGCTTGGTGACGTAGTCGTCGGCGCCGTTGTGGAGGCCGTCGATGCGGTGCTCCAGGGCGTCGCGGGCGGTGAGCATGACGACGGGGAGCTTCGGGTTCTCGTACCGGAGCCGGCGCAGTACCTGGATGCCGTCCGGGTCGGGCAGCATCCCGTCGTCGTCGGCGATGAGGACGCGGACCCGGCCGGTTCGGGACGCGGAGGTGCCTGACATGTCTCGATACTGTCCCGGTCCGCTGAGGGAACCCTGTGTTCCACCTGAGGGTGGGTGATGACCTGGGTTTCCCGGCATGGACGCGGCGAGGGCCGCATCCTCGGCATACCGGGGATGCGGCCCTCAACTGCCTTGCTGCGCCGCTTACTTGCGGATCAGGCTGCGCAGCACGTACTGCATGATGCCGCCGTTGCGGTAGTAGTCGGCCTCACCGGGGGTGTCGATGCGGACGACCGCGTCGAACTCGACGCCCGTGTCGGTGGTGACCTTGACCGTGCGCGGCGTGGTGCCGTTGTTGAGCTCCTCGACGCCGGTGAAGGAGAAGGTCTCCTCGCCCGTCAGGCCGAGGGACTCGGCGTTGGCGCCCTCCGGGAACTGGAGCGGCAGGACGCCCATGCCGATGAGGTTCGAGCGGTGGATGCGCTCGTACGACTCGGCGATGACGGCCTTGACGCCGAGGAGCGCGGTGCCCTTGGCGGCCCAGTCGCGGGACGAGCCGGAGCCGTACTCCTTGCCGGCCAGGATGACCAGCGGGATGCCCTGCTCGATGTAGTTGCGCGAGGCGTCGTAGATGAACGACACCGGGGCGTCGGGCTGGGTGAAGTCGCGGGTGTAGCCGCCCTCGGTGCCCGGCGCGATCTGGTTGCGCAGGCGGATGTTGGCGAACGTGCCGCGGATCATGACCTCGTGGTTGCCGCGGCGGGAGCCGTAGCTGTTGAAGTCGCGGCGCTCGACGCCGTGCTCCGTGAGGTACTTGCCGGCCGGGGTGTCGGCCTTGATCGCACCGGCCGGGGAGATGTGGTCGGTGGTGACCGAGTCGCCCAGCTTGGCGAGCACGCGGGCGCCGGTGATGTCGGAGACCGGGGTGGTCTCCATCGTCATGCCCTCGAAGTACGGGGGCTTGCGGACGTAGGTCGACTCGGGGTCCCACTCGAAGGTGTTGCCGGTCGGGATCGGCAGCGCCTGCCACTGGGCGTCGCCCGCGAAGACGTCCTGGTAGGACTTGTTGAACATGTCCTCGCCGATGGCGTTGGCCACGACGTCGTTGACCTCGGCCTCGGAGGGCCAGATGTCCTTCAGGAAGACCGGGTTGCCGTCCTGGTCGGTGCCCAGGGCGTCACGGGTGATGTCCACCTTCATGGAGCCCGCGAGGGCGTACGCGACGACCAGCGGCGGGGAGGCCAGGTAGTTCATCTTGACGTCGGGGTTGATACGGCCCTCGAAGTTCCGGTTGCCGGAGAGGACCGAGGTGACCGCGAGGTCGTGGTCGTTGACGGCCTTGGAGACCTCCTCCGGCAGCGGGCCGGAGTTGCCGATGCAGGTGGTGCAGCCGTAGCCGACCAGGTTGAAGCCGACCTTGTCGAGGTACGGGGTCAGGCCCGCCTTGTCGAAGTAGTCGGTGACGACCTTGGAACCCGGGGCGAGGGTGGTCTTGACCCACGGCTTGCGGGTCAGGCCCTTCTCGACCGCCTTCTTGGCCACCAGGGCGGCGGCGACCATGACGTACGGGTTCGAGGTGTTGGTGCAGGAGGTGATGGCCGCGACCGTCACCGCACCGTGGTCGATCTCGTAGGTCGAGCCGTCGGGGGCGGTCACGGTGACCGGGTTGGACGGGGCGCCGTTCGGGGCGACGGCCGGGGCGTCGGAGGCCGGGAAGGACTCCTGGCCCGCCTCGTCCACGACGTCGACGTAGTTGCGTACGTCCGACTTGAACTGCTCGGCGGCGTTCGCGAGGACGATGCGGTCCTGCGGACGCTTCGGGCCGGCGATGGAGGGCACGACCGTCGACAGGTCGAGCTCCAGCTTCTCGGAGAAGTCCGGCTCGGCCTTCGGGTCCAGCCAGAGGCCCTGCTCCTTGGCGTACGCCTCGACGAGCGCGACCTGCTGGTCGGAGCGGCCGGTCAGGCGCAGGTAGTTGAGGGTCTCGTCGTCGATCGGGAAGATCGCGGCGGTGGAGCCGAACTCCGGCGACATGTTGCCGATGGTGGCGCGGTTGGCGAGGGAGGTGGCGGCCACGCCCTCGCCGTAGAACTCGACGAACTTGCCGACGACGCCGTGCTTGCGGAGCATCTCGGTGATCGTGAGCACGAGGTCGGTGGCGGTGGTGCCCGGGGTGAGCTCACCGGTCAGCTTGAAGCCGACGACGCGCGGGATGAGCATCGAGACCGGCTGGCCGAGCATCGCGGCCTCGGCCTCGATGCCGCCGACGCCCCAGCCCAGCACACCGAGGCCGTTGACCATCGTGGTGTGCGAGTCGGTGCCGACGAGGGTGTCGGGGTACGCCTGGCCGTTACGGACCATGACCGTACGCGCCAGGTGCTCGATGTTCACCTGGTGGACGATGCCGGTGCCGGGCGGGACGACCTTGAACTCGTCGAAGGCGGTCTGGCCCCAGCGCAGGAACTGGTAGCGCTCCTTGTTGCGGCCGTACTCCAGCTCGACGTTCTGCTTGAAGGCGTCGTTCGTGCCGAACTTGTCGGCGATGACGGAGTGGTCGATGACCAGCTCGGCCGGGGCCAGCGGGTTGATCTTCGCCGGGTCGCCGCCGAGCTCCTTGACGGCCTCACGCATGGTGGCGAGGTCGACGACACAGGGCACGCCGGTGAAGTCCTGCATGATCACGCGGGCGGGCGTGAACTGGATCTCCTGGCTGGGCTGCGCCTGGGAGTCCCAGCCGCCGAGGGCGCGGATGTGGTCGGCGGTGATGTTCGCGCCGTCCTCCGTGCGGAGCAGGTTCTCCAGCAGGACCTTGAGGCTGTACGGCAGTCGGGCCGAGCCCTCCACCTTGTCCAGCCGGAAGATCTCGTACGACTCGTCGCCCACCTGCAGCGTGCTGCGGGCGTCGAAGCTGTTCGCCGACACGACAGTCTCCTTCATTGATGTGCGCGTACCTCACCGCAATCCTGCCGCCACGCCGTCTCGGCCGATCCGCTAAGGTAAGGCTAAGTTAGGCAAGCCTTACTGCCGGACCGGTGAGGTGTGCGACTGCGGTGCGCCTCGGCAGATATCTCGATGTCGAGATAACTCTAGTACACGGGGACGGGATGGTCATGCCCGGCCTCCGTTTGCGACGCCCCACACGACTGGACCCTGCCAGGCGATTATCCGGCGAAACAGGACATACGGCGCGGGCGCCCATCACTGCGCCGAGTCTGGGTACCCGCTCGGCCACGGGGAAGTCCGTCCGGCGTGAAGGGAGGCACCTGCCCACCGACCTTCCATGAGGCGACGTTGACGGCCCGTCACCCGAATGGACCCCCTTCGCTCGCCTCATCTCATATCTGAGATAGCCTCAACCCCATGGCAGACGACTACCTCGTACGCATCGGCAAGCTCATCCGTGACGCCCGGCAACATCGGGGCTGGACACAGGCCCAGCTCGCGGAGGCGCTCGGCACCAGCCAGAGTGCCGTCAACCGCATTGAGCGCGGCAACCAGAACATCAGCCTTGAGATGATCGCCCGAATTGGTGAAGCTCTGGAGAGCGAAATCGTCTCGTTGGGCTATGCGGGCCCGATGCATCTGCGGGTGGTGGGCGGCCGTCGGCTGTCCGGCGCCATCGACGTCAAGACGAGCAAGAACGCATGTGTCGCGCTGCTCTGCGCCTCCCTGCTCAACAAGGGCCGCACGGTGCTACGCCGGGTGGCGCGGATCGAGGAGGTCTACCGGCTCCTGGAGGTGCTCGGCTCCATCGGTGTGCGCACGCGCTGGATCAACGACGGTGTGGACCTGGAGATCGTGCCGCCCGCCGAGCTGGACATGGCGGCGATCGACGCCGACGCGGCCGTACGGACGCGGTCCATCATCATGTTCTTCGGCCCGCTGCTGCACCGTATGGACAACTTCAAGCTGCCGTACGCGGGCGGTTGCGACCTCGGCACGCGGACCATCGAGCCGCACATGATCGCGCTGCGCCGGTTCGGGCTCGACATCACCGCCACCGAGGGGCAGTACCACGCCCTGGTGGACCGGACGGTGCGGCCCGACCGGCCGATCGTGCTGACCGAGCGCGGGGACACCGTCACCGAGAACGCGCTGCTGGCCGCCGCCCGCCACGACGGCGTCAGCGTCATCCGCAACGCGTCCTCCAACTACATGGTCCAGGACCTGTGCTTCTTCCTGGAGGCGCTCGGCGTCAAGGTCGAGGGCATCGGTACGACGACCCTCACCGTGCACGGCGTGCCGCAGATCGACGTCGACGTCGACTACTCCCCCTCCGAGGACCCGGTCGAGGCGATGAGCCTGCTGGCGGCGGCGGTGGTGACGGAGTCGGAGCTGACAGTGCGTCGCGTGCCCATCGAGTTCCTGGAGATCGAGCTGGCGGTCCTGGAGGAGATGGGGCTCGACCACGACCGCACGCCCGAGTACTTCGCGGACAACGGCCGCACCCGGCTGGTGGACCTCACCGTGCGGCCCTCCAAGCTGGAGGCGCCGATCGACAAGATCCACCCGATGCCGTTCCCCGGTCTGAACATCGACAACGTCCCGTTCTTCGCGGCCATCGCCGCCGTGGCGCAGGGCAAGACACTGATCCACGACTGGGTCTACGACAACCGCGCGATCTACCTGACGGACCTGAACCGCCTCGGCGGCCGCCTCCAACTCCTCGACCCGCACCGGGTGCTGGTGGAGGGCCCGACCCGCTGGCGCGCGGCCGAGATGATGTGCCCGCCCGCCCTGCGACCCGCCGTCGTCGTCCTGCTGGCGATGATGGCGGCCGACGGCACGTCCGTGCTGCGGAACGTGTACGTCATCAACCGGGGTTACGAGGATCTGGCGGAGCGGTTGAACTCGGTGGGGGCGCAGATCGAGATCTTCCGGGACATCTGAGCGAGGGATGCCGCCCATCGCCCGTGGTCAGGCAGCCTCCTGCAAGGTGATCAGGTCGCCCACCCGGACCGTCCCGGCTTCGAGTACGTCGAGGTAGACACCGAGGCACGAGAGCCGGCCCAGGTCGAACACCGGAACACGGTGATCCCGGGCGACCGCACGCATGATGCCGGGATCCGGCGGCAGTTCGTCGTGCCCGAGCGTGGGTACCACGCAGCGAGGCGTGGGGACCACGACCCGGAACAGCGCCTCGCCCACGCGCAGACGCGATCCCGGCCAGGCGTCCTCGGGGAAGCCCGGCACTTCATCGGTGTCCACGACCAGGTTCGGCCGGAAGCGACGGGCGTCGAAGTCCCCGGCGGGATACACGGCTCGCATCCGGTCGAGGGAGGCCGTGGTGACGAGATGGACCCGGCCGAAGTCGAAGAACGTCCCGGGGGCGACGCTGCCCGTCGTGATGCTCGCCCCTGTCGCGTCGACGGAAGCGGTCACCCTCACGGCATCCGGAACACCGCCTTCGTAGTCGGGCACGGCCCGCTCCAGCCTGCTGTGTTCCGGTACGGCGGCCGTGACGCACACCTGGCGGCCCAGCAGCTCGGACAGCTGCATGTCCAGGTCGGGGTCCTCCACCGAGAAAGTGGCCCCGTCCGGCAGGACGACACGCACCACGCCGGAGTCGTCCAGACGACTCCGGCAGCGCAGCAGCTCCCCCCATTTGCGCGGGTGTTTGGCGCTGCCCACCGCGCCCGCCTCGTCGAGTACGGCGTAGACCCGGTCGCCGGAGACTCCGCGTTCCGTGACGGCCACGGCGATCACGGCCTCACCCAGCATGGACTTCACCGGGTACCGGTACAACGCTGCCACAGAGCCCATAGATCGATTATGGATGTCAGAGGGTGAGCAGTTCCTCGTAGAAGCCGCCGAACTCCCGCTCCGGGTCGATGAGATGGATCTCAAGGATCCAGTGGCAGGTGCGGCCGGCCTTGTCGGTGCGGCGGAGTGGGGTGTCGTTGGCGGGGGCGATGTACGACTCCACGTCCGCGCCGTCGATCTTCTCGTGGGGGAACTCGCCGACGAGGTGCCCGGCGTGCCAGCCGCCCAGCTGCCAGCCGGCCTCGGCGGCCAGCCGCTCCACCTCGGCGTACAGCTGCTTGCCGGTGATGTCGCCCTGCTCGGCGAAGTACCGCTTGCCTGCCGCGAAGATCTTCGGCAGGTCGTCGCGGAGGCGGTGCTTGAGCGGGTCGTCGCCGAGGACGAAGGTCCGCCCGAAGTCGGCCTCGTACTCCTCGAAGATGGGCCCGAAGTCGGCGAAGACGATGTCGTCCGTGCCGATCACGCGGTCCGGCGGGTTCTCCCGGTACGGCTTGAGCGTGTTGGGGCCGGAGCGGATGATCCGCTTGTGCCAGTGCCGGGTGGTGCCGAACAGTTCGTCGGCCAGATCCCGGACGCGGTCGCTGACCGCCCGCTCCCCCTCGCCCGGCGTGATGAGCCCGCGCTCCTCGATCTCCACGAAGAGCCGCTCGGCCTTCGCCTGGGCGTCCAGCAGCCGTGCCGCGCGCATGGGTTCGTCGTCCGCCATGGGGCCGAAGCTAACCAGCCGGATCGTCTGCGGCAACGGGATTTCCAAGGTCGGCGGGGAGGCCACCGCCCGTCACCGAACAGGCCCTCGGCCTCCGGGTGCAGGGGCGGTCCACGCGCTGTAGCCGCCGTCGACGTGTATGGCGTCGATGCCGCTGACGTACCGGGCGCCGCAGCGGTCCTGGGGCAGGACGAGCTGGGAGCCCGCACGGTCGAGCGGGGTGTCGTCGAGGGTGACCGCGAGCAGAACGGGAGCACGGCCGAAGTCGGGGTCTGTCTCGGCCCAGGTCAGCAGGGCGTGGTGGCCGTCCGTGCCGTGCACGGCGACGAGGAAGCGGAGTCGGTCCTTGCGGCGGGCGGGGTCGAAGAGCGGGCCCGCGTCCGTGAGCACGTCGTGCAGGAGCGGGCCGGTGAAGCGGTGGTGCCGGCCGCCGCTGGTGGCGCACTCGAAGGCGACCTCGGCCCGGTGCTGGGGCCAGGCGAGCAGGTCGGGCACCGTCAGCCGGGCCGGTCGGTCCAGGTCTCCGGTGAGGACGAGTTCCGCCGCCGGTCCGGCGCCCGTACGGGCAGCTGCGAGGGTCTGACTCACTGGCTACCACCTCCCGGGGGACCGTACCCGGACCATCGTCCCGTGCAAACGCACATGCCATGCCGACAGAAAGAAGGTCCGGCTCATGCGATGTGACAGAAGACTTTGCCCTTGCATCTGCGGCACTATCATCGGGACATGCACACCTATCGGATCGGGGATGCCGCCGCCTTGCTCGGCGTGAGCCCCGACACCGTGCGGCGTCCTGTCGACGGCGGGAAACTCACCGCCGAGCGGGACGAGCTGGGCCGTCGGATCATTCCGGGGCCGGCGCTCGCGGCGTACGCCCGCGAGATGCACCGGGCGGAGCGGGAGTCCACCGGCTCCTCGGCCCGCAACCGGTTCTCCGGCATCGTCCCCGATGTGATCCTCGGGGACGTCTCCGCGCAGGTGGAGGTCCAGGCCGGGCCGTTCCGGGTGGTGGCGATGGTCAGCCGGGAGTCGGCTGAGGAGTTGAAGCTGGAGCCCGGTGTTCCGGCGGTTGCCGTGATCAAGTCGACCAACGTGGTCGTCGAGAGACCGTAGAACTGGCCGTGAGGCCGTAGTCGAGTCCGTCAGGACCTTGAGGGAGTGGACCCGTGATGACCCGTTCCGAGCGCCGGAGCCGTCGGATGCTGCAGGTGACCGGCGTGAGCGCCGCCGCGCTGCTGGCCCTGAGTGCCTGCTCGTCGTCCGACTCCGACTCGAACTCCACGAAGTCGGACTCCTCCGCGTCGGCCTCGTCCTCGTCCTCGCCGAAGCTGTCCGGTGACGTGACCGTGTTCGCGGCCGCGTCGCTGAAGGAGAGCTTCACGACGCTGGGCAAGGAGTTCGAGAAGGAGCACCCGGGCACGAAGGTCACCTTCAGCTTCGGCGGCAGCGACACCCTCGCCGCGCAGATCAACGGTGGCGCCCCCGCCGACGTGTTCGCCGCCGCCAGCGCCAAGACGATGAAGATCGTCACGGACAAGGGCGACGCGACCGGCACGCCCGCGACCTTCGTCCGCAACCAGCTGGAGATCGCCACCCTGCCGGGCAACCCGGACAAGGTCTCCTCCCTGAAGGACCTCACCAAGTCCTCGCTGAAGGTCGTGCTGTGCGACAAGACGGTGCCCTGCGGCGCCGCCGCCCAGAAGGCCCTGGACGCCGGCAGGCTCAAGCTCACCCCGGTCTCCTACGAGGAGGACGTCAAGGCCGCCCTCAACAAGGTCGTGCTCAAGGAGGCCGACGCCGCGGTCGTCTACAGGACCGATGTGAAGGCCGCGGGCAGCAAGGTGCAGGGCGTGCAGTTCCCCGAGTCCGCCGGCGCCGTCAACGACTACCCGATCACCCTCCTCAAGAGCTCGAAGAACACCGAGACCGCCAAGGCGTTCATCGCGCTCGTACAGTCCGCCGAGGGCCAGAAGGTCCTGACCGAGGCCGGGTTCCTCAAGCCGTGACCTCCTTCTCCTCGGACCAGGCCGACGCCGCGGACACCCTCATCGGTGGCCCGCGGCGCCGCCGCGTCCTCAGGGGCGTCCGCGGTGGCGCCCCGCTGCCCCTCCTGCTGCCCGCGCTGCTCGCCCTGGCCTTCCTGGTGCTGCCACTGATCGCCCTGCTGATCAGGGCCCCTTGGCGCAGCATGCCCGACCTGCTGACCAGCACCGAGGTCTGGCAGGCGCTGCGGCTGTCCCTGGTCTGCGCGACCGCCGCCACCGCGGTGTGTCTGGTGTTCGGCGTTCCGCTGGCCTGGCTGCTGGCCCGGGTCGAGTTCCCCGGGCGCGGTCTCGTACGGGCGCTGGTCACCCTCCCGCTGGTCCTGCCGCCCGTGGTCGGGGGTGTGGCGCTGCTGATGGCGCTGGGCCGCAACGGCGTCGTCGGGAAGTGGCTGGACAGCTGGTTCGGCATCACGCTGCCCTTCACCACCTGGGGAGTCGTGGTCGCGGAAGCGTTCGTGGCGATGCCGTTCCTGGTCATCAGCGTGGAGGGCACCCTGCGGGCCGCCGACCCACGTTACGAGGAGGCGGCCACGACGCTGGGCGCCTCCCGCTTCACCGCCTTCCGCCGGGTCACCCTGCCGCTGATCGCGCCCGGCATCGCGGCGGGCGCGGTGCTGGCCTGGGCCCGGGCGCTCGGCGAGTTCGGCGCGACGATCACCTTCGCCGGCAACTTCCCCGGCCGCACCCAGACCATGCCCCTCGCCGTCTACCTGGCCCTCCAGAACGACCCGGAGGCGGCGATCGCCCTCAGCCTGGTCCTGCTGGCCGTGTCGATCGCGGTCCTGGCGGGGCTTCGTGACCGTTGGATGACCGCCTCATGACCGACACCGAGAAGTCCGCCGGCACCGCTCCCGCCCTGGCCGGTCAGAGCCGGTGCCATATCCCCGGTCGGATCAGCGCGCGGCGTCTGGTGCGTGCGATCGCAAGGCGCCGGAGCGCCCTCGTGTCGGAGCTACTAGGGCGTTTCGGCAACGCCGCGAGCGTGCGTGCCAGGCGTCGCGCGCCCGGCCGGGGATATGACACCGGCTCTCAGGGGCTCGACGCCCGGCTGGTGGTCGAGCGCGGCTCCTTCCGCCTCGATGTGACCCTTTCCGCGGCACCGGGTGACGTGGTCGCGCTCCTCGGCCCCAACGGCGCCGGCAAGACCACCGCCCTGCGCGCCCTGGCCGGCCTCGTCCCGCTCACCGGCGGCCATCTCCGCCTGGACGGCGCGGAGTTGGACCGTACGCCGCCTGAGTTCCGGCCGATCGGGGTGGTCTTCCAGGACTACCTGCTCTTCCCCCATCTGTCCGCCCTGGACAACGTGGCCTTCGGGCCGCGCTGCCACGGGGCCACGAAGGCGGAGGCCCGCGCCGAGGCCGCCGTATGGCTGGAGCGCATGGGTCTGGCGGAGCACGGGTCCGTGAAGCCCCGGCGGCTGTCCGGCGGCCAGGCCCAGCGCGTCGCGCTGGCGCGCGCCCTCGCCACCAACCCCCGGCTGCTGCTCCTCGACGAACCCCTCGCCGCACTCGACGCCCGCACCCGTCTCGACGTACGCGCCCAACTCCGCCACCACCTCGCCGACTTCGAGGCGGTCGCCGTACTCGTCACCCACGACCCGCTCGACGCCATGGTCCTGGCCGACCACCTCGTCGTCGTCGAGGACGGCCGCATCGTCCAGCAGGGCACCCCCGCCGACATCGCCCGCCACCCGCGCACCGACTACATCGCCCACCTGGTCGGCCTCAACCTCTACCGGGGCGAGGCCGAGGGACATGCCGTCCATGTCGAGGGCGGGTCGGCGGTCACCACGACGGAGGACCTCACCGGCCCGGTCTTCGTCGCCTTCCCGCCGAGCGCGGTCACCCTGCACCGGGACCGTCCCACGGGCTCCAGCGCACGCAACCTGTGGCGCTGCGAGGTGTCCGGCCTGGAGACCCACGGCGACCAGATCCGCGTCGCGCTCACCGGGGCCCTCCCCCTGGCGGCCGACCTCACCACGGTCGCCGCGGCGGAACTCGACCTGCGCCCCGGAGCCACGGTCTGGGCGACGGTGAAGGCGGCCCAGACGCACGCGTACCCGGCCTGAGAAGCCACACCTCGATCGGCGACCATCGAGGTATCGGTACCCGCAGCGGCTGCGGTTCGAGCACCCTCAGGTGCGGGCGGTGGTGGTGACCAGCGCCAAGGAGAAGGTCTTCTGCGCCGGGGCGCACATCCGGATGCTCGCGGCCTCCCCGCACGCGTGGAGGGTGAACTTCTGCAAGTTCACGAACGAGACCCGGAACGGAACGGAGGACGCCGCCGAGCACTCCCGGCTCACCTTCATCTCGTGGCGCGACTTATCCGTAGAGTGTCGGGCCCTTGCGCGCCGCCGGTCGGGTCCGGCGGCGCGCTCAGGCGGCGGTCAGGCCTTGGTCAGGGTGACCTCGTGCCGCTCGTCGGCGTGGATGCGGGGCAGCGGCAGGATCCCCTCGAAGCGGAGTTCCGCGACCGTGGCCTCGACGCTGACCTTGCCCGGGCCGATGGCGGGCGACGGTCTGCTCGTGTTCTCCCAGCGGTGTGTCACCCCGTCGCACACGGCGACCGTGCCGCCGATGCCCTGGATCAGGGTCGAGGTGCCGTGGGTCGGGGAGGACTTCGTGGTGCTCACGGAAGAGCTGACGAAGGCCGCGCCCGTGCTGCCCGTGCAGCGGTAGGTGCCCGAGAGGGTGACGGTACCGTCGGCGGAGACGTGGCCCGTCGGGTCGACGGTCACCGTCTCCTCCAGCTCCGGGGCGTGGTACGGGGCCGCGGTCACGGCGGGAGCGGCGAGCAGGAGAAGGGCGGCACCGGCGGCGAGGGCCAGGGCGGGTCGCTTGGACATCGGAAACCTCCTGTAGGTGGGGCTTCCACTGGTACCCGGCGGGCACGTTCCCGGCCGTGACCGTCACCCACTCGGTGGCGAGTCCGCACCGACGGTCGTGGGACCGTCCTGGAGTTGTCCGCGTGTTGTCACGCTTCACGTCCGGCCGTTCCGATGAGTGGGGAACGGGAGCATCGTCTGTCCATAGGGACCTGCGGATGGTCCCGACCGACGCGGAGGTGCGCCATGTGTTCCCACCAGTCCTCGTGCCCTTCCTTCGACACCAACGCCGTGCACGTCGTCGCCGCCCACCCCGAGCAGGGCTGGAGCCTCCTGTGCGACGGCGCGATCGTGTTCGACGACAGCGGCGAGCTGACACCGGACGGCAGGGCCGTCGCACCGCACCGGGCACCGGCGGAGCGACTGGCCGTCGCCGCCTGACCGGACATGAGCGTGCGGGACTCGTGCGGGGCTAGGGCAGTACGGCGAGCCCGTCGAGTTCCACCATCGCCTCCTCGTCCCACAGGCGTACGACCTCCACGACCGCCATCGCCGGGTAGTCACGGCCTGCCAACTCCCGCCAGAGGCGCCCCAGTTCGGGGGCGTGGGTGCGGTAGGCGGCGACATCGGTGGCGTAGACCGTGACGCGGGCGAGGTCCGCGGGGGTGCCGCCCGCCGCGCGCAGGGCGGTGAGGAGGTTGGTGAGGGCCCGCTCGAACTGGGCGGGGAGGGTGTCGCCGGTGACCTTGCCGTCCGTGTCGAGTGCGGTCTGACCGGCCAGGAAGACGACGCGCGTGCCGGTGGCGACGACGGCGTGGGAGAAGCCGGCGGGCGGGGAGAGGTCGGGCGGGTTGACGCGCTCGGTGCTCACCGGGGTGCCTCCAGGTTCTCCGCGTCCGCGTACAACTCCTTGGCGATGATGCCGCGTTGGACCTCGCTCGCGCCCTCGTAGATGCGGGGGGCGCGCACCTCTCGGTAGAGGTGTTCGAGGAGGTGGCCGCGGCGCAGGGCACGGGCGCCGTGCAGCTGGACGGCCTGGTCGACGACGTACTGTGCGGTCTCGGTGGCGAGCAGCTTCGCCATCGCCGCGCGCTTCGGGACACCCGGAGCGCCTTCGTCGTACGCCGTGGCCGCCGCGTACACCATGAGGCGGGCCGCTTCGGTGCGCAGCGCCATCTCGGCGACCTGGTGGGCGACGGTCTGCAGGTCCTTCAACTTGCCGCCGAACGCGTCCCGCCGGGATGTATGGGCGAGGGTGGCGTCCAGCGCCGCCTGGGCCATGCCGACCGCGAACGCGCCGACGCTGGGGCGGAACAGGTTGAGGGTTCCCATGGCGACCCGGAACCCGCGGTCGGCCTCACCGAGCACATCGTCCGCCGTGACGGGTACGGCGTCGAAGTCGAGGGCGCCGATGGGGTGCGGGGAGAGCATGTCGAGAGGCCTGCCGGTCAGGCCGGGACGGTCGGCCGGTACGAGGAAGGCGGTCACGCCGCGAGCGCCTGCGCCGGGGGTGGTGCGCGCGAAGACGGTGTAGAAGTCGGCTTCGGGAGCGTTGGAGATCCAGCACTTCTCCCCCGTGAGCCGCCAGCGGTCGGGGCCGTCGGGACGGGCGGTCAGCGACAGCGCCGCCGCGTCCGAGCCCGCCCCCGGCTCGCTCAGCGCGAACGCGGCGACCGCGCTCCCGTCGCTCACCCGGGGCAGCCAGCGCTCCCGCTGGGCCGGGGTGCCGTACGCATGGACGGGATGGGCGCCCAGCCCCTGCAGCGCAAGGGCGGTCTCGGCCTCCGTGCAGGCGTACGCGAGCGACTCCCGCATCAGACAGAGGTCGAGAGCCCCCGAGGTGAACAGCCGCTCCAGGAGGCCGAGTTGGCCGAGCTCGGCGACCAGGGGGCGGTTGACGTGCCCCGGCTCGCTCTTCTCCGCCTTCTCCACGAGCGGGCGCAGCCGGTCGGCGGCGAGGGCGCGCAGCTCGGCACACCAGGCGGTCTGTACGGGATCGAGCGAGAATGCGGGCATTGGCGGTCCCCTCTCTCGACATGACCCTTCGACGATATCGCGCACCGTTGACTGTCGTCACCAACACGATACGCTCGAACGAGCCCACCAGGACGCCCACAACGGCAAGGGGGCGCACCGCCATGAACGTCTCGGCCCACGTCGACACCTTCGCGCGTGACCACCTCCCGCCGCCCGAGGAGTGGCCGGAGCTCCGGTTCGACCTGCCGGACCTGCGTTACCCCGATCGGCTGAACTGCGCCGCCGAACTGCTGGACCACGCCGACCCGGGCCGCCCGGTGTTCCACACCCCTGCCGGGCCTTCGTGGACGTACGGCGAACTGCGCGCCCGCGTCGACCGCATCGCCCATGTCCTGACGGGGGACCTCGGCATCCTCCCGGGCAACCGCGTCCTGCTGCGCGGCCCGACCACGCCCTGGCTCGCGGCCTGCTGGCTGGCGGTGCTGAAGGCGGGCGGGGTGGCGGTCACGGTGCTGGCGCAGCAGCGGCCGCACGAGCTGGAAGCCATCTGTGACATGGCACTGATCCGGCACGCGCTCTGCGACATACGCGCCGTCGACGACCTCGCCAAGGCCGAGATACCGGGCCTGCGGATCACGACGTACGGCGGCGACGCCCCGGACGACCTCCTGCACCGGCCGGCGCCCGACACCCCGTACCCGACCGTCCCCACCGCTGCCGACGACGTCGCGCTGATCGCGTTCACCTCGGGCACGACCGGCCGCCCCAAGGGGTGCATGCACTTCCACCGAGATGTGCTCGCCATAGCCGACACCTTCGCCAAGCATGTGCTGCAACCACATGAGGACGACGTCTTCGCGGGCAGCCCCCCGCTCGGCTTCACCTTCGGGCTCGGCGGTCTTGTCGTCTTCCCGATGCGGGTCGGCGCCAGTGCGCTCCTGCTCGAACAGGCCCATCCCCGGCAGTTGCTGGCGGCGGTCGCCGAGCACCGGGTCTCCGTGCTGTTCACCGCGCCGACGGCCTACCGCGCGATGCTCGACGAGCTCGACACCCACGACACCTCGTCCCTGCGCCGCTGCGTCTCGGCCGGCGAGAACCTCACCGCCGCCACCTGGCAGGCCTGGTACGAGCGGACCGGGCTGCGCATCATCAACGGCATCGGCGCCACCGAGCTGCTGCACATCTTCATCTCCGCGGCCGACGAGCACATCAGACCCGGCACGACGGGCGTACCCGTACCCGGCTGGCACGCGCGCGTGCAGGACGAGAACGGGCAGCCCGTGCCGGACGGACAGCCGGGGCTGCTGGCCGTACGCGGGCCCGTCGGCTGCCGCTACCTCACCGACCCGCGCCAGCGCGTCTACGTGCGCGACGGGTGGAACGTCACCGGTGACACATACGTCCGGGAGAGCGACGGCTACTTCCGCTATGTCGCCCGCGCCGACGACATGATCATCTCGGCCGGGTACAACATCGCCGGACCGGAGGTGGAGGACGCCCTGCTGCGCCATCCGGACGTGGTGGAGGCGGCCGTCGTGGGACGGGCCGACGAGGCGCGCGGGCAGGTCGTCGTGGCCTACGTGGTCCTCAAGGAGGGCGCCGAGCGGGAGGCGGAGCCCTTGCGCAGCTTCGTCAAGTCCGAGCTGGCGCCCTACAAGTGCCCCCGCGAGATCGTCTTCCTGGACGCCCTGCCCCGCACGGCGACCGGCAAGCTGCAGCGCTTCAGACTGCGCCCCGACCGTGACACCGAAGGTGACCAGCACTGATGCCGAAGACCTAAGATGATCAACGTGTCCGACCAGCATGCACCACGGTCTCTCATCGTCACGCTCTACGGCGCGTACGGCCGCTTCGCGCCGGGCCCCGTGCCCGTCGCGGAACTGATCCGGCTGCTCGCCGCGGTCGGCGTGGACGCACCCTCCGTGCGCTCGTCGGTCTCCCGTCTCAAACGCCGCGGACTGCTGCTGCCGGCCCGTACGGCGCAGGGTGCCGCAGGGTACGAACTGTCGCTGGACGCCCGCCAGTTGCTCGACGACGGCGACCGGCGCATCTACGCCACCGCGCCGCCCGAGGACGAGGGCTGGGTGCTCGCCGTGTTCTCCGTGCCGGAGTCGGAGCGGCAGAAGCGGCATGTGCTGCGCTCCCGGCTGGCCGGGCTCGGGTTCGGCACGGCGACACCCGGGGTGTGGATCGCTCCCGCCCGGCTGTACGAGGAGACCCGGCACACCCTCGAACGTCTGCGCCTCGACCCGTACGTCGACCTGTTCCGCGGCGAGCACCTCGGGTTCGCCGCGACCGAGGAGGCGGTCGCCCGCTGGTGGGACCTGGCCGCGATCGCCAAGGAGCACGAGGCGTTCCTCGACCGGCACGCGCCCGTGCTGCACGGGTGGGAGCACCGGGCGGACACCCCGCCCGAGGAGGCCTACCGCGACTACCTCCTCGCCCTCGACTCCTGGCGCCACCTCCCCTACACCGACCCCGGCCTGCCCGCCCGCCTCCTCCCCGAGGACTGGCCCGGCGTCCGCTCGGCCGCCGTGTTCCGGGACCTGCATGCGCGGCTGAGGGACGCGGGGGCCGAATTCGCGGGCGTGTGACCCCCGAGGCCCTCGCACGCAACGGCGTTCTCTCCGTTGCCGCAGGACTCAGGTCTCCAGCGTCAGGCGGGGCTTGGGAGCGTCCGTGCGGCCCGTCTGTGGGCGGCGGCTGCCTGCGCGGTACGGGGCCGGCCAGACGACGCCGGGGCCTTCGTAGCCCTGCTCGGCTGCCGCGTGCAGGGTCCAGTGCGGGTCGTAGAGATGGGGGCGGGCGAGGGCGCAGAGGTCCGTACGGCCGGCCAGGATCAGCGAGTTGACATCGTCCCAGGAGGAGATCGCGCCGACCGCGATCACCGGGAGGCCGGTGGTGTGGCGGATGCGGTCGGCGTACGGCGTCTGGTACGAGCGCCCGAACTCCGGGTGGTCGTCGGCCACGACCTGCCCGGTCGAGACGTCGATGGCGTCGACGCCGTGCGCGGCGAAGGCGCGGGCGATCTCGACGGCGTCCTCGGCGGTCGTACCGCCCTCGGCCCAGTCGGTGGCCGAGATACGGACGGTCATGGGCTTCTCCTCGGGCCACACACCCCGCACCGCGTCGAAGACCTCCAGGGGGAAGCGGAGTCGTTTCTCCAGCGAGCCGCCGTAGGCGTCGGTGCGGCGGTTGGTGAGCGGGGAGAGGAAGCCGGAGAGCAGATAGCCGTGGGCGCAGTGGAGTTCGAGGAGGTCGAAGCCCGCGCGGGCGGCCCGCCAGGCGGCGGAGGTGAACTGCTCGCGGATATCGGTGAGTTGGGCACGGGTCAGCTCACGTGGGGTCTGGCTGCCCGGCTTGTACGGCAGCGGGGATGCGGCCACCAGGGGCCAGTTGCCGTCGGGCAGCGGTTCGTCCATGCCCTCCCACATCAGCCTGGTCGAGCCCTTGCGGCCGGAGTGGCCGAGCTGCACGCCGATCGCGGTGCCCGGCGACTGGGCGTGCACGAACTCGGTGATCCGCTTCCAGGACTCGGCCTGCCGTCCGGTGTAGAGGCCGGCGCAACCGGGGGTGATCCGGCCCTCCGCGCTGACGCACACCATCTCGGTCATCACCAGGCCGGCGCCGCCGAGCGCCCGTGCGCCCAGATGGACGAGGTGGAAGTCGCCGGGGACGCCGTCGGCCGCCGAGTACATGTCCATGGGCGAGACGACGACCCGGTTGCGCAGGGTCAGGCCGCGCAGCCGGAACGGGGTGAACATGGGCGGCGTACCGGGCGGGCAGCCGAACTCGCGCTCCACGGCTGCGGTGAAGCGGGCGTCGCGCAGCCGCAGGTTGTCGTGGGTGACGCGGCGACTGCGGGTGAGCAGGTTGAAGGCGAACTGGCGGGGCGGCTGGTCCAGGTACAGCCCCAGGTTCTCGAACCACTCCAGGCTGGCGCGGGCCGCACGCTGGGTGGAGGCGACGACGGGTTTGCGTTCCCCCTCGTAGGCCGCGAGCGCCTCGGCCAGGGTGGCCTGTTCCTCCAGGCAGGCGGCGAGTGCGAGGGCGTCCTCGACGGCGAGCTTGGTGCCGGAGCCGATGGAGAAGTGGGCGGTGTGGGCGGCGTCGCCGAGCAGGACCACGTTGCCGTGGGACCAGCGCTCGTTGACGACCGTGCGGAAGGTCGTCCACGCCGACTTGTTGGAGCGGAGCGGGCGTCCGCGGAGCGCCTCCGCGAAGATCTTGGCGCAGCGTTCGACGGACTCCGTCTCGTCGAGCTCCTCGAAACCGGCGGCGCGCCACACGTCCTCGTGCATCTCCACGATCACGGTGGAGGCGTCGGGGGCGTACGGGTAGCCGTGCAGCTGCATCACGCCGTGCTCTGTCTCGGCGATCTCGAAGCGGAAGGCGTCGAAGGCGAAGTCGGCGGCGAGCCAGATGTAGCGGCAGCGGTGGGTGGCCACCCGAGGGCGGAACACGTCGGCGTAGGCCTCACGGGTGGTGCTGTTGACTCCGTCGGCGGCGATGACCAGGTCGTACGACTGTGCCAGCCAGTCGGGGTACGGGGCTTCCGAACAAAAGCGCAGCTCGACGCCCAGGTCCCGGCAGCGGTCGTGCAGTATCTCCAGGAGGCGTTTTCTGCCGAGTGCGGCGAAACCGTGCCCCCCGGAGGTCTGGCGGGTGTTCCGGTGGACGATGTCGATGTCGTCCCAGCGGATGAAGTCCTTCTGGAGGGCCTCGTAGACGACCGGGTCGGCGTGTTCGATGCCGCCCAGGGTCTCGTCGGAGAGGACGACTCCGAAGCCGAAGGTGTCGTCGGGGGCGTTGCGTTCCCACACGGTGATTTCGCGGGCCGGGTCGAGTCGTTTCAGCAGGGCCGCGGCGTACAGTCCACCGGGGCCTCCGCCGATGATCGCGACACGCATCGCAGTCTCACCTCCCCTGCCACTTCGGCGGCCGCTTCTCCGTGAACGCCGCGTGGAACTCCGCGTAGTCCTCACCGTTCATCAGGAGGGCCTGCGTCGAGGCGTCCAGTTCGACGGAGGCAGCCAACGGCATGTCCAGCTCGGCCGTCAGCAGTGCCTTCGTCTGGGCGTACGCCAGTGCCGGGCCGTCGGCCAGGCGGTGGGCCAGCGCCTGTGCGGCCCCGTCCGCGCCGCCCTCGTCGGTCAGTTCGCTGATCAGGCCGATGCGTTCCGCCTCGGGAGCGCGGACCGGTTCGCCCAGCATCAGCAGGCGGGTCGCGTGGCCCAGGCCGACGACCCTCGGCAGCAGATACGCCGCGCCCATGTCGCCGCCGGACAGGCCCACCCTGGTGAACAGGAACGCGAAGCGGGCGGAGGGGTCCGCGACGCGGAAGTCCGCCGCCAGGGCGAGGACCGCCCCGGCGCCCGCCGCCACCCCGTGCACCGCAGCGATCACGGGGAACGGGCACTCCCGTATCGCCCGCACGGTCTGGCCGGTCATCCGGTTGAAGTCGAGGAGCTGGGCGGTGTCCATGGACAGGGTCGCGCCGATGATCTCGTCGACGTCGCCGCCCGAGCAGAAGCCGCGGCCCTCACCGGCCAGGACCAGGGCCCGTACGGACCGCTCGCGGGAGAGCTCGGCGAGCAGGTCGCGCAGGTCGGCGTAGGCGCCGAAGGTGAGCGCGTTGAGTTTCTCGGGGCGGGCGAGGGTGACCGTGGCGACCCCGTCGGCGTGCTCCAGGCGCAGATGCCGCCAGTCGGAGGTGCGGGCGGCGGAGCCGGTGAAGGGACTCATGACGTGCGGCCTCCTCGGGGGGCGGGCACTGCCTCACTGAGCTCTACCCTTCGAAGCTATCACCCATCCGTGACTGTCGTCACGACAGCGCGATAGAACTCTCCGGGGCGGGCGGACATCACCGCGGATCCGACCCGGGGCGGTCACTTTCGTCACGGCTCGTCGACAGGAGGGCAACGGTGGGAGCGGCGATGCGGAGCAAGCCGTTGCTACGGGTAAGCCGCCCGTCAGCGGGGCCGAAGGCTCCGCACGGTGCCCGTCGGGCGTCTCGTCGGGCGGCGCCGTACCATTCGTAAAAGTTGAAAGCAGGACAGCCTGCTCATGAACGGACCCGCCTTGTACGACCGCCCCTCGTCGTCCGCCGCCTCCTGGCGCATCGCACTGCCGCACTCCGCCGCGGCCGTGCCCGTGGCCCGTGCACTCGTGCGCACGGCGCTCGCCGAGCTGGAGCACGGGGCCGACTGCGACACCGCGGAACTGCTCACGGCGGAGCTGGTCGCGAACGCCGTGGAGCACACCGTCGTCGGGGACTGCCCGATAGAGCTCGTGGTGGAGCTGCTGCCGGGCGGCTGCCAGGTCGAGGTGCACGACCCGGACCCGGTGCCGCCGTTCGATCTCACCTGGCCGGGCGCGCAGATGCCCGACCCCTGGCAGGAGCACGGGCGCGGGCTGCTGCTGATCCGTGCGCTCAGCTCGTCCTGCGGTCACCGGCCGACGACGACCGGCAAGGCCGTGTGGTTCCGCCTGCCGGTGGTGCCCCGGCAGCGGCGTTCCGCCTGAGTACGGCGCCGGGCGTCACGCCAGGGTCGCGACCAGGACCGCCTTGATCGTGTGCATACGGTTCTCGGCCTCGTCGAAGACCACGGAGTGCTCCGACTCGAACACCTCGTCGGTGACCTCCAGCTCCGTCAGACCGTGCCGCTCGTGGACCTCGCGGCCGACGCGCGTGCCGAGGTCGTGGAAAGCCGGCAGACAGTGCATGAACTTCACCTCGGGGTTGCCGGTGGCGCGCAGCACGTCCATGGTCACGGCGTAGGGGCCGAGCAGCGCTATGCGCTCGTCCCAGACCTCCTTCGGCTCCCCCATCGACACCCAGACGTCGGTGGCGACGAAGTCGGCGCCCCGCACGCCCTCCTTCATGTCCTCGGTGAGCGTGACCTGGCCGCCGGAGGCGGCGGCGAGCTGCTCGGCCACCTCGACGATCGTCTCGTCCGGCCACAGCACCCGGGGCGCGACGATACGGACGTCCATGCCGAGCAGGGCGCCCGTGACCAGGTAGGAGTTGCCCATGTTGTAGCGGGAGTCGCCGAGGTAGGCGAAGACCGTCTCACCGATCGGCTTGTCGCTGTGCTCGGTCATGGTGAGCACGTCGGCGAGCATCTGGGTGGGGTGCCACTCGTCGGTGAGGCCGTTGTAGACGGGAACCCCGGCGTATGCGGCCAGCTCCTCGACGACACCCTGCCCGTGCCCGCGGTACTCGATCGCGTCGTACATCCGCCCCAGCACACGCGCGGTGTCCTTCACGGACTCCTTGTGCCCGATCTGCGAGCCCGCGGGGTCGAGATAGGTCGTCGAGGCGCCCTGGTCGGCGGCTGCGACCTCGAACGCACAGCGCGTGCGTGTCGAGGTCTTCTCGAAGATCAGCGCGATGTTCCGGCCCCGCAGGTACTGCGTCTCGGTCCCGGCCTTCTTGGCGGCCTTCAGCTCGGCGGCCAGCTCGATCAGGCCGAGGAACTCCTGCTGGGAGAAGTCGAGCTCCTTGAGGAAGTGGCGGCCGGCGAGGGCGGTCGGGACTGTCGCCATGGGGGCGCTCCAGGAATGCGGGGACGTATACGGATGGAAGTCTATACGAAGAATTGCATTTCTATACGGCAGCCCGTTCGACGGGACAGCTCATACAGCGCGGGCCGCCCCGGCCCCGACCCAGCTCGCTGCCGGGGATCTCGATGACCTCGATGCCCTGTTTGCGCAGGTGGGTGTTGGTGGTGGAGTTGCGTTCGTAGGCGACGACGACGCCCGGTTCGACGGCGAGGACGTTGCAGCCGTCGTCCCACTGCTCGCGCTCGGCGGCGTGCACGTCCTGGGTGGCGGTCAGGACGCGGATCTCGCTCAGACCGAGGGCGGCGGCGATCGCGCGGTGCATGTGCTCCGGCGGGTGGTCGGTGACCTTGAGTTCCTTGTCGCCGACGCCGGGTTCGATGGTGTACGAGCGGAGCATGCCGAGGCCCGCGTACTGGGTGAAGGTGTCGCCGTCGACCATCGTCATCACGGTGTCGAGGTGCATGAAGGCGCGCCGCTTCGGCATGTCGAGGGCCACGATCGTCTGCGCGGAACCGGCCTCGAACAGCTTGTGCGCCAGCATCTCCACCGCCTGCGGGGTGGTGCGCTCGCTCATCCCGATCAGGACGGCCCCGTTGCCGATGACCAGGACGTCCCCGCCCTCGATCGTGGACGGGTAGTCGGCCTGCCCCTCGGACCAGACGTGGAACGTCTCGTCGCGGAAGAGGGGATGGTGGCGGTAGATCGCCTCGAAGTGCACCGTCTCGCGCTGCCGGGCCGGCCAGCGCATGGCGTTGACGGCGACACCGTCGTAGATCCAGGCGGAGGTGTCACGGGTGAAGAGGTGGTTGGGGAGGGGGGCGAGGAGGAAGTCGTCGAGGTCCATGACGTGGAAGCGGACGGAGGTGGGCTCCGCGTGGGCTTCCAGGAACTCGCGTTTGGTCATGCCGCCGACCAGGGCCTCGGCCAGCTCCTGCGCGGGGAGGGTCTCGAAGGCGGCTCTGAGGTGGTCGGTGGCGAGGACGCCGTACTCCTTCTCGTCGAAGACCCGGTCCAGGACGAGCGTTCTCGCCGCCGGGACCTCCAGGGCCTCGGTGAGCAGGTCGCCGAAGAGATGGACGGCGACCCCGCGGTCGCGCAGGACGTCGGCGAAACCGTCGTGCTCGGCGCGGGCGCGGCGCACCCAGAGCACGTCGTCGAAGAGGAGGGCGTCCTTGTTGCTGGGGGTGAGCCTTTTGAGCTCGAGATCCGGCCGGTGGAGTATGACGCGGCGCAGCCGCCCGGCCTCGGAGTCGACATGCATTCCCATGCCTCCATCCTGACCATCGGGGGGGCTCTTGACCCGCCGGTCGACGGTTTATTCGCACTCTTATTTTCGTCCCCTTGACGATAAACAGTCGAGACCGTTATCGTCGAACGGACGAGAATGAGGGGGTTCGATGGCCGACATCACACGGCGTCTGGGCTGGCGCCATCTGCGGGGGGCGCCGACGGCGCACATCCGGCACCACCGCGCGGGGAAGCTGCTGCACGACGGCCCGGGGCTCAGCTTCTGGTTCCGTGCGCTGACCGCGGCGCTCTCCGAAGTCCCGGTCGACGACCGGGAGTTGGCGATGACCTTCCATGCCCGTACGTCCGACTTCCAGGACGTGGCGGTGCAGGCGACGGTGACGTACCGGATCAGCGACCCGGCGCTCGCCGCTGCGCGGCTGGACTTCTCCGTGGACCCGGACACGGGGGTGTGGCGGGGCGCACCGCTGGAGCAGCTGGGGACGCTGCTGACGGAGACGGCCCAGCAGCACGCGCTGGACGTCCTCGCCCGTACGTCACTGTCCTCGGCCCTGGTGGACGGGGTGGCGGCGGTGCGGGAGCGGGTCGCGGCGGGGCTGGGTGCCGAACCGCGGCTGCCGGCCACCGGCATCGAAGTGGTCGCCGTCCGTGTGGTGGCGCTGCGTCCGGAGCCGGAGGTGGAGCGGGCCCTGCGCACGCCCGCCCGTGAGCAGATCCAGCAGGAGGCCGACCGGGCGACGTACGAGCGGCGGGCCGTGGCCGTCGAGCGGGAGCGGGCCATCGCCGAGAACGAACTGGCCAGCCAGATCGAACTCGCCCGCCGCGAGGAGCAGTTGGTCGAGCAGCGCGGAACCAACACTCGGCGGGAGGCCGAGGAGCACGCGGCGGCGGATGCGGTACGGGCCGAGGCGGAGGCCGCACGGACGGTGAAGCTGGCTCAGGCGGAGGCGGACCGCTCGCTTCGGCTGGCCGACGCGGAAGCCACGCGGTCCGTGCAGCTCGCGGACGCCGAGGCACGGCGCACCGAGCGACTGGCGGAGGCGGAGGCGGCTCGCTCCGTACGGCTCGCCCGCGCGGAGGCCGAGGGCGCACGCGAAGTCGGGGAAGCGCGAGCTCAGGCACAGGCGGCCTGGCTACGGGTGCACGCCGAGGTGGACGTCGCGACCCTGCACGCCCTCACCGGCACCCGGCTGGCGGAGAACCTGCCGAACATCGACAGCGTGACCGTCTCGCCGGACGTGCTGACGGGGCTGCTGGCCAAGCTGGGCGTGCAGGAGCGGGCGTGAGGGCGGGAGCCGGAAGGACCCGACCCCGCGGAGCGAGGGCGATCGGCCTGCCACCGACCGGCCCCGCCGCACCCCACAGCACGAGCACGAACACCGGACAACCGCCGTCCACCGTCGCGCCGACGCACCCACTCACCCGGCAACCCGGAGCGACCGCGAAGCCCACAGCCGGACAGACCGGACTCCGCCGAGCGACGGTGGTCGGTCTGACGTCGGCCCGTCCTGCCGGGCAGCCGTCGGCCGTGGTCGGGTCGACGGGGGCGCTCGTCCGGCACGGCCTCTCCGCGGAGCGTGTCGCGTGAGCCTTGCGCCGCGGGTCGTGCTGGTCCATCGGACCACGGAGTACGAGGAGCTGGTGGCCCACCACGGTACGCACGGGCAGGCCGCCTTCTTCCTCTCCTCCCGGGGCCGGGACATCGGGGAGGTCGCCGAGCGGCACCGGCGCACCCGGCGGGCGCTGGCCGAGGTGACCTCCGCGATTCCGCTGACATGGCGTCAGACCATCGTCGAGCGGGGCGATCTGGACCGTTTCCTGTTCGCGCCGGAGGACGTCGTGGTGGTCGTCGGGCAGGACGGGCTGGTGGCGAACGTCGCCAAGTACCTCGCCGGGCAGCCGGTGGTGGGCATCGATTCGGACCCCGGGCGCAACCCGGGCGTCCTGGTGCGGCACCGGCCCGCGGACGCGGCGGCGCTGCTCCCGGCGGTCCGCACGAGCGCCGTGGACGAACTCACCATGGTCGAGGCGGTCGCCGACGACACTCAGCGGATCGTCGCGCTCAACGAGATCTACCTGGGCGCCGCCGGACATCAGACGGCCAGATACCGCCTGGGCCTCGAGAACGACGGGGGTGTCGTCGAGGCCCAGGCTTCGTCCGGGGTGCTGGTGGGGACGGGGACGGGGGCGACGGGATGGATCCGGTCGGTGTGGCAGGAGCGGGGCGCCGCCCTGACCGCCCTGTCACTGCCCCGCCCGACCGACGACCGGCTGCTGTGGTTCGTACGGGAGGCATGGCCGTCGCCGGCCACGGGGACGTCCCTGGTCGCGGGTGAGCTCGCGGCCTCGGCCCGTCTCACCCTCACCGTCGAGTCCGAGCGGCTGATCGCCTTCGGTGACGGGATGGAGGGGGACGCGCTGCAGCTGACCTGGGGGCAGTCCGTGCGGGTGGGCGTGGCGGGGACGTCACTGCGCCTGGTCGGGTAGCGGCAGCTCCCGCGCCTGCCGCGCCCGCATCGGCGCCCGCAGCGTCGCACGGGAGGCCGGCGCGATCACCGCTGCCGCCACCAGCACCGGTACGTTCCCCCAGCGCCGCCGCCGGCGCCCCGCCGCCCAGCGCGCCGACCGGCACCGTCGCCAGAAGCGCAGCCACACCATTGGCTCAAAGCCGCGGGTCCACCGGCTCCGACTCCAGCGCCAGCACCCCGAACACGGCCTCGTGCACCCGCCACAGCGGCTCCCCCTCCGCCAGCCGGTCCAGGGCCTCCAGGCCCAGGGCGTACTCGCGGATCGCCAGCGACCGCTTGTGGTTCAGGAAGCGGCTGCGCAGCCGGGTGAGGTTGTCGGGGCGGGTGTACTCCGGACCGTAGATGATCCGCAAGTACTCGCGACCCCGGCACTTGATGCCGGGCTGCACGAGCCGTCCCTCGGTGCTGCGCATCAGCGCGCCCAGCGGCTTCACGACCATGCCCTCGCCGCCGCGACCGGTCATCTCCAGCCACCAGTCGACGCCGGCCTGCACCGACTCCGGGTCGCCGGTGTCGACGTAGAGCCGCCGGGTGGGCTGCAGCAGGCCGCTGCCGTCGTGCTCGACGAGCCGGTCGAGCAGGGCGAGCTGCTCGTCGTGCGGCAGTCCGGCGAGGCTGCGGCCCTGGACGGCCAGGATCTGGAAGGGGGCGAGTCGTACGCCGTCCAGGCCCTCGGTCGTCCAGCAGTAGCGGCGGTACGCCTGCGTGAACGCGGCCGCGTTCGACGCCCGTTCCCGCTGGCGTGCCAGCAGCTCGGCCACCTCGACGCCCCGGGACGCGGCACCCTCCAGCGCGGCGAGCGCACCGGGGAACACCGCGCCGGAGGCGGCGCCGACGGCCGCGTACTGGGACCGCAGCAGCCCGGAGGCCTTCAGCGACCACGGCATCAGCTCGGCGTCCAGCACAAGCCAGTCAGTGGCGAGTTCGTCCCAGAGACCGGCCTCGGTGACGGCTGTGCGGACCCGCCCGAGGATCTCCTCCGTGACCGACTCGTCGTCGAAGAACGGCCGCCCGGTACGGGTGTACAGCGAGCCCGTCGGGCCGTCGACCCCGAACCGCTTGCGCGCGGCCTCCGCGTCCCGGCACACCAGCGCCACCGCCCGCGAACCCATGTGCTTCTCCTCGCACACGACTCTCGTGACGCCGTCGGCCGCGTACTGTGCGAAGGCCTCGGCGGGGTGCTCCAGGTAGCCCTCCACGTGACTGGTGGCTGTCGGCGCCATGGTCGGCGGCAGGTACGGCAGCAGGCGCGGGTCGACAGCGAAACGGCTCATGACCTCCAGGGCCGCCGCCGCGTTCTCCTCACGGACGGACACCCGGCCCGCGTGCCGCGTCTCCACCACCCGGCGGCCGTGCACGTCGTTCAGGTCGAGCGGCCGGCCGTCGTGCCCGCCGGGTGCCTCGGTCCGCAGCGGGCGCGCAGGCTCGTACCAGACCTGCTCGGCCGGTACGTCGACCAGCTCCCGCTCCGGCCAGCGCAGCGCGGTGAGCTTGCCGCCGAAGACGGCACCGGTGTCCAGGCAGATGGTGTTGTTGAGCCAGGTCGCCTCGGGGACCGGTGTGTGGCCGTAGACGACCGCGGCCCGGCCCCGGTAGTCCTCCGCCCACGGGTAGCGCACCGGCAGCCCGAACTCGTCGGTCTCGCCGGTGGTGTCGCCGTACAGCGCGTGCGAGCGGACCCGGCCGGAGGTGCGGCCGTGGTACTTCTCGGGCAGACCGGCGTGGCAGACCACCAGCCGGCCGCCGTCGAGGACGTAGTGGCTGACCAGCCCGTCGATGAACTCCCTCACCCGCGCGCGGAACTCGTCGCTCTCGCCCTCCATCTGCTCGATGGTCTCGGCCAGGCCGTGAGTGTGCTGGACCTTGCGTCCCTTGAGGTACCGGCCGTACTTGTTCTCGTGGTTGCCGGGTACGCACAGCGCGTTGCCGGACGTGACCATGGACATCACGCGGCGCAGCACGCCCGGGCTGTCCGGGCCGCGGTCGACGAGGTCACCGACGAAGACGGCCGTACGGCCCTCGGCGTGCACACCGTCGACGTAGCCCAGCTTGCCGAGCAGCGACTCCAGTTCCGAGGCGCAGCCGTGGATGTCGCCGATGATGTCGAAGGGGCCGGTGAGGTGGGTCAGGTCGTTGAAGCGCTTCTCGGTGACGACGGAAGCGTTCTCGATGTCCTCCACTCCGCGCAGGACGTGCACCTTGCGGAAGCCCTCGCGCTCCAAGTGCCTTACAGAGCGGCGCAGTTCACGGATGTGGCGCTGGATCACCCGGCGCGGCATGTCGGCCCGGTCGGTGCGGGCCGCGTTGCGCTCGGCGCACACCTCCTCCGGGACGTCCAGGACGATGGCGATGGGCAATACGTCGTACTGCTTGGCCAGGTCGATCAGCTGGCGTCGGGAGTCCGACTGCACGCTGGTCGCGTCGACGACGGTACGGCGGCCGGCCGCCAGGCGCTTTCCGGCGATGTAGTGCAGGACGTCGAAGGCGTCCTTCGTCGCGCTCTGGTCGTTCTCGTCGTCGGAGACCAGGCCGCGGCAGAAGTCGGAGGAGATCACCTCGGTCGGCTTGAAGTGCCGCCGGGCGAAGGTCGACTTGCCGGAGCCGGAGGCGCCGACGAGGACCACGAGGGAGAGGTCGGTGACGGGCAGGACGCGCCCCTTGGTCTGGTTCTCGGTCATGCCGCCTTCGCCTCCTTCTCGGTCCTCATACGGAAAACAGCCATCTGGGTCGGCGGTCCGACCTCCGGGTCGTCGGGGCCGACGGGCACGAACTCCACGTCGTACCCGTGCCGTCCGGCCACCGTCCCGGCCCAGGCACGGAACTCCTCCCGCGTCCACTCGAAGCGGTGGTCGCCGTGCCGGACGTGGCCGGCCGGGAGGGACTCCCAGCGGACGTTGTACTCGACGTTGGGCGTCGTCACCAGGACGGTCCTCGGGCGGGCCGAGCCGAACACCGCGTACTCCAGGGCGGGCAGCCGCGGCAGGTCGAGGTGCTCGATCACCTCGCTGAGCACGGCGGCGTCGTACCCCTTGAGCCGGTTGTCGGTGTACGCGAGCGAGCCCTGGAAGAGCGTGACGCGCGAGGCCTGCCGCTCCCCCATGCGGTCCAGCTTGAGCCGCCGGGAGGCGATGGTCAGCGCGCGCATCGACACATCGACGCCGACGATCTCGGTGAACCGGGGGTCCTTGAGCAGTGCCTGCACCAACTGGCCCTGTCCGCAGCCGAGGTCGAGCACCCGGGCGGCGCCGGACGCGCCGAGCGCGGTGATGATCGCCTCGCGTCGCTGCACGGCGAGCGGGGTGGGCTTCTCCTCCGTCTCGGTCTCCGCCTCGACGGCGTTGTCGATGTCCTCGACCTCGCTGTCGTCCGCCTCCGCGAGCCGCACCAGCTCAAGCCGCTCCATCGCCTCGCGCGTCAGCGACCAGCGGCGCGAGAGGTAACGGCTGGTGATCAGCTTCTGCTCCGGGTGCTCGGGCAGCCAGCCCTCACCGGCCCGCAGCAGCTTGTCGACCTCGTCGGGGGCCACCCAGTAGTGCTTGGCGTCGTCGAGGACCGGCAGCAGGACGTAGAGGTGGCGCAGGGCCTCGGCGAGGGTGAGGGTCTCGCCCTCCAGGACGAGCCGCACGTACCGCGAGTCGCCCCACTCGGGGAACTCGGTGTCCAGCGCCACCGGTTCGACGGTGACGGTCCAGCCCAGCGGCTCGAAGAGACGTCGTACCAGCTCCGGGCCGCCGCGGGCGGGCAGCGCGGGCACCTCGATGCGCAGCGGCAGCGGCTGGGCCGCGCGCTCGGGGCGGGCGTTGCACACGCCTCGTATGGCGCTGGAGAAGACCGCGCTCAGCGCCACCGCGAGCAGCGAGGAGGCCGCGTACGGGCGGTCGTTGACGTACTGCGCGAGTGCCGCGTCGGGCGCCCCGCCGCGTCCCTTGCCCTTCCCCCGCCGCACCAGCGCCACAGCATCGACCTCCAGCAGCAGCGCCGCCGTGCAGCGCTCGGCATCGGCCTCGGGGTAGAGGACGTGCGCCGTGCCGTAGGAGGTGGAGAACGCCTGCGCCTTGTCAGGGTGCTTGTGGAGCAGGTAGCCGAGGTCGGTGGCCGGTGAGGCGGCGGTGCCGCGCGTGGAGATCGTCAGGAACACATGTCCGAGTCTCCCGGCTGTACCCCGACTGTGACCACTGGTTTTCCCCGTCCGGCGGATGCCTCACTGCGGCAGTGCGGTGAGGACGTCCGTCGCCCGGTCGAGCAGGTACTGCAGCGGTTCGGCGGTCCACGGGCCGCGCCCGGCGATGAGTTGTCCGGCGTGGTGGCCGAGGTCCTCGGCGCTGAGCCAGCTCGGGCTGTCCGCGCCCATGGCGGCGCGCGGGCGGGTGCGGATCGGACCGATGACGAGTTCGTGGATGCGCGGGCCCTTGCCGCCGAGTTCGGCGGTCAGCGTGCGCAGCAGGGACTTCTTGGCGGCGTTGGTGGCGCCCACGAGGGCGTTGCCCGGATACGGGATCTCGGCGCTGAAGCCGGTGAGATGGACCAGGGCGCCGTCGGGGGCGAGGAGCGGGGTGATCGCGCGCAGCGCCCGGAAGTGGCTGGTGAGGTTGTCGGCGACCATGGCGTCCCAGACCTCGTCGGACACGTCGAGGAGGGCGGTGCGCCCGGGCGGTCCCCAGTTGCCGATGGCGAGCACGGCGCCGTCGAACCGGCCGTACTCCTGGGCGAGTTCGGCGCGCACGGCGGCGCTGTCGGGGTCCGACACATCGATGACATGGGTGCGCAGGACGCCGGGCCCGGTGTCGCCCGCGTAGTCCGCGAGGAGGCGCAGCCGGCCCCCGTCCCGGCCGGCCGCGACCAGGGTGGCACCCAGCTTCAGCAGCGCCCGCGTCATGCCCTCCCCTATGCCGCCGGTCGCGCCGACGACGAGCACGTGCCGGCCGCGCAGGAACGGCTCTCCGAACTCCGCGAACCCCGGTGAACGACTGGTCATTGCCCCGAGCGTAGCCCTGCGGAACGCTAATGACCAGATGTACATTAAGCGCGTGAGCAAGGAGATCACGGCCTCCGGGCCGCTGGGCACCGCCTCGGCCCGGAAGCGAGTACGGGCCCCCGAGGCACATCGGGAGGCGATCCTCGCCGCGGCACGTGCCGCTTTCGCCGAGCGGGGTTACGCGCGCGCCACCATCCGGGAGATCGCCGGCCGGGCCGGGGTCACCCACGGCCTGGTCATGCGCCACTTCGGCTCGAAGGAGCGCCTGTTCCTGGCCGCCGTGCCCGGCACCCGGGACCTGCCGGAGCTGGTGCCCGGGCCGCCCGGCACACTGCCCGACCGGATCGCCCGGGCGTTCGTCGAGCGCATGGAGCGCGCCGACGGCAGCGATCCGTTCCTCGCGCTGATCCGCAGCGCCGCCTCCGACGAGGGCGCGGCGACCGCGCTGTACACGGCGATGCGGGACAGCAGCATGGCGGCGTACCGCACGGTGCTGACCGGGCCGGACGCGGACGAGCGCATCGACCTGGTCGGCGTGCAGCTCATCGGGGTCGCCTTCAACCGGTACGTGCTGCGCAGCGGGCCGGTGGCGGAGATGGCGCCGGAGCGGCTGGTGCGCTATCTGACGCGGGCCCTGCGCTGCGCGCTGGAGCCGCTCGACGAAGCGGACGTGCCCGGTGAAGCCGAAGAGTCCGATGAAGCCCACCGAGGGAGATCCCCGTCATGACGTCCACGCTGCCGCCGGTGCCGCAGTCCCTGGCCGGGCGGATCGTCGTGCCGGACGACGCACGGTACGAGCGGGTACGGCACTGCTATGTGCACCGGGGCTCCCCCGCCGCGGTACTGCTGCCCGAGACCGCGCAGGAGGCCGCCGAGGCGCTGAGGTACGCGCGTGCGCTGGGCTCGGTGGTCTCGGTGCGCAGCGGCGGGCACGGCATCAGCGGCCGCTCGACCAACGACGGAGGTGTCGTCGTCGACGTGTCGCGCCTGAACGGGGTGCGGGTCCTGGACCGGGCCCGGCGACGGATACGGATCGGGGCGGGCGCCCGCTGGGGGCGGGTGGCGCAGGCCCTCGATGCGCACGGGCTCGCCATCGGCTCCGGGGACACCGGAGACGTGGGGGTGGGCGGGCTGGTCACGGCGGGCGGCATCGGCTGGTTCGCGCGACTGCACGGGATGACCGTCGACCATGTCACGGCGGTCGAACTCGTCCTGGCCGACGGCGAGTCGGTACGGGCGGACGCCGAGCGGGAGCCCGATCTGCTGTGGGCGGTGCGCGGCGCCGGCGGCAACTTCGGCGTCCTCACCGCGGTGGAGCTGGAGGCGTACGAGGCGGGTGACGTGGTCTTCGCCGACCTCGTCTTCGACGCGCGGGACGCGGCCGCGCTGATCGAGGAGTGGGGCGCGGTCCTGGAGGCGGCGCCCCGCGAGCTGACCAGCTTCCTGACCTTCATGCCCGCCGGGCCGGGCCGTCCGTGTCTGGCCCATGTCTCCGCCGTGTACGCGGGCGAACACAGCGCCGCCGAGCGGGTGCTGGCCCCGCTGCTCCGGGTGGGACCGCTGCTGCGGCAGCGCGCGGTGCTCGCGCCGTACTCGGGTCTGGTGCCGGTGAGCGGCGCCCCGCACCACGGTCAACAGCAGCTCGGCGCCACCCGCTCCGGCCTGCTGGACCACCTCACTGCCGACGCGGCGCGGGCGGTGGCGGACGCCCTGGAGTCCGGGCAGGTGCTGATGGAGCAGTTCCGCTCGGTGGGCGGGGCGGTCAACGACCTGGATCCGGCGGCGACCGCCTACGCCCACCGCACCCAGAACTTCTCGCTGCTCTCCGCGACCGTCCCGGAGCTGGAGCAGGAGCTCGACGCGCACTGGGCCGAGCTCGCCCCGCACCTGAACGGCATGTACCTCAGCTTCGACACCCGGCGCACCCCGGACGTGCTGCGCGAGGCGTTCCCCGAGCCGACCCTTACCCGGTTGCGCGGGCTCAAGGACCGGTACGACCCGGAGAACGTCTTCGACCGCAACTTCCCGCTGCGGTAAGGGATTTCAGGCGGCCCCGTGGGTACGGGCGCCCTCCAGCGCCGCCTGGTACGACGCGGCGGCCATCTCCTGGAACTGGGCGAGCCGCGGCACATGCGCCGACTTGGTCAGCTCAGCGTGCAGGAAGGTGAGGTCGGACGCGAGGCCGACCATGCCGAGGGCCGCCTTGAGATACCGCTCCTGGTGGTCACTGTCGTGGCGGGGCGTGCCGGGGCCGTAGGCACCGCCGCGCGCCGAGGCCACGACGACCTTCTTGCCCGAGAGCGGGCCCTGACCGGTGGCCGGGTCGGCGATCAGCGGGGCGATCAGGACCCGGTCGAACCACGCCTTGAAGGTCGACGGCACCGAGAAGTTGTACATCGGCACACCGAGCAGGATGGTGTCGGCGGCGAGAAGCTCCTCGATCAGCGGCCAGGTCACCGCCCAACTCGCCTTCTCTTCGGGCGTCTGCGCCGCGGCCCGGGCGACCGCGAGGTCGCGCACGCCCTCCGTCTCCAGGCGGTGCATCACCCCGATCTGCGCGTCGTCGACATGCGGAACGTGGTCGGCGGCCAGGTCGCGGTAGACGTAGGTGCCCTCGGGGTTGGCCTTGCGCCAGGCCTCGGCGAACTCGCCCGAGATCTGGCGGGAGACGGAACCCGCGCGCGGGCTGGAGTCGAGGTGGAGCAGCGTCGGCATGGTGGAGTTCCCCTGTCTGATCAGGTCGTTCGGGTCGGGCCGAGAGCCGTGGTCCGGGTCGGGCCGAGCTCCATTGAAAGTCCCGGCGAAACCGTTGTCCCGTAATCTGGCGTGACAGTTTGTAACTTGAAGCGTTAGCGAGGATGACGGTGCTGGACGTACGGAAACTGGTACTGCTGCGCGAGGTCGGCGTCCGTGGATCCATCGCCGCGGCCGCGCAGGCCCTCAACTACACCCGTTCCGCGGTCTCCCAGCAGCTCTCCGCCCTGGAGGCGGAGACCGGCACCGCCCTGCTGGACCGCGGCAGCAGGCGGGCCGAACTCACCCCGGCCGGGCGGTTGCTGGTGTCCCACACCGACCGGATCCTGGCCCAACTGGAGGCCGCCGAGGCTCAGTTGCGTGCCCGCGACGGGCGGATCAGCGGTGAGCTGCGGGTGGGCGTGCCCCTGCACGAAGGGCCCGCGCTGCTGGTACCGGCTCTGAACCGGCTGCGCCAGGACCATCCGGGGCTGCGCATCACCCTGCACGGCGTGGCCCCCGACGAGGGGCGGCAGACCGTGCGGCTCGGCCGGCTGGACGCCGTGCTGGCCGCCGGTTATCCGCAGGTGCCCGAGCCACGGGTGCCCGGGCTGTACGAGGAGGAGGTGCTCAGCGACCGCCTCCGCCTCGTCGTCGCCCCCGGCCATCCGCTGGCCACCGGTGAACGCCCGCGCCGTATCGAGGAGTTCGCCGGGGAACCATGGCTGCTCGACCGCACCTCGCGGCTCGGCCGGCTCGCCCTGCACGCCTGCGCCGGCGCCGGTTTCGTGCCCGACATCGTCTCCGACATCGGCGACATGCAGGCGGTGTTCGGGCTGGTCTCGCTGGGCTGGGGCGTGGCGCTCGTCCCCGACCTGGTGCCCGGCCGGCCGGGCCATCCGGTCGCCCGGGTCACGCTGGAGGGACCCCAACTCTTCCGTCGCATCACCCTCGTGGTGCGCGAGGGCGCCCTGCAGACCCCGCCGGTGGCGGCGCTGCTGCCGGCCGTGCGGGAGGCAGCGGCGGAGCTGAGCAGGTCACTGACGGAACATCAGGACCGTTCCTAGGGTTGTTGGCCGGTACTGGCCAACTCGCCGTAATCCGGACGCGCGGTCCGGTGGCCCCCCGAACGGTCTTGGGGGCCGTGGAACAGCGCGAGCTGGTCACCTTGGCCCAGTCGGGTCTTGTCGCCCTGGGTGGGCGTGCAGGAACAGCCGTGCCGCCTGCCGGCGCCGGTGCCACTCGCGCTCGGTGAGCTGCGCGTCGGCCAGGTGGTGCCGGACCCTGGCCAGGCGCCGGCCCCCGGCCGTGATGGACGGCTGCCCGGAGGCGATCTTTTTCTCCACGGCCGCGAGCCGGGCCTTGAGCACCTGCATCCGGCGCTGTTTCTGGGCCCGCTCGCCCTGGTCGGCGTAGCCGCGAGCGCCGTCTTTGGAGCGTTTGCCGCAGGGGGCGGCCAGGCGGCGGCTGATGGTGCGGATGGCCCGGTGCAGCCCGGCCCGCTCGTCGTACAGGCAGCGCATGGACAGCTGGTACTGGTCTTCGCTGGCCCGGGTCATCGCTCCTGCCCAGCGGGAGGAGGACACCGCGGTCAGCTTCTCCTTCCGCTCCGCCCGCCGCGTGCTCCTTCGCCGGGACCTGGCCGATCCGGACCCGCTCGGCCAGATCGGCCCGCTGGTGGCGCCCCAGGTGTTCCCCTGCCAGGCGCAGAACCTTCTCGTCGGCCACCGTCAGACGCAGCCGGTCCCGGATCCGGGCGCCAGAGGGCGCAGCCACGGTGAACGGGGCTTGCAGGGCACGCAGTTCACGTTTCCTCCCACGCTTGCGCGCCACCGGCCACCCCTTTCCCATGCGAACTCAGCTGCCACCATCGATCATGCGTTCCGAGCAGCTGCACGATCACGGAAAGGGAACCCGTTCACTCGTACGAGGGATGGGCTGGCCGACTATGGCCAACAACCCAGCCAACAGCTGCCACCCGTACAGCTCGGCGGCGGCCAGTGCCGCGACGGCCTCCCAGGCGGCCGCCGCCCCGGGGGGGACCAGCGACAGCAGCCGGCGTAAGGCCGCCTGCACGAAGGTCCCCTCGGGGCCGAGACAGCCGTAGGTCGTCGAGGGGCGTCAGCTCTCGATGACGCGGTGGAAGGCGACGGTGTCGAAGATGTCCTCCATCCGCACGGCACGGCCCTCGCGCAGCACCCAGGAGTGGACGAACGGCTGGGTCTCGGTGTGGCCGCGCAGCGAGGTGATGTCCCGGTGGCCGAAGACGACCACCCGCTCGCCCTCGCGGACGAACTCCTCGGGGTGCAGCTTCATCCCGCCCAGCACGGTCGGTACGTGCGCCAGGAACTCCTTGACGCCGGCGTGCCCGTGCTTGGTGCCGCCGAGGCCGTACTCGGCCATGCCCTCGGGGTGCACCCACTCGATGTCCGGGTCGAAGGCGTCGAGCAGCGCGCCCACGTCCCGGGCGGCGAAGGCGGCGTAGGCGGCATGGATCGGGGCCAGCGGATCGGTGCTGTCGGTCATGTGTGTCACCCCTTGAGGTGTTCGGGATACAGCGCGGCCAGGGTCCGTCGGATGCCCTCGCGCCAGGGCACCTTGCAGGGGCCGGTGAGGGAGCGGCGCAGGGTGGGGTCGAACTGATAGGTCTCGCGGGTGACCTCGCTCGGGACGAGGTTCGCCGTCACCCCGGTGAGCTCTTCCAGATACCGGACGCAGTCGGTGATGCCGACCGGCTCGTCGCCGCCCCAGTTGGTCAGGGTCACCGGGACGCTCGCCGCGTTCCACAGGTGCGGGACCTGCTCGACGAGGTCGTCGGTGTACAGCAGGGAGCACCAGTTCTGGCCCTCGACGGGAACCGGGATGGGCTCGCCGGCGAGCATCCGCTTGAAGTAGAGCATCGGGACGCCGCCGTAACCGCCGGGCCCGTAGGCGATGTTGAGGCGGGCGATGACGGTGGGCAGGCCGAGCGTCTGGGCGAAGGCGCGGACCGTACCCTCGGCGGCGATCTTGACAACGGGGTAGGCGGGCAGCCAGTCGGCCCTGCCGTCCAGCGGGTCGGTCTCGGTGTACTTGTGGTCGAGGGTCTGCCGGGCGTAGAGGGCGCCCGTGGAGACGTACAGGAACGCCTCGGCGGTACGGCAGTGGGTCATCAGGCGGCCCGCCGCGACCGAGTTGACCTCGACGGCCGCGTTGAAGTCGCCGTCCTCGCCGCGCCGGACGGCCGAGTGGAAGACATGGGTGAAGTCCTCCGGCAGGCCCTTGAGGGAGCCCTCGCCGGTGTCGTCCATGTCCCAGCGGAAGGTGCGGATGCCGTGCCGGGTGAGGTCCTCCTCGGCGCCGGGGCTGCCGAAGCGGCCCAGTGCCCATACCTCGTTGCCCTGGGCGAGGGCTTTGGCCACCGGTCCGGCGACCTGTCCGGTCGCGCCGGTGACCAGGATCTTCTTGCCGTTCACTGGATGCTCTCCTGGAGAGTGTTAGGGGTCAGGCGTCGCCGAGGGCGCGGTCGAGTTCCCTGCGGAGGATGGACTGGAAGGCCGCCACATGCTGCGGGCCCATCAGGGTGTAGTGCTCACCGGGTACGTCGATGTAACGGTTCTCCTCGGTGGTGTGCTCGTCCCAGCGGCGCAGCTCGTTCTCCAGCCAGTCCTCCTTGGTGCCGCGCAGCGGGATGGCGTAGAAGACGCTCATCGAGCGGACCTTGCCGCTGGGCGCGTAGCTGCGGCCCAGGTCGGTGAGGCTGTCGGCCAGTTCGGCCCAGGCCTTGAACTTCTCGAAGGTCAGGTCGAGTTCGGCGAGCCGGTCTTCGGGCGCGTGGTCGATGAAGTACGCCAGCTGCTCGTCCCTGGTCAACGGCCGCAGCAGGTCCGGGAGTTCCAGGGACTGCTTCTTGTCGATGAGCTCCAGGAAGAAGGCCAGGTTGGCGGCGGTCTCGACGAAGTCCAGTTCGTCCATGCGGTACTTGATGTGCGGGGGCAGGTTGAAGCTGCCGACGAAGTCGACGCGTTCGCCCTGGTCCTGGAACACCTTGGCGATCTCGAAGGCGACGGCACCGCCGTAGGAGTATCCGGCGACGGCGTACGGGCCGTGCGGCTGGCGTTCGCGGATCGCCTGTACGTAGGTGTCGACCATCTCGGCGAAGCTGGTGAAGGGCGTCTCGCCGGGGTTGAAGCCGCGGGCGCGCAGGGCGTAGAAGGGCCGGTCGCCGACGAAGTACTTGGCGAGGTTGACGAAGACGAGGACCTCGCCGACGCCGGGGTGGACGCAGAACAGCGGTGTCTTGTCGCCACTGACCTGCATGGGCACGATCGGGTCGTACTCCTGCTCGCCGCTCGCGGCACCGTCGAGGTGGGCGGCGAGGGCACGCACGGTCGGGGACCGCAGCACGGTGATGATCTGGAGGTCGGCGGCGCCGAGGCGCCGGGCCACCAGCGAGCGCAGCCGCAGGATGTCCAGCGAGGTGCCGCCGAGGTCGAAGAAGTTGGCGGTGGCGCTCAGCCGCTCCGGGTCGGTGTCGAACATCTCGGCGTAGATGCCGGCGAGGACCTTCTCGGTGTCGCCCTCGGGCGCGTTGTAGCCGCCGAGCCGGCGCAGCACCAGGTCGTCGACGGCGGCCCGGATCTCGTCGTACGCCCCCGTCTCCAGGCGCCTGCGCATCAGGGAGCGCTGGATCTTGCCGAGGCTGGTCTTGGGGAAGGCGTCCTCGGGCAGGGGCAGGATGAGGGCGGGCCTGAAGCCCCAGTGCATGACGACGCTGCTGCGGACGGCGGTCAGCACCCGGTAGAGGGCGAGTTCGTCGCCGGCCGCGCACTCCGGGTGGAAGGCGATGACCAGTTGCTCGGTGTCACTGCCGGGGGCGCGGGTGGGGAAGGCGGCGACATAGGAGCGGGCCACGTCGTCAAGGCCTTCGAGGACCGACTCGATGTCGTGGCTGAAGTAGTTGACGCCATTGACGATGATGCTGTCCTTGCTGCGCCCCACCAGGGTGAGCCGGCCGTCGTCGATGCGACCGAGGTCGCCGCTGCGGAACCAGCCGTCGGGGGTGAAGGCGTCCCGGGTGGCCTGCTCGTTGTTGTAGTAACCGGCCGTGATCATCGGGCCGTTGAGCTGGAGTTCGCCCACCTCGCCCTCGCCCAGCTCATGGTGGTCCTCCTCGTCGGCGATCCGGATGCGCAGACCCTCGACGGGCCGGCCCAGGTTGGCGAACTCCTGGCCCTGGTCGGCCGCCGGGAACTCCTTGGAGTAGATGCTGCCGGCGCAGGTCTCCGACATGCCGAAGGCGGGCCACAGGGCGTCGGCGCGCAGTCCATGGGCGGCGAAGCGGCTGAGGAACGTCTCGCCGGTGGTACGGACGACGGCCTCGCCGCCGCTGATGATGTGCCGCAGCCGGGACAGGTCGAGGGCCTCACCCTCCCCCTCGTCGAGCCGGTCGGCCTGCGCATTGATCAGCCCCAGCAGGAAGTTGGGCGTGAAGGTCATGGTGACGCCGAAGCGGGAGACGATCCGCAGGAAGTTCAGCGGCTCCTGGAGGATGACGGGCGCCTCCACGTGCAGCTGGGTGCTGCCGGCGTACAGCGGGAGCATGTGGCACTCCAGCAGGGCGGCGACGTGGTCGAAGGAGACCCAGTTGAGGGTGGTGTCCTCGGCGGTCAGCCGGTGGTAGCCGTTCTTGCCGGCCATGGAGGCGAGCAGGTTGGCGTGCGAGAGCATCACTGCTTTGGAGTTGCCGGTGGAGCCGGAGGTCAGCACCAGGACGGCGGTGTCCTTGGGGTCGGCCTGGTGGCAGGTGCCGTCGGGCGTCTCGGCGTACAGCTGCTCCAGGGCGGCCACCGACAGGCCCTCGGTGCGCGGGAGTTCGGCGGCGAGGGTCTCGCTGGTGACGATCAGCGGGTGGTCGAGGAGGGTGTCGACATGGGCGAGCTGCGCGGCCCAGCGCTCCGGGTCGCCACCGAGCGCGGCCATCGGGCAGGGTATGAAGCCGCCCAGCTGGCAGGCCCAGAACGCGGCGAGGAACTCCTTCGGCTTCTCAAGGAGCAGCACGACCTTGTCCCCGACGGCGAGACCGTGTCCGCGCAGGCCACCGAGCACGGAGCGGGCCGCGTCGAGGAGTTCGGGATAGCTCTGGAAGGGCGCGTCGGGGTCGGTCGCGCCCCGGGGGTAGCGCAGCCCGGATGCCGGGTGGTTCCGGGCGGCGTCGCGCAGCAGATCCACGATGGTCCGTGTGGTCGAAACGGCTGTGGTCATGTCGATGCCTTCTCTTCCTGTCGCGTCGGTGGCCGGGTTGTGGTGGCCGTTGACGGGTGGGGCACGGATGACGGCCACGGGTGGTGGCCGCGACGCCGTGGCGATACGGCGGGTCGAATGGCATGCGGGGGCCTGTACTCAACGGCGCGCGACGCACCGTTCAACTGGGGAGGCCGGGCCGCGAAAATTTCCGGAAAAGCACACCCGAACAGCGCACGCGCAGGCTACGACGGAACCCCGACAAGAGAGATCGAGCGTTCCGGAACACTGGGCAAGTACCTGTACATCGTCCCCCACCGACCAGGTCAGTGCCGAGAGCCACGACGCCGGGGCTCTGAATACCCGCCGAGAATAGAAACCGGCACACCGGCTTGTCAAAGGACCCTGGGAATGCGGAAGAAAAACCGGAACGGGCGGGAGAGTGCGGCATCGGCAACTCAATCCCGCATTTCCGCAACTCGCCCGTTACATTACGGCCCAGAAGGCCCTGAATTGCGTCGGAGCAATTTTTCCTTACGGGCGGTGTAAGCAATCAAGACGCGTCCGGAAATGGAACCGCCCCGACCCTGAGGCCGGGGCGGAGGGCCGGGCGGCTACGACAGTTGTGCCTGTACCCGGGACGAGATCAGCTCCAGGTGGTCCAGGTCGTCCAGGTCGAGGACCTGGAGGTAGACGCGACGGGCGCCGATCTCCGCATAGCGGCCGATCTTCTCGACGACCTCGGCCGGGGTGCCCGCCAGGCCGTTCGTCTTCAGTTCGTCGACCTCGCGGCCGATCGCGGCGGCCCGGCGGGCCACCTCCTGGTCGTCCTTGCCGACGCAGACGACCAGGGCGTTGGAGTAGACGAGGTCCTCGGGCCGCCGGCCGGTCTCCTCGGCGGCGGCGCGCACCCGGGCGAACTGGCGCTCACTGTCCTCGATCGAGGCGAACGGCATGTTGAACTCGTCGGCGTACCGGGCGGCCAGCCGCGGGGTGCGGGTCGCGCCGTGGCCGCCGATCAGGACCGGGATCTTGTCCTGGGCGGGCTTGGGCAGCGCGGGCGAGTCGGTGAGGTCGTAGTACTTGCCGTGGAAGTCGAAGGTGTCGCCGACCTTGGTCTGCCACAGGCCGGTGACGATCTCGAGCTGCTCCTCCAGCCGGCCGATCTTCTCCTTCGGGAACGGGATGCCGTACGCCTTGTGCTCCTCCTCGAACCAGCCGGCGCCGAGGCCGAGTTCGACGCGGCCGCCGGACATCTGGTCGACCTGCGCGACCTGGATGGCGAGCACGCCGGGCAGGCGGAAGGTGCCGGCGGTCATGAGGGTGCCCAGGCGGATGCGCTTGGTCTCGCGGGCCAGTCCGGCGAGGGTGATCCAGGCGTCGGTGGGGCCGGGCAGGCCGTCCACGGAGCCCATGCGCAGATAGTGGTCGGAGCGGAAGAAGGCGTCAAAACCCAGGTCCTCGGTGGCCTTGGCCACCGCGAGCAGTGTGTCGTAGGAGGCCCCCTGCTGGGGCTCGGTGAAGATGCGAAGATCCATACCTCCATCCTGCACGCCAGGGTGCCGGTCAACCCCACCGGTCCCTCCGGGCACTCCCGTCCACGGTCGGGTGAAAATCCGTGGTCGCCCGGCTGGGGGCAACCCTGGGCCAGTGACCGGTTCTGGTGGTGGTCGTTGGCTCGTGCGGAGCCGGACCGCCCGGCACCCGCGCCGGCGGCCGTCGCCGGGACGACACCCGATCGGCCTCCCCGCGGGGGCCTGGGGCCGAGGAGGCCGTCATGTCCGAAGAGTCCGTGCCGCAGCAGGGCGGGGGCACCAGCCGGCCGAAGGGCCTGCTGCAGCAGATGGAGGAGCTGATGGCGGCGCTGAACGCGGATCTGTCGGCGCTGGACGCGGATCTGCAGTCCGCGGGGCGGGGTGTGGAGGAGAGCGAGGCCGGCTGAGACCGGGCCCCTGGGGCCTGTTCTAACCCGCCTCCCTCTCGGGTAAGGCCTCCTCCCGGTCCGCGAGTCTGCGCAGCATCTCCCGCACCCGGTCCCTGGACTCGTCCGCCGCGTCGATGGCCTCCATGCACTGCCAGTAGGTGCTCTCGTCGTCCGCGGCGCAGGCGAGTCCCACCAGCGCGATGCCCACCTCGCCCAGGAGGCCGCCGAGACAGAGCAGGGCCTGGCGGGCGTCGCCCAGGTCGGTGAGCTGGGCCGCGCGCAGGTCCTCGGTGGCGAGGTGCGGGGTGTCGAGGACACCGCAGCCGCGGCCCGCCAGCTCCGTCAACCCCAGTGCCTCGCCGCGCAGTTCGGGTGGGCCGGAGACCGCGAGGCGGCTGCCTATCGCCTGTGCCAGGGCCTGCGCCTGCCACACCTCGGTCATGGTCTCCGGAGCGCCGCCGCTCCCTGCAAGGGCACGTCTGCTCGTCACGATGAGCCGCACAGCGTCCATGCCGCTGCCCCCGTCTGTCTGGACGCGCTGCCCGCACGTCCGCCCGAACTCCGCTGTCCACTACCCAGAGTGAGGGCGTGCGGGACGAAAAGCCAGAGGAAGACCGAAATCTGTGGACAACAAATCGATTTCAGGCTGGTTTTTGACTCCGGAGAGTGAAAGTGGACTGAACCACTCCCGGCATCTCCCCCGACCGACTACGGCGCCGGGAACCGCCGTTCGTTGCGGTCGATCTTCGCGTCGAGCGCCGCGAGCGGGTCGATGTCGAGTACGTCGCACAGCTGCAGCAGGTAGGCGAGCACGTCCGCGACTTCGTCCGTCACCCGGTGCGCGGTGTCCGGGTCGTCCATGACCCGGGCCGACTCCTCCGGCGTCAACCACTGGAAGATCTCGACCAGTTCGGAGGCCTCGACGCTGAGCGCGGCGACGAGGTTCTTGGGGGTGTGGTAGGGCTGCCAGTTGCGGGCGGCGGCGAAGTCGGCCAGCCTGCGCTGCAGTTTCGCCACGTCGAGAGGATCGGTCACGGCTCCAGGTGTACCACCGTGACGGGATCCGGCCCGGCCACCCCGGCGACCCATGAGGCGTCGCTGACCGCGGCCACGAGACGGATGTGGCCGCGGCCGACCGTCCGCAGGGCCAGCCGCAGCAGTTCCCGTCGCTGCCGTGGGTCGAGCGAGCGGTCGAAGCCGTCGGCGAGGACGGTGAGGGTCTGCATGGCCGCGGGCACCTCCCCGGCGGCGTCCACCTCCAGGACGCCCGGCCCGGTCAGCAGGACCAGCGCGAGGGCGAGGTATCTCAACTCGCCCTCGCCCAGGCGCCGCAGAGCTGTCCGGAAACCGTCGCCGCGGTCGAGCAGTGCCTGCACGGTGCCGTCACCCAGCGGCTCGGCGAGCACGTCGGCCACCGGCCCCGCGCATCCGGCGCGCACCACCTCGACGAGCTGTGCGTGCCGGCGTCCGCACTCGGCGCGGGTGCGCCACAGGACGTCGGCGAGGTTGTCGCAGCCGCCGAGGAGCAGACCGGAGCCGAGCAGGGCGGGCGCGCGCATACGGGCGGGGTGCGGATCGCAGGCGAAGACGGACCGCAGAGCGACGACCATCTGCTCCGCGGCGGCGAGCACCCGGCGCTGTCCGTCTGTCTTGCCGGCCACGCGCAGCGGCAGCAGCGCGGTGCCGAGCCGGTCGTCGGGCAGCGGCGCCCGCGTCACGGGCGCCGAACCCGCGGTGTGCCAGGCGGCCTGCACGGTGCGGCGGGAGGGGTCGCGCAGGGCGGTCTCCAGGAGCACCAGACCGCCCGCGGTCAACCGCTCGCCCACGATGCGCAGTTCGGGCTCGGCCTGCACGGCGACGTCGAGCCGGACCGGCCCCTCGGGCCCGTCGGCCGTACAGCCGATACGGAACCCGCGCCGCCGCTGCGCATCGGGCCGCGCCCGCTGCGGCACACAGTCGGCCGCGTCGGGGAACACCTCCCCGACGTCGGCACCACCGCCGAGCCGGGCCAGCGCCTCGTACGCCCGCAGCGCACTCGTCTTCCCGCAGCCGCTGCCCCCGGCGAAGAGGGTGACCGGCCCGAGCGCGAACCCGGCCCGCCGGTGCCCGGCGAAGGCGGACAGGCGCAGCTCGGTGACACAGGGCCGGTCCGGGCGCGGGCGGTCCGCGACGGTACGGAGCGGGGACGAGGTAGCGGTCGCCTCGGGCGACACGGATGACACGGTCATGTCGGGACCGTAGGGCTTTGCCCGGAAGGTGAACCGTTACGGCGTCGGGAGCTTCCTACGATCGGGGGACCGGGGTCAGGAGCCGGACGCTCCGGCGCTCTCCACCAGGTCGGTGACCTCGGTGTCCTCCGGGGCCAGCAGGAAGACGTTGCGGTCGACGCGGTGCATGCCGCTCCCGAGGCCGAAGACGACTCCGGTGCTGAAGTCGAGGACGCGCTTGGCCACGTCGCTGTCCGCACCGCTCAGGTCGAGCAGGACGGGTATGCCCGCCATCAGGGTCTCGGCGACCTCGCGGGCGTCGGCGAAGACATTGACCCTGAGGACCACGAAACGGCGACGGGCCTCCGTCACCGCCTCCGGGTGCGCGCGATGGTCCACCGCGGACGGCCAGGCGTCGCGTCCCCGCAGCGGCACAACCTGGGCGAGCCCTTCCCACTGCTCATCGGTGACGTCGTGGCTGTTCACCGGCTCCCCCTCGAACTGACTCGCACTCATTGCCTGCACCAGCCAATTCTTACGCCAAGTCACCCGTTCGGCCCAACAGCGACACGGTCCGCGACCGTCACAACCGTTTCGGCGGCGACCAGCAGCGGCCAGATATGGTCCGGTTCCTGCCCGAACAAGGCTTCTTACCCGCCTCACACCGGACTCTTCACCTCCGGCCACGTACTGCTCACCGCGTGCGGCTAGCGTCCCCTGACGTGCACTTGGCAGAAACCCAGCCGGTGACGCCCGGCCGGCGGACGCAGTCGGCGGTGTCCGCCGCACCGGAACCCCCCGCGCAATGGCATCGCGTACTGACTTCGCTGGCGAACGTCAGCCTGTTCATCGGCACCCGCACGGTGTGGGCGCAGGCGGCCAGTCACCGGCCGGCCGTGGCCGCCGTCATCTCGCTGTGTTACGCCTCGATCCTGGTGTGCGGGGTGCTGGCGCTCGTGGTGCGCCGGACCCGCTCGCTCGCACGGCTGGACGCGGTCGTGCTGGTGACCGCCGTGGTCCTCGCCCTGTGCGCGTGGGCCATGAACCACGGCGGCTCGGACGAGGCGGTGTTGACCACCCAGGCCGCCAAGGAGCTGGTCGCCGGCCACCCCGTCTACGGGCATGCGTGGCCATGGCTCTTCCAGAGGGGCATCGCCCTCACCACGACCTTCGACGGCGGCTACGACTACACCTACGGCTATCCCCCGCTCGCCCCGCTGCTGACCGCCCCCCTGCTGTGGATCGGCCACGGCGGCGCCCCGGCGACGGCGGTGAGCACGGGCGCGCTGATCCTGGGCACCGTCGTGCTGTGGCGGATGCTGCCGGTGCAGTGGCGGTCGGCGGCCACCATGGCGTGCCTCGGCTTCGGGTTCCTGCCGACCTACGGCCGTGAGGGCTACCCGGCGATCACCGCGCTGGCCCTGCTGATCCCGGTGGTGGTGCGCTGGCCGCGGATCGGACAGGGCGGACGGCTCGGGGCGGCCGGTGTGGCGCGGGCCGCATGTCTGGGTGCCGCGTGTGCCACACAGCAACTGCCCTGGTTCCTGACGCCGTTCCTGCTGGCGGGCATCTACGCGGTGCGCCGCGGTGAGCTGGGCGGACGGGCCGCGGCGCTGGTGGTGGCGCGGATCGCCGGGGTCGCCGCGACCGTGTGGCTGCTGATCGACACGTACTTCGTCGTGAGCGAGCCGGGCACCTGGATCGGTGGCATCGCGCTGCCGCTGACCCAGGGGGCGACGCTGCACGGGCAGGGCATCGTGGGTGTGTCCCTGTACTACACGAACGGCAGCGACCGGGTCGACTGGTACGGGCACGCGAGCATGCTGCTGGCCGCGGCCCTGCTCGGTCTGCTGATCCTGTTCATGCGCCGGCTGGGGCCGGCGGCGACCGTCCTGCCCTGGTGCGCCTTCTTTCTGGCGACCCGGTCCCAGGACGGCTACTACCTGATGATGACGCCGCTGTGGCTGGCGACCGCCATCACCGCGCCGCCGTCCGAGTTCGCGCGGGCCTGGCAGCCGCGTCCGCGTCTGCTGACCGGCCCCCACCGGCGTCCGGCGCTGGTCGCGGCGGCCACGCTGCTGGTCGCCCCGGCGCTGGTGAGCGCCGTCGTGGCGGTCACCGGGAAGCCGCCGCTCAGGATGGAGATCGCCTCCGTGCGCCGGACGGCGGCGGACGCGAACGTCCTCAGTCGGCTGACCCTGCGGGTCACCAACACGGACGGCAGCGCCCTGGAACCGCACTTCATGCTCACCGTCGGCCAGGGCCTGAGCCAGTACTGGACGGTCCTGAAGGGACCGGCCACCCTGCCCGCGCACGCCTCGGCCGACTATGTGATCCGACCGCCGGACCACGGGAAGTACACCCTGCCGGGGCCGCATGCCCGGCTTCGGCTGCGGGCCTTCACGCCCACACCGCAGACGCTGTCCAGCACGGACCTCCACCTGTGGGTGGGCGGTACCGGCGGGCGGGCCGGCCGGTTCGGCTGAGAGGCGTCAGGCCGCCGTACGCACGAAGCGGAGCGTGGCGGCGACCGTGGTCAGGCCACGGATCATGCCCAGCTGGTTCCAGCCCAGGCCGAACTCGCCGCGGTCCACGGTGAACTCCGTGTCGAGCGTGAGCGCGTCGTCGTCCGCGCCGGCCAGGCGCGCGGTGAGGGTCTGCGGACGGCTGATGCCGCGCACGGTCAGCTGACCGGAGACCTCGACGGTGTCGCCGGCACCGGCCTTCGCACTGCGGACGGCGAAGGTGATCTCGGGGTGGTTCGCGGTGTCGAAGAAGTCGCCCGAGCGCAGGTGCTCGTCCCGCTTCTTGTTCTTGGTGTCGAGGGTGGCGGCGTCCAGGGTCAGGGTGCCGGTGGCGGAGCCGTCGGGCTGCACCTCGCCCTGTCCCCCCACGGCGCCGAAGGTGCCCTTGACGGTGACGAGGCCCCACATCGTCTTGTGGCGCAGGGCGACGGTGGAAGCGGCGGCGTCGAGCTGCCAGACACCGGTTTCGACGGCGACGGTCATGATCTTCTCCAGTATCGGTGAGCGTTGAGCGGAAGTCCGAGGGATCCGGGGGATTCGAGGGACGCAAGTACTTCAAATTTGGATGACTATGACCGTAGACCATTATCCAAATCTGGACAACCCTCCAGTCCAAATTTGAACAACAGGTAGACTCAACACCATGGCCGACCCAGAGGAGCACCCCACCGACCTGCCCGAATGCCCGTCCGCGCAGGGTGGCGGACTGCTGCCCGGGGAACTGCGTGCCTGGATGGTGATGCTGGGGGCAGTGGGGGCGGTGGAGCAGGAACTGCGGTCGGTCGTGAAGGAGCGCCTCGACGTCTCGCACGACGAGTTCCTGATCCTGTGCCTGCTCGCCGAGCAGCCGAGGACGGGTCTGCGCATGACGCGGATCGCGGAACTCCTCGGCCGCCCCAAGACCCGGCTCACGTATCAGATCGCCTGTCTCCAGCACGCCGGGCTGGTCACCCGCAAGTCGGTCTGCGGCGACAAGCGGGGCATCGAGGTCGCCCTCACCGACAAGGCCCGCCGCCTCCTGGAGGAGGCCTCCGGCAGCCTCGCCTCGACGGTCACCCGGGCGCTGACCCACGTCATGGGCCCGGACCAGCAAGAGGCGATGTGCGGCCTGCTGCCGGAGCTGGCCAAGGAGGCAGAACGCGCCAGGGAGTCCGCGCTCGCCGAGGAGTCCGAGCAGCCCTAGCGCGGGGTGACCCACCCGCTCCTGGGTACTCGGCGGTCCCGTGCCGGCGATCGCAGGAGGGCTCCATGGGCGCACTCGACCTGCCCGAACCCGTCGTCCGCAGCGGAGCCGCCCCGCCGGTCGACGTGGCGGGACTGGAGGCCGCGTTGCGCGAGCGGGTCGACGGCGAAGTCCGCTTCGACGCCGGGAGCCGGGCCGCGTACTCCACCGACGCCTCCAACTTCCGGCAGACCCCGATCGGCGTCGTCGTGCCCCGCACCCCGGAGGCGGCCGCGGAGACGGTGGCCGTCGCGCGCGAGTACGAGGCGCCCGTCCTGTCGCGCGGCGGCGGGACCAGCCTCGCCGGGCAGTGCACCAACGCGGGCGTGGTGATCGACTGGTCGAAGTACTGCCACCGGCTGGAGTCCGTGGACCCTGACGCCCGCACCTGCATCGTCCAGCCGGGCATCGTCCTCGACGAACTCAACCGGCAGCTCGCCCCGACCGGACTGCGCTACGGCCCCGAACCCGCCACCCACATGAACTGCACCATCGGCGGCATGATCGGCAACAACTCCTGCGGCGCCACCGCGCAGGCGACCGGCAAGGTCGTCGACAACATCGCCCGGCTGGAGGTGCTGCTCTACGACGGCACCCGCTTGTGGTGCGGCGAGACCAGCGACGAGGAGTACGCCGAGATCGAGCGGCAGGGTGATCTGCGGGCCGCCCTCCACCGGCAGTTGCGCGCCCTGCGGGACCGGTACGGCGACGAGGTCCGCCGCCGCTACCCGGACATCCCGCGCCGGGTCTCCGGCTACAACCTGGACTCGCTGCTGCCCGAGCACGGCTTCGACATCGCGGGGCTGCTCGTCGGCAGCGAGTCGACGCTGGTCACCGTCCTGCGGGCGGAACTGGAGCTGGTGCCCGTGGTCAAGGAACGGACGCTGGTCGTGCTCGGGTTCCCGGAGATCTCCGTGGCCGCCGACGCCGTACCGGCGATCCTGCCGTACGAGCCGATGGCGCTGGAGGGCGTCGACGCGCGGCTCGTCAAGGACGAGCGGATCAAGCACCTCAATCCGAAGGCCCGCGCCCAGATGCCCGAAGGCAACGCCTTCTTGATGGTGCAGTTCGGCGGGGACACGGTCGAGGAGGCGGACGAGCGGGCGCACCGGATGCTCGACGGCCTGCACGAGTCCGAGCATGACGCCGAGGTCGCCTTCCTCGACGACCCCGCCCACGAGGAGGAGTTGTGGCAGGTGCGCGAGGCCGGCCTCGGCGCCACCGCGCACATCCCGGGCAGGCCCGACACCTTCGAGGGCTGGGAGGACTCGGCGGTGGCACCGCAGCGGCTCGGCGACTATCTGCGCCGACTGCGCCGCCTCTACGACGAGTTCGGGTACCTCAGCGACACCGGGCCCAGTCTCTACGGCCACTTCGGGCAGGGCTGTGTGCACACCCGGATCCCCTTCGACCTGTACTCGGCCGACGGGGTGGCCGCCTACCGGCGGTTCATGGAACGGGCGGCGGATCTGGTCGCCGAGTTCGGCGGGTCCTTCTCCGGGGAGCACGGGGACGGGCAGAGCCGCGGTGAGCTGCTGCCGCGGATGTTCGGCGAGGAACTGGTGGAGGCCTTCGGGCGGCTGAAGGCGGTCTTCGACCCGCTCGACCGGATGAACCCCGGGAAGGTCGTGGCACCGTACCGGCTGGACGAGAACCTGCGCCTGGGCGGCGACTGGGCCCCGTACGCCCCTCGTGACCTGCACTTCCGCTTCCCGGACGACGGCGGGTCGTTCGCCGAGGCCGCCAACCGGTGCGTCGGCGTGGGCAAATGCCGGCAGCTGACCAACAAGGGCGGCGCGGTGATGTGTCCCTCGTACCAGGTGACCCGGGAGGAGGAGCACTCCACGCGGGGGCGGGCGAGGCTGCTGTTCGAGATGCTCGACGGGCACGGCGACAGCGCGATCCGGGACGGCTGGCGGTCGGAGGCGGTGCGGGACGCGCTCGACCTCTGTCTGGCCTGCAAGGGCTGCAAGAAGGACTGCCCGGCCGATGTGGACATGGCGACCTACAAGGCGGAGTTCCTGTCCCACCACTACGCGGGCCGGCCCTGGCGCAGGCCCCGCTCCGACCTGTCCATGGGCTGGCTGCCGGCCGTCGCCCAGGCCGTCGGCCGAGCCAGGCTCGGGCCGCTCGTCAACGCGCTCACCCACACCCCGCCGCTGTCCCGGGCGGCCGTGGCGGTGGCCGGGGTCGAGAACCGGGAGGTACCGCTGTTCGCGGGGCGGACGCTGCAGCAGTGGTTCGCGGGCCGCCGGGAGACCTACGGCGACGGGGGGCGCGGCACCGTCATGCTCTGGCCGGACACCTTCACCAACTTCTTCCACCCGCACATCGGACAGGCGGCCGTGGAGCTGCTGGAACACGCGGGCTGGCGGGTGAAGATGCCCCGCGAACCGCTGTGCTGCGGGCTGACGTGGATCTCCACCGGGCAACTCGCCGTCGCCGAGCGGGTGTTGAGCCGCACGGTGCGCCGTCTCGCCGGGCATGTCCGGGCGGGCGGGCTGGTGGTCGGCCTGGAGCCGAGCTGCACCACCGTGTTCCGTTCGGACATGGCCGAGCTCTTCCCCGGCGACCGTGACGTGCGCAGGCTCAGCGAGCAGACGGTGACGCTGTCCGAACTGCTCACCCAGCACTCCCCGGGCTATGAGCCGCCGCAGGTGCCGGACCGTTCCGCGCGGGCGCTCGCGCAGGTGCACTGCCACCAGCACGCGGTGCTCGGCTGGGACGCCGACCGCGAACTGCTCGGCCGGGCCGGGGTCGACGCCGAGCAACTGGAGTCCGGCTGCTGCGGGCTGGCCGGCAACTTCGGCTTCGAACGCGGGCACCTGGACGTCAGCGAGGCCTGCGCGGAACGCGTCCTGCTGCCCCGGCTGCGGGAGGCGGACGACTCGACCGTGGTGCTCGCCGACGGCTTCAGCTGCCGCACCCAGGTCCACGAGTTCGACAGCGGCGGCCACGAGGCCGTGCACCTCGCGGAACTGCTGGCCTCCGCGCTGCCCGACGCAGCGCACGGCAGCGCCTACGGCGTCGGCGCGGGCGTACGGCCGACCCCGCCGGGCCGCCGCGCCCAGTCCCTCGCCCTGGCCGGAGCCGGGCTGAGCGCGGCGGCCGCCGTAGCCGGCTTGACCCGCGTGCTGCGGCGGTGAGGGCAGCGGTCAGGAGGCCTTGGCCGAGCGGTTGCGGACGATCGCGAACGCCGCTGCCGCCAGGCCCAGTACGCCGACGACCAGCCCGGCGACACCGAGTCCGCGGGCGGTGGAGTCGCTGCCCGCCGCGCTCGACGTGGAGCTGTCGGCACTCTTGGGTGCCGCCGACGAGGTCGAGGCGCTGCCCTCCTCGGCGCCCTTGGCGGCCAGCTTGAGGACCGGCGCCGGGTTCTCCGGCTCGTCAGCGCCGGACTGGGCCAGGTCGATCCAGCGGACGGTCTTGCCGTCGGAGTACGTCTGCAGGGTCTTGAAGGTCAACTGGTCGGTGTCGTCGGGCAGTTGACCGAAGGCGACGTTGAAGTCCTGGTACTGCCCGGCCCCGATTTTCCCGCCGGTCCAGGTGATCTCGGAGACGGCGTCGGTGATGGTTCCGTCGTCCGTCTTCACCGGCGTCTTCAGCTTCGTGTTCGTGACCTTCGCCGTCCAGCCGTTCTGCGGCGGCGAGACGAGCACACCGAGGACGGGGTGGTCGGTGGGCAGGAACACCTGCACCTTGGTGGTGCTCGCGGTGTCCTCCTCATTGGGGACGCGGAAGGTGAGAACGCCGTCCGTGGCGCCCTTCGCGTAGCTCTCGGGGTGGACGGTCACGTGCGCGGAGGCCATTCCCGCGGCGGCCAGGAGCCCGGCGGCGGTCAGAGCGGCGACGGTGCCGGCGCGGCGCAGGGCGGTACGTGCAGTGGACATGGGTGAGCTGATCTCCGTACTGAGGAAGGGATGTCGAGGTCAGAAGGCGTACGACATCCCCGGCGGCGGACCACGCCGCTGCACCGCGTGCCGCAGCAGCAGCCGTCGCAGCGACCGCGGGCCGTCGGCACACAGACATACGGCGTCCGGCGCGTCCGGCAGGGTCCCCGCCCCGCCGCGCACCCGCCACCAGGCCGCAAGGCCGGGTACGAGCGTGGCGGCCCGCCGCAGCAGCGACCACAGCGCGGCCTCACCGCGCCGCAGCCACCAGGTCAGCACCACGGCCGCGCCGACATGGGCGGCGGTGGCGTGCGGGGTCAGGGCGTGGGAGTGGCCCATGTGCATGGCGCTCATGTCATGCATGCCGTACATGCCGCGCATGAACATCATGGGGTGGGGGCGGACGGCGTCGAAGGCGAGGTGCAGCCCGCCCTGGGCCGTGAGCGTGCCCGCGCCGATCGCGGCCAGCGAGCGCTCCCGGGCGCCCAGCAGACACCCGGCCCCGAAGACCGGTACGAACCCCGCGGCCTGCACCCACACGGGCGGTGCCGTCCCCGTCGCCAGTGCGTGTCCCCCGGCGGCGAGCAGCACGCACAGCGCGGCGAACACCGCCGCGCGCAGCACGCGTACCGAAGGAGACGCCGTCATGGCGCCCGATCCTGCCACGCGCCGGAGTGGCTCCGCCCGGCGGATCCCCGAGCACACAGGTGCAGACTGGAGACCCACGAAGAAGTGCCGAGCGGAGGTGACGGGGTGACGGCCGGTCTGCGCATCCGTATCGACGGCGTCGGCCTGCCGGGCCGTGCGTGCGGGGCCGACGACGGAGTGCCGTCGTACCCGAACATCCATGTGGCCGTGCAGCGCCGGGACCGGCCGGGCGAGCTTCTCGATCCGCAGCCCGGCGACGCCGGGTCCGTGAGTTGGACGCTGGAGTGCACGGTCACAGGTACGGACGTCAAGGGGCCGTATGTTCAAGGGCGTCCGGGTGGGCGGTTCGTCTATCTGTCCTGGGGGACGGTCGACGGCTCCGGTGCCTTCGGCATGTTCCGCCGCGCCAAACTGATGCTGGACGCCGTGCCCGCCGAGGTGCTCGACACCGCCGTGCGTGAGGGACTGCTGGTGGGGCGGCTGCGGCTGACCGACGGCGGCGGGAACCCGCTGTGCGCACGGGTGGTACCGCCGCACATCGCCTGGAGCGCGGAACAGGGGTGAGGGCCCGGCGCCAGCAACGGTCTGCGTAACATGGGCGCCGTGACAGCCCGTGCACAGCATCGCGACGCGCCGCCAAGCGCTCCGCGGGCTGTGCCGCGATGGACCGTCGATCGTCTGTGGCATCGTGGGGGCTGGTCGCGCCCCGCGGCGGAGCCGCACATGGATACAGCCCCACGCCCCTTCAGGGCGCTGCCGAACCGTAGGGGGCTTCGCACCGTCTGCCTCATGCTCGGGCTGCTGGCCGGGCTGCTCGCCATGCATGGCCTGGCGCCCGGTGGCGGTGTCGTCGAGCACTCCGCTGCACGGCACATGACGGCGGCGGTCGCCGTGCACGGCGACTGTGCGGGCCACGACTGCGGTGGCGGCCATGTCCATCACGCCGACCAGACCTGTGCGTCCGGCGCCCTGAGCGGCGGGCCTTCGCTGCCCGCGCTGGTCGCCGACCCGGTGGCCGTGCCCGCGCTCTCCGACGCCCCGTGCCCCTACGCGGGCACGGCCCCGGACGGTGCACGCGCGCCACCCTCCCTGGCGGAACTGCAGCTCCTGCGGATCTAGACACCACGCGGCACCGCGCCCATGCCCGACCGGCGACGCGGTGCGCTTCGGCACGTCCAGATCCCTTTCCCGCAGCAACGCAGGAGTTCCAGCATGCGCAACACCCGTACGTCCATGGCCCGTCGCACCGCCCTGGTGGCCGCGACCGTCACCGCCGGACTCGTCCTCGCCGCCTGCGGCGGCAACAGCGGCAGCGACAGCGGCGGCCACGACGGCCACACCTCCGGCTCGTCCTCGTCCTCGCCTTCGTCGAGCACCGCCGCTCACAACGCTCAGGACATGTCCTTCGCTCAGGGCATGATCCCCCACCACCAGCAGGCCCTGGAGATGGCGAAGCTGGCCGCAGGCCGCGCCTCGTCCGCCAAGGTCAAGGATCTCGCCTCCCGCATCGAGAAGGCCCAGGACCCGGAGATCCGCACGATGAGCGGCTGGCTGAAGTCCTGGGGCCAGACCGTGCCCTCGGCGATGCCCGGCATGGACCACTCGGCCCACTCGGGCATGGCCGGAATGATGGACGGCCAGGACATGGACAAGCTGGCGAAGGCGTCCGGCGCGGAGTTCGACACCATGTTCCTGACCATGATGATCGAACACCACAAGGGCGCCGTCCAGATGGCCACCACGGAGAAGTCAAAGGGCACTTACACCCCCGCCACCTCCATGGCAGACGCCATCATCACGGGTCAGAACGCCGAGATCAAGGAGATGAACCAGCTCCTCGGCAAGAGCTGACGTCCTGAGTTCCCCGCGCCCCACAGGGGCGCGGGGCTGTATGCATATGCGGCTCCGCCGCGGGGCGCGACCAGCCACATTGGCGCCGCAGACAAATACACACCGCACCCCCACGGAGCTCACCGCACAAGCGCTGCAAGCACCTCCGCACAGATGGCCATGGCGGTCTCCGTCGGCGTCCGCGCCCCGATGTCCAGCCCGATCGGCCCATGAACACGCCCGAGCTGCCCCTCGTCCAGACCCGCCTCGACCAGCCCGGCGGCGCGCCGCTCCTGCGTATGGCGGGAGCCCAACGCACCGACGTACGGGATACCGGAGGTCAGCGCGGTGTGCAGAGTAGGCACGTCCACATCGGGCTCATGGCTCAACATGATCAGACAGGCGGCGGCCGGATGCGCAACAAGTAGCTTGCCCGCGTCCCGGGCGGTGGACGTCACCGTGGCCTGCCAGCCGAGCAACCCGGCCTGGGCGACGAGGAGTTCGGCGAGTTCACCGCCGCCGACGATCACGAGGTGGGGTACGGCGGGGCAGGTCTCGACGAGGCAGAGCCCGGCCTCGGTCGCGTGCACCTCGCGGCCCGCACGGTGGCCGGCGAGCAGGTCGCGGGCCCGGGCGGCGGCCTGGGGCGGCACGTCGGGGCCGTCGGCCCTGCCGTCCAGGGTCACGACGGCGCTGACGGCATGGGTACGCCGCTCGTCCAGCCAGGTCACCAGCGCCGCGTCGGCATCCGCACCGAGGAGCTCCCACCAGCGGCCCGGAACGGCGGCCAGGGGCTGGAGCAGGATCTCGGCCTGGCCTCCGCAGGTCAGCCCCGCCTCCTTCACGCCGTCGTCGTGCACGGCCACCTCGACCACCCGGGCGGTGTGACCGGGCGGCAGCGAGGCGGCCTCGGCGGCCAGCTGCCGGTCGAAGGCGCCCCGGTAGAGCCGGCCGTGACAGTGGCCGTCCTCGTCGACGAGGATCGCGTCGGCCGGATGCCGCGGCCCGAAGCCCCGCTCGCTGAGCGGCCGCGCAAGGACCGCCGCACGGCCCTGCGCCGCCCACTGTCGTGCCGTGTCCGCCAGTTCACGCATGATTCCAGCGTAGTCCGCAGGTCAGTCAGTACACGTCCCTGACGTAGCGCTTCTCGCTCGCGAGCTGTTTGACGTACGCCGCCGCGCCCGCCACGTCCAGGCCGCCGTGGACCACCGCGACGTCGCGCAGGGCCTGGTCGACGTCCTTGGCCATGCGGGAGGCGTCGCCGCAGACGTAGAAGCGGGCGCCGTCCTGGAGCCAGGACCACCGCAGCGGACCCTGTTCGCGCATCCGGTCCTGGACGTAGACCTTGGCGCGCCGGTCGCGGGAGAAGGCGGTGTCCAGTCGGGCCAGGGTGCCGTCGGCGAGGAAGGCGGTGAGCTCCTCCTCGTAGGAGAAGTCGCCGGCCCGGTGCTGCTCACCGAAGAACAGCCAGTTGGGGTCCCGGTGGCCGTGGGCGCGGCGCTGTTCCAGGAAGCCGAGGAAGGGGGCGACGCCGGTGCCGGGGCTCACCATGACCATCGGGGTGGCGGGGTCGGCCGGTGGGCGAAAGTGCGCGGTGCGCTGGACGTGACCGGTACGGGGGTGTCCTGCTCGGCGTCGGCCAGGGAGGGGGAGCGGACGCCCTGGCGGGGGCGGCCGCGCAGGTTCTCGTAGCGGACGACGGAGACGGTCAGCGAGACCAGGTGGGGGTCGGTGAGCGGGCTGGACGATATGGAGTACAGACGGGGCTGCGGCCGTCCCAGCACCTCGGCCCATTCCCGGGCGTCGGCGCGCACGCCGTGCTCGGCGACCACGTCCACGGCCTGCCGGCCGCGGACCTCGCCTTCCTGCGCGGCTGCCTCGCCGCGTCCGGCCATCCCGCGACGACGGCCGTGCTGACCCCCCAACCGGGCATCTGCTGCGTCGAGTTGCGCACCGACCGGTAAGGACGGGGAAGGGCGCAGAAGGACAGGCAAGAAACCGGCAAAGGCCCGGCAGGGAAATGCCGTGCGCGTTCGAATTCACGGTCCCTTCGTTTTCTCCACGGAATGCCACCGGAATGCAATGCGTGCATTGGGGCGGGGAGGTCCGTTCTCACAGTCACCCCCCGGTCGGAAATGAGGCAACGAAACGACCGATTAACTGACGCGTAGCGGACGGGAATCGTCGCACCGGTGCACTCCTCGTCACCGCCGTTCGCACACAGTGTCAGGAGGGACCATGTCCTTCTCCGCCAGGGTGTCCTGGCCAGCAGATCATCGCGACGAGATCGTCGCGGGCGCGCTCGTCGCGGCCGTGGTCGTCGTCCTCGGATACGCCTCGGGCATCGGAGCCCCGGCACCGACGACCGTCGACACCGCGTCCCCGCCGGCGTCCGAGACCTCTCCCCAACCGCACCGACCGACGGCCCGCTCCGCAACCGGACCTCCCGACACCGCCGCCGGGAATTACGGCTCCGCGGGGGGCGGATATTGGCAAGGCGGCAACGACGTCGGAATTCCCGCGCCGGGCGGCACGCCGTCCACAGGCGGGGAAAGCGGCCACGATCACGGTAAGGGCGGGCCGGGGGGCGGACCCACCACCGGCCCCTCACCCTCCCCCACTCCGAACCCCACCCCTTCGGACAATTGCGACGAGGGCGAAGTCCGCCTCGTACAACCGCTGTTGAACGGCGTGGCCACGCCGGTCACCGGCCTGCTGGACGGGCTCCTGACCCCGGCCTCCCCGAGTCCGTCGCCCTCCGCCTCCCCGTCGTCGTCGACCGACACCCTCTCCTCGCTGTGCATCGGCGTCGCCGCCTCGCCCTCGGTCGTCCCGGAGGTGCTCCGGTGAGACGCCGCGCCCCGTCCCTGCTCGCTCTCCTCCTGGCCGCGCTCGCGGCCCTGCTGTTCGCCGCACCTCCCGCCTCGGCCCACACGGAGCTGGAGTCCTCCGCCCCGAAGGACGGCACCCGGCTCCCGCACACCCCCGCCACCGTGCGGCTCACCTTCAGCGAGCCGGTCGATCCCACCGACGTGCACATCAGGGCGGTCGGCAAACAGCTGGCCGTGTCCCGGGGCGACGACGGCAACGACACCATCGAGGTCACCGTCCCGAGGATCCCGGAGCAGGGACAGAGCACGGACCACGGCGATCTGAGACTCATTTGGCAGGTACTTGACATGGAGGACGGGCATCTCACGTCCGGGACGCTCTCCTACCGCCTCACCGCGAAGGCGGGTCGCCCGGCCGAAGCGGCGGTCCCGAAACCGTCCGAGGAGGTGCACTCCGCCTGGGTCACCGCCCGCTGGGCCGGTTATCTCTCGCTCGCCCTGTTCGTCGGCGGCCTGGCGTTCCTCGCACTGCTCTGGCCGCAGGGCGCGTGGGACCGTCGTACCCGCCGCGTCCTCACCCTCTCCTGGACCGCCGGTCTCGCGGCGAGTCTGCTCGCGCCGGGACTGCAGGGCGCGTACGGAACGATGAGAACGCTCGGCGACGTGTTCCGACCCGGCACCTACACCGACCTGTTGACCACCGAGGTCGGTGTCGTGGCCGCCTGCCGGGTGCTGATGTGGGTGCTCGCCGCCATCGCACTGACCGCCCTGCTGCAGAGCGGCGACCGGGCCGCACGGTCGCCCGGCTGGCGCGTCGGTGCGCTCGCCGTCGGCCTCGGACTGCTGCGTACGACGAGCATGACCGGCCACAACTCCGAGGGCACACACCCCGGTTGGGGGGCGGTGGCCGACCTGGTCCATCTGCTCGGCGTCTCGCTGTGGCTCGGCGGTCTGACGGTGCTGCTGCTCGGGGTGCTGCCCCGGCGCCGTCCCGACGAGCTGTCGGCCGTCGTGACCGGCTACTCCACGCTCGCCGGGGTGTCGGTCGCGGCGATCGTGGCGGCGGGGGCGGTGCTGACCTGGCAGGTCGTCGGGTCGTTCGACGCCCTGTTCCACACCGGCTACGGGCAGCTGCTGCTGGTCAAACTCGCCGTACTGGCCGCCGTGTTGCTGATCGCCCAACGCAGCCGCGGCTGGGTGCGGACGCGGCTCGACATCGCCGTGCTGCTGCGCGGCGACCGTGCCACCGTACGGCCCTTCGTCCACTCGGTCGCGGCCGAGACGGGGCTCGTCCTCGTCGTTCTCGCCGCGACGAGTCTGCTGGTCACGTCCGCCCCAGGCCGCTGACCCGCGCCTGTCCCACCCCTCTCCCCTCACCAGGGATCTCACAAGGGAGAAGCACCACCATGCACACAGAGGAAACCACCGCACCCGCGTCGCACCACCGGCGCTCCCGTGCGGGCAACCGGGTGCTGCTGGCCACCGGACTCGGTGCCGGCCTCGCCGCCGTCGCCGGACTCGGCCTGCTCCAGGCGTCCGCCGGGGCCGCGGCCCCGCAGACCGCCACCCCGGCGGCCGAGGCCCGGTCGATGCCGGACATGGACCACTCGTCCGGCAAGGCCGCGGCGGCCGACCACACCATCGAGATCAAGAACTACAAGTTCGCGCAGCCGAAGCTGACGGTGAAGGTCGGCGACACCGTGAAGTGGGTCAACGAGGACTCCGCTCCGCACACGGTCACCACCAGCAGCGGCCCGGCCAAGTTCGACTCCGGCACGCTGCAGAAGGGCGACAGCTGGTCGTACACCTTCACCAAGGCCGGTACGTACGAGTACTACTGCGCGGTCCACCCTGACATGACGGCGTCGATCACCGTGGTCGCGGACAGCGGCGGCGGCTCGGGCGGCTCCACCGGGGGCAGCTCCGGCGGCTCCACGGGCGGTTCCAGCGGCGGCGGCACGGGGGGCTCGACCGGTGGTTCCACCGGCGGCTCGACCGGCGGCTCGACCGGTGGGGGCAGCAGCTCCGGCGGTACCGGCGGCGGGGGCGACGGCGACTGCGTCAGCGTCCAGCAGGTCCTGCTGCCGATCCTGCAGCACATCGACAAGGCGCACCTGGAGCAGTCCCCGGGCCAGCAGGTCCAGGACGCGCTGAAGCTCGACAGCTACCTCAAGATGCACACCGTCTGGCTGGAGTCGATCATCACCCCCGCGGTGAACGGCACCGGCAGCACGGTCGACGACACCCTCGGCGTGCTCCTGCAGCACATCAACAAGGCGCACCTGGAGGAGTCTCCGGGGCAGCAGCTCGCGGACATCCTCAACCCGGACGCCTACGTGAAGATGCACACGGTCTGGGCCGAGCACCTGCTCGCTCCGACCGAGAACTACATCACCAACTCCTGCTGAACCAACTCCTGTTGGCTTTCCTCAGCAGGACGCGGCGGGCCGGCCGAGTCGCAGTCGGCCGGCCCGCCGCTCGCTCCATTCTCCCCGCCCGTCACTCAGCCAGCCCATCGAGGTGCCGAGATGACCACCGAGACCCACCCCACCGCCGTCCTGCCCCCGCCGCGCCCGGGCCCCGACTGGCTGCCCGACCCCGGCACGTACGGTGCCGCCCCGGACCGCTGCATCGTCGAACTGACCGCGCGTTTCGGCCCGTTGACCACCCTGCGCCGCCGGCTCACCGCCCTGGACGCGACCCTCACCGTGGCGCCCGACTCCGAGGACTGCATGCTGAGCCTTGAGCTGGCCGGCCGGCCGCTGGGCGGCAGGGTGCTCACCTTCGTCAGTACGAGCCTCACGCCCACGGACGAGGCCACCCGGCTGCACGTCCCCGGCGAACTGGACCTGGCCAGTGATCCGGCCCCGGCCCTCTTCAGCTTCCGCGTCGTCGAGCGCACCGCCGACCGGCTCCTGGTCCTCGGCACGCTCCGGCTGCCGTACCGCCCCCTGCGCCGTACGACCGGCCTCACCCTGCCCCGTATCCGTCCCGCAGACCGCATCCGGCTGCTCGTAGCCGCGGAGTTCACATGCCCCGTCTGACCGCCCTCCTCGGCGCCCTCTTCCTGGCGGGCGCCGCGCTCGTCCTGCCCGCCCCCGCGGTGCAGGCGGCCGCCGGCCACCAGGTCCTCATGTCCGGCTACGCGTTCTCGCCCCGCACCCTGACCATCACCGCCGGGGACACGGTCACCTGGACCAACCAGGACCAGGCGCCGCATGACGTCGAGACCACCTCCGGCCCCTCCTCCGTCCACTCCCCGATGCTCAGCAAGGGCGGCAGCTGGAGCCACACGTTCACCACGCCGGGGACCTACGGCTACGTCTGCACCGTGCACCCGGACATGACGGCCCAGCTCGTGGTGCAGGCGGCCGCCGCACCCGCGCCCACCGTCCCTCAGCACCAGCACCCGACGGCCGCCGCACCCACCACCCGGCCCGCCGCCACCATGCCGTCGTCCATGCACATGGACCACAGCTCCGAGGCCGCCGCCCCCGGAGCCGCCAAGACCCCGTCCCCCACCGCCTCAGCATCCGCCCCCTCGGCGGCACAGCCCGCCGTGAACCCCCAGAACGCCGCCTCCGCCACCCGTCCTCTCAGCCCCCTTCTTCTCCTCACCGGCCTCGTCGCGGGCGTAGCCGTCCTGTGCCTGCTCCTGGTCGGCTCCCGCTCGGCCGCCGCCGCGTCCCGGAACGACGGGCCGGGGACGAGCTGACCTCTCACCGGGCCTCACGCCCGGCGCAGCACCACGAGCACGACCAGCAGCACGGTTGCGCCCGCGCTCGTCCCGTGGGCGACGACCGCCGTCAGCGGAAAGTGGCGCTCGGCGGTCCGCCCGCCCCGGGAGTGCCGTCCCGAGCTGGGCAGCCGGCGCAGCAGCATCATGAAGCCGAACGCGGCGACCACCAGCACCACGGCACAGGCCGCCCAGGCCGTGCCCCGTACCGCGCCCGCGAGATACGCCGTCCAGCAGGCCAGACCGGCGACGGCCAGCACGACATGCCCCATGACGAGCCACAGCGGCAGCCGCGTCACCCCCGGCGTGCGCTGCCGCAGGCCGCCGTGGCGGATCCACACCGAGGCCAGACAGCCGCCGAGCCCCGCGGTCAGCAGCCACGCGCACAGTACGAAGACACCCACGCGTTCCAGCACAGCGCAGCGAACCGGCACAGGCCGGACGTCCATTCACCGATTCACCCGTAGGCGTGAACAGTGGTGCGATTCCCTTGCCAGCCTGATCTGCGGGGATTCTCCCGGAGGTCATCGACCGGCCACCAAACCTGTCTCGTTCGTTTTCTTGAATCATTCGTGTTTGTGCGGGTAGCTTGGGTCCCATGACTTCACCCCAGACTCCGACCACCGCCGAGGAGCTCCGCGGTGCCGGCCTGCGGGTGACGGCCGCCCGCGTCGCGCTGCTCGAGACCGTCCGCGAGGGTGACCACCTCGGCGTCGAGGCGATCGCCTCGGGTGTGCGGGACCGTGTGGGCCACATATCCCTGCAAGCCGTGTACGAGGCGCTGCACGCGCTGACCACGGCCGGACTCGTACGCCGCATCGAGCCGCCGGGCAGCCCGGCCCGGTTCGAGGGCAGGGTCGGGGACAACCATCACCACCTCGTGTGCCGGTCGTGCGGCGCCGTCCTCGACGTCGACTGCGCGGTCGGTCATGCCCCCTGTCTCACCGCTTCGGACGACCGAGGCTTCGCGATCGACGAGGCCGAGGTCATCTACTGGGGCCTGTGCCCCGACTGTTCCACCGCTCGCACGGCCTGAGCACCAACCCCGGAAGGATTCCCATGTCTGAGAACAACGCCGCTGAAGCGAAGTGCCCGGTGGCGCACGATCGCGCTCTGCACCCGACCCAGGGCGGAGGAAACCGCCAGTGGTGGCCGGAGCGGCTCAACCTGAAGATCCTTGCCAAGAACCCTGCCGTGGCGAACCCCCTCGGTGAGGAGTTCGACTACGCCGAGGCGTTCAAGAGCCTCGACCTGCCGGCCGTGAAACAGGACATCGCCGAGATCCTGACGGACTCCAAGGACTGGTGGCCGGCCGACTTCGGGCACTACGGCCCGTTCATGATCCGTATGGCATGGCACAGCGCGGGCACCTACCGCATCAGCGACGGCCGTGGCGGCGCCGGTGCCGGTCAGCAGCGCTTCGCCCCGCTCAACAGCTGGCCGGACAACGGCAACCTGGACAAGGCCCGCCGTCTGCTGTGGCCGGTCAAGAAGAAGTACGGCAAGAGCCTGTCCTGGGCCGACCTCATGATCCTCGCGGGCAACGTGGCGCTGGAGTCCATGGGCTTCACGACCTTCGGCTTCGGCGGTGGCCGTGAGGACGTCTGGGAGTCGGAGGAGGACGTCTACTGGGGTCCCGAGAAGGTCTGGCTGGACGACCAGCGCTACACCGGCGACCGTGAGCTGGAGAGCCCGCTCGGCGCGGTCCAGATGGGTCTGATCTACGTCAACCCTGAGGGCCCGAACGGCAACCCGGACCCGATCGCCGCGGCCCGCGACATCCGCGAGACCTTCCGCCGCATGGCGATGGACGACGAGGAGACCGTCGCCCTCATCGCCGGTGGCCACACCTTCGGCAAGACCCACGGCGCGGGCCCGGCCGACCACGTCGGCGCCGACCCCGAGGCCGCCCCGATCGAGGACCAGGGCCTCGGCTGGAAGAGCACCTACGGCTCCGGCAAGGCCGGCGACGCGATCACCTCCGGTCTGGAGGTCACCTGGACCGCCACGCCGACCCAGTGGAGCAACGGCTTCTTCAAGAACCTCTTCGAGTACGAGTACGAGCTCACCGAGAGCCCGGCCGGCGCGAAGCAGTGGGTGGCGAAGGACGCCGAGGCGATCATCCCCGACGCCCACGACGCGTCGAAGAAGAAGCTTCCGACGATGCTCACCACCGACCTCTCGCTGCGCTTCGACCCGGTCTACGGGCCGATCTCGCGCCGCTTCTACGAGAACCCGGAGGAGTTCGCGGACGCCTTCGCCCGCGCCTGGTACAAGCTGACCCACCGTGACATGGGTCCGAAGTCGCTGTACCTCGGCCCGGAGGTCCCGGAGGAGACCCTGCTGTGGCAGGACCCGCTGCCGGAGGCCGAGGGCGAGCCCATCGACGCCGCCGATGTCGCGGCGCTGAAGGCCAAGCTGCTCGACTCGGGTCTGTCCGTGGCCCAGCTGGTGTCCACCGCGTGGGCGTCGGCCTCGACGTACCGCAACAGCGACAAGCGCGGCGGTGCCAACGGCGCCCGTATCCGTCTGCAGCCGCAGGCCGGCTGGGACGTCAACGAGCCCGACCAGCTCGCTCAGGTGCTGCGTGTCCTCGAGGGCATCCAGGCGGAGTTCAACGCGAACTCCGGCGCCAAGAAGGTCTCCCTGGCCGACCTGATCGTCCTCGGTGGTGCCGCCGCCGTGGAGAAGGCCGCCAAGGACGCCGGTCACGACATCGAGGTGCCCTTCACCCCGGGTCGTGTGGACGCCACGGAGGAGCACACCGACGCGGAGTCCTTCGCCGCGCTGGAGCCCACCGCCGACGGCTTCCGCAACTACCTGGGCAAGGGCAACCGCCTGCCGGCCGAGTACCTGCTGCTCGACAAGGCCAACCTGCTGGGCCTGAGCGCCCCCGAGCTGACCGTCCTCGTCGGTGGTCTGCGCGTCCTCGGCGCCAACTACCAGCAGACCGCGCACGGCGTCTTCACCGACACCCCGGGCAAGCTGACGAACGACTTCTTCGTCAACCTGCTCGACCTGGGCCACACGTGGTCGCCGGTCTCCGAGGACCAGACGGTCTTCGAGTGCCGTGACGACGCGACCGGCGAGGTCAAGTGGACCGGTACCCGTGCCGACCTGGTCTTCGGCTCGAACTCGGAGCTGCGTGCGCTCGCCGAGGTCTACGCGGCCGACGACGCGAAGGAGAAGTTCGTGAACGACTTCGTCGCGGCGTGGGTCAAGGTGTCGAACGCGGACCGCTTCGACATCGCCTGATCAGCACGCTCACCGAGCTCACTCACTGAGCGAGGCCAGTGACGTCCGGGCCGTCCCCCAGGGGGCGGCCCGGACGTCGCCTTTTCGGCCCGTACGTCTTCCGCCACCGCGCCAGGTGACGGGCATCGCCCTGTCCGTGACCGCTGACCCCCATCAGCGAGGGCAACGAGGCACCGCTGTTCCACGCCCCCAGCAGGTCGCGGTTGACGGCGACGATGCCGCTCCTGACCACGACGTCCATGGCCTGCCTGCTGAACCGGGTCGTCGTCACGAACACCGCGACATCCGCCCCGAAGTGCACCTTGGACCCGAGCAGATCCCGCACCTCCCGGCTGGCGATGACCGCACTCGGCCTGTACCGCTTGCACTGCACGACCATCGCCCGCCCGTCCGGCAACCGCCCGACCACATCGGCCCCTTGATCCCCCGATCCACCCACGCGCCGCACCTCACGGCACCCGTCCCGGCGGCACAGCGCGGCGACCAGCTCCTCGAACTCCGTACCGCTCATGGCGTCCACGGCCGCCAACGACCGATGACCGGCGGCGACCGCGTCCTGCTGCCGCCAGGCCCGGTCCCGCCCGCGCAGGATCCGGTCCGTACGCCACAGCCACCAGCCGAGGCCGCCGAGAGCGGCCGCGACGACGACCCCGACGACGTACATCCAGATCGCGGACCAGAACACGGCCAGTACCAGCACTCCGACCAGTCCGGCACCCGCCCGGCGCGAGAGCGCGTCCCGCCGCGCCGTACGCCGCCTCCGTCGCCCCCTGCGCTGCGTGGCCATCCGCACCACCCCCGGTCCCTCACAGGAAGTGTGAACAGGGGCAGGACCGGCGGAAAGACCGCATACCGGCCACGACGGCCGGAACGCCGCGCTCAGTGAGCCGCGCCACGGAACCGCCGCAACCGCGGGCTGTTGCCGACGCCGAAGACCGAGGAGAAGGCCATGGCCGCCCCGGCGATCATCGGGTTGAGCAGTCCGGCCACGGCGAGCGGGAGAGCGGCGATGTCGTGGGCGAAGGCCCAGAACAGGTTGGACCGGATCGTGCCCAGGGTCCTGCGGGCGAGCCGGATAGCGTCGGCGGCCACACGCAGGTCGCCGCGTACGAGGGTCAGGTCGCCGGCCTCGATGGCGGCGTCCGCGCCCGAACCCGTCGCAAGACCCAGGCCGGCCCGGGCCGACGCCGCCGACCATGGCGACCGAATGCCCCTCCCCCTGCAGGCGCACGACGTCGACCTTGTCCTGGGGCAGGACGTCGGCGATCACATGCTCCGGCGCGATACCCGCCTCGGCGGCCACGGTCCCGGCGACGGCCCGGTTGTCACCGGTGAGGAGAACCGGGGTCAGGCCGAGGGCCCGCAGGCGGCGGATGGCTTCCGGGCCGGTCTCCTTGACGGCGTCGGCGACGTCGAGCACCGCGCGGGTCCCGCCGTCCCAGGCAACCGTGATGGCCGTACGGCCGGACTCCTCAGCCGCGTCCTTGGCGCTCCGCAGACCGGCCGGCAGTCCCCTCGCCCAGTCGGCCGGCAGCTGCTCCCGGCCGACGAGGACGGCGTGCCCGTCGACGATGCCCTGCACCCCGAGGCCGGGGATGACGGCGCAGTGCGCCCGGCCGCGTAAGGTGAACCCGTGTTTTCCCAGCAGCCCGCCCTGAGCACGGCCGGGGCCCGGCACCGCAGAGTGGTGCGGCCGGCCGTGCTGGTCGCGGTGCTGCTCGGGCTGTTCCTCATGCACGGCGGCCCGGCCGCGGCCGACGGCGGCTGCCACGGGTCCATGGCGGATACGAAGGTCACTGCGGTCACGCGACCGGTACCGGACACGATGGCCTCGCACCCGGCCGACCACTCCAGAACCACGGCAGACAAGGCGACGACGCGCGCGGACGAGACCATGCGGGGCGCGCTGTGCCTCGCCACCTCGCCCCGCTCGGCGATCCCGCTGCCGCCGCTCGCCACGGCCGCCGTGGTCCTTCCCGCCGCCGCCCTGCTGCCACGGACCCCGCGGGCCTACGCGGGCACCCGCCGCAGGGGGCCACCCATAGGCGGACGCGAACTACTCCTCCAGGCGTGCATCGCACGGACGTGACGAGACCCCCGGACACCGGCTCACTGCCGCGGTCCGGCACAGGTCCCACGTTCGTCACTCGCGCCGCATCGCGACGCCCACCTGGAAAGACACTTCATGTCCAAGCGCTCTCGGACGCCCCGCCGCATCCTCATGGCGGCTGCCACCACCTCGGTCCTCGCCCTGTCACTGGCCGCCTGCGGTTCGGACAGCGACTCCGGCCACAGCTCCGCCATGCCCGGCATGGACCACAGCAGCACGCCGTCGCACTCCGCATCCGCCGACGCCATGGCGTCGATGCCCGGCATGGACGCCGCCTCCACCGGCAACGGCCTGGCCGCCGCCCGGGACGGCTACCGGATGACCTCCACAACCGCCGCCGTCCCCGCCGGCCGGTCGGCCGACTACCGCTTCACCGTCACCGGCCCGGACGGCAGGCCGGTGACCGACTTCACCGTCGACCAGACCAAGCGGATGCACTTCTACGCCGTCCGCACCGACCTCACGGGCTTCCAGCACCTGCACCCCACCATGGCGAAGAACGGCACCTGGACCGCGCCACTCGCCTCGCTGAGTCCGGGCACCTGGCGGCTGTACGCCTCCTTCACTCCGGGCACCGGCTCCGGCAAGGGCAAGGACCTCGTCCTCAGCCGCACCGTGAAGGTGCCCGGCATGCCGATGACCACGTCCCTGCCCAAGGCGTCCGGCACTACCACCGCCGACGGCTACACGATCGCCGTGAAGGGCGACCTGATGGCCGGCATGGCCCACCGGCTGACCGCCACCGTCACCAGGAACGGCAAGCCGGTCACCGATCTCCAGCCCTACCTGGACACCTACGCCCACCTCACCGCCTTCCACCAGGGCGACCTCTCCTTCGCCCACCTCCACCCGGAGACCGGGGTGGACGGCGACCACGGCGGGCCCGCGCTCACCTTCCACGCCGAGTTCGCCCAGTCCGGAAACTGGCGGCTCTTCCTGCAGTTCCAGACGGGCGGCAAGCTGCACACCGCAGCGCTCACCCTGCACGTGAACTGACCGCCGAACGCCGGCCCGTCCCCCCGCTGGGGGGGACGGGCCGGCCAGGGCCGCCGCTCGCCCTGTCCGCTCACCTCGAAGCCTGCGTCCGCGATGAGCCCTTCCAGCAGGTCGACCCGGTTGTGGGCCATGGCGTGACCTGCTCCGCCGTGCACCAGATGACGACCGATCCGGCTCCTCGGCGGCCGGAACTCCACGACCAGCAGCCGACCGCCGGGACGCACGACCCGGTGCATCTCACGCAGCGCGGCAGGCCTCAGGTCCTCCGGCAGGTGACGGAGCATCAGGCTGGTGACGACGGTGTCGAAGGGGGCGTCCGGCAGGTCGAGGGACTCGGCGATGCCCTCCCGGTACGTACAGGGGGCGCTGCCCGGGCGCGGCTTCCTGCGGCGGGCGTAGTCGGACCGGCGACGAGGGGTCGACGCCGGTCACCTCCCCGTCCGGGCCGACCCGGGCCGCCATGCACCGGCTCAGACAGCCGGTGCCGCAGCCGACATCCAGGACCCGGTCGCCCGCTTCGGCGCCTGGAAAGGCTCAGGGTGAGGGCCGTTGTCACTCGGTTTCGTGTCGCGATGGTGTCTGGGCGAAGGGACGGAAGAGCGCTTGCAGGGTGGCCTGGTCCAGGGTCCAGGTGAAGGCGTCCGGTGTGGTGAGCGCGGCATCGATGCGATCGCGGGAGAAGTCCTGTGGGTTGTTGAGGAAGGGGCGGTAGACCCCCAGGGCCATGTCCAGGCGGAGATCGGCCGGAGTCAGCGTGGTGGCGTCGGTGGTGAACTCCGGTTCCGGGGCGTGGCAGTTGGCGGTCAGTGCGCGCAGCAGGTCCCCGGTGGTGGGCGGCGTCGGGTTGGTGAGATGGAAGACGCCGTCGGCGGCGGGGCCGAGTCGGCTGAGGGCGTACGCCTGGCGGACCACCTGGTCGATCGGGACGAGGTTGAAGGGCTGGTGTGCCAGGGCCCGTATCCGTGTGGGTGTCCCGTGGGGGCGGGTCCGGTGGTAGGCGGCGATGAGTTGCTGGATTCGGTAGGCACCGCTCGGTGTCCCGGGGTAGCGCAGTGTGTGGCTGTGTCCGACGACGACCGAGGGGCGCAGGATGCGTACGGTCATGTCGCTCGCGGCCGACAGCATGCGTTCGGCGGCGATCTTGCTGAGTTCGTAGGGATTCCTGGCTACCGGGAGTGTGACGGGCTCCTCCCGGATCAGGCCCTCGGTCCAACCCGCGACGTAGGCGGTGCTGAGGTAGTTGAATGCCTCGGCGTCGAGGCGGCGTGCCAGGGCGAGCATGCGCCGTGTGCCTCTGACGTTGGCGGAGAACGTCGTACGCCAGTCGCCTGGGCGGAAGTTCATGTGTGCGGCCGAGTGCCAGACCTCCACGCGGCGGGGCTCTGAAGGCAGAGGTAGGCGCAGGCTGGTGAGGTCGTCGGTGAGATCAGCGGTGACGGCCCGGGTCCGTTTCAAGGCGGCGTCGAGAGTCCTGCGCGGGGTGCCGTAGGCGGCGCCCGCTCGTTCCAGGACCTCGTGGAGGCGGGTCTGGGGGTTCAGGCCTGTGGGGCGGACGAGGCACACCATCTCGTCGTCGCTGTGCTCGGTGACCGTCAGGATCAGTGCGGCGCCGATCAGACCGGTGGCACCGGTGACGATGTGGGTCGTGGACACGGGGTGGCTCCTGGGACGGGCAGGTTGCTGGGGTGTCAGGGCGGTGGGCGGAACGCGAGGACGGTGTTGTGGCCGCCGAATCCGAAGGAGTTGCTGAGTGAGAGGGCGGAAGGCTGGTCGCGTGCGGTCCGGGTGACCAGGTCGAGTTCGATTCCGGGGCCGGGGGTGGTGAGGCCGGCCGTGGGCGGAACCACGTGGTGCGCCATGCTCAGCGCGGTGAGGGCGGCCTCCACCGCGCCGGCGGCACCGAGCAGATGGCCGAGGGCTCCCTTGGCCGAGGTCACAGACGGGCCGTGGGGGAAACAGCGGGCGATGAGGTCCGCCTCCACCGCGTCGTTGAGGGGGGTGGACGTGCCGTGGGCGTTGACGTGGTCGACGTCTCCCGGTTTCGCGTCGGCTGCGGCGAGGGCGCGCCGGGTGGCCAGCTCCGCCCCGCCGCCCGTCGGGTCGGGGGCAACCGCGTGGTGGGCGTCCGCGGTTGCCCCGTAGCCGCTGAGCAGGGCGTAGCCGGGCCGTCCGCGGGCGCGGGCGTCCGCGGCCCGTTCGAGAACGACGATGCCCGCGCCCTCTCCCATGACGAAACCGTCGCGTCCGGCGTCGAAGGGCCGGGAAGCCGAGTGCGGGTCCGTGCTGCGCGAGAGTGCGCCCATACGGTCGAAGCCGGCCGCCCACAGCGGGTGGATGGCGGCGTCGGTGCCGCCCGCCACGGCGATGTCGCAGGCGTCGGACCGCAGCAGGTCCCAGGCGATGCCGATCGCGGTGGCCCCGGAGGCGCAGGCGGTGGAGGTGGCCAGGACCGGTCCGCGGGCTCCGAGGCTCAGAGCGACCTGCCCGGCCGCCATGTTGGGCAGGAACATGGGAACCAGAAGCGGTGACAGTGCGGTCGGCCCGTCCTCCAGGAACCTTTGGTGCTGGGCGAGTTGGGCTCCGGTGCCGCCGAAGGCGGTGCCGACGACGACCGCGACACGCTCGCCGTCCCATCCGTGCGGGTCGAGCCCTGCGTCGGCCACCGCTTCCCGAGCCGCCGTCAACGCGAACTGGGTGTGCCGGTCGTACTGCCAGCTGCGCCCTCCGGGCACGTCCCGCGCGGGCTGATAACCGGGGACTGCACAAGCCAGGTCGACACGCAGACCCCGAAGATCCGGGACCTGCGCCGCGGTGGTGCGGCCGTCCAGTACTCCCTGCCAGCTGGCCTCGCGTCCGACACCGGCGGGGGTGACGAGTCCGATGCCGGTGACCGCGACTTCGGCGCCGCTCACGCGGCGGCCTCGGCGCGCGCCCTCTCCACCAGGGCAGCGGTGGCGGACACGGTCAGGCCCGGTACGGCGTCGCTGTCGTCGAGGACGATGTGCCAGTGGTCGGACAGGGTGAGGAAGAGTTCGACGACGGAGATCGAATCGAGGCCGAGGTCCTGCAGGGCGGCTTCGGGACGCACCTCGCCGGGGTCGACCTCGAACTTCTCGACGAGGACCTGGGCGAGATGGGCGTGGACGGGTGAGTCGGTGTCGGTCACGACGGGCTCCTTCACGGGGGTTGCGGTGGTGGTCGAGGCGGTGGGTGGGGCGGCGATGTCGGGCCAGGTCAGCGCGACCGAGCCCCAGGTGAGGCCGCCGCCGAAGGCGGTGAGCAGCGTGCGGGTCCCCTTCGGGACGGCCTGGTCGGCGACGACGTCGGCGAGGACGAGCGGGATGGAGGCGGCGGCCGTGTTGCCGACGTCCCGGATGTTGCCGAAGCGGCACGGATGGTTGATCCCCAGGCGGTCGGCCACCGCGTCCAGGATCCGCTGGTTGGCCTGGTGGCCCACGAAGGCGCCGACCGAAGCCGCCGGCCAGCCCTGCCGGCTCAGGACCCGTTCGGCGGAGGCCGTCATCCGGCGCACCGCATGGCCGTAGACCTCGCGCCCCTTCATCTGCAGGCTGTGGGCTGCCCGGCCGTCGAGGCCGCCGGGGTCGGGCCAGCGCGAGCCGCCGGCCTCGATCATCACGTAGTCGGCACCGGAGCCGTCGCTGCCCAGATCGACGGCGCCGATCGCACCGGGTTCGTCGGGGCGCCCTCGGCGCAGCAGGACGGCGCCGGCTCCGTCACCGAAGATGACAGCGGTGTTGCGGTCGGTGGGGTCGACGATCGTCGAGTAGGTCTCGGCGCCGATGACGAGCACCGTGGAGGCACCCCCGGCGCGGATCCAGCTGTCGGCGACGGCCAAGGCGTAGACGAAACCGGAGCATACGGCCGCCAGGTCGAAAGCCGGGATGCCGGCCAGCCCGAGGCGCATCGCCACCTCGGGTGCCGTCGCCGGACACGGGTGATCCGGTGTGGTGGTGGCCAGGACCAGCAGCTCGGCCTGAGCGGTGCGGGCCGAAGCGAGCGCGGCACCCGCGGCACCGGCGGCCAGGTCACCGGTGCTGGTGCCGGGACCGGCCCGACGACGGCGAGCGATGCCGGTACGAGAGAGAATCCAGCGGTCGGAGGTGTCGAGCCCTTCCCGGATGAGATCACCGTTGGTGACGATCTCATCGGGTAAGCAGGCACCCACACCGCAGACCACCGACGCAGGGATGGAAGACATGCCAGTCCCGATCCGTGAGGCGCCAGGAGACGTCCGCACGGATTAGTGCAGCGCTCAACACTTCAGCACCTCAATCACTCACAAGAGGGAAGACGGAGTGAACGCCTGCCGGAAGGGGAGCGCGAAAAGGAGCACTCACCAAAGCCTGGGAAGCCGCTTCCGGTCCGACCGCATCCTGCCGGAAGGGGGGAGTGTCCCTCCCGACGGCGGAGGTGACGGCGCTGCCGCCATCGAGATCCGACTCGGCCTCTGAGACGGTTCCCCTAAAGGGGGTCGGCTCGCGCCGCCCCCGAGTTCCCGGCGACAGCCACAATTCCGAAGCATTGGAAGCACTACCGGCGCACTACACCACGCATGTCATCTGCTGTGCTCCGATACCGGCCACACCGTGGCCATTCCCGGGGGACGAGAGGAGTACATCCTGGGTACTCTCCACACGGTATGCGGGGACCTCGAAGTTCGAAATCCTGGAGATTTTATGACCCCGGAGATAGACAACGCCTTCGCCGTCATCAGGGGTGAGTACGGACCGGATTCGATCGCCCGGGTCGAGCAGATGCTGGCAGCGGGAAAGGGAGATCGCCATCCGTCACAGAAGGGGGCCAAGTGGATCTTACCCGGGATTTCGCAGCAGCCCTGGCACGATCCTTACGGGCACCCTGAGTTGGCACCCGTGGTGCACGCCTTCGAAGCGAACCACGCCAGGATCAAGAAGGAGTTGGAGACCGCCTGGGGCGCCCGGCGGAACGCATTCTCCGATTACGAGCACTACCTCACACGCCAGTCGGATTGGCAGGCCCTTTATCTCTTCCGCAAGGGCGGCCTCGTGAGCGAGTCGGCCGACACCGTGCCGACCGCCTTCCAGGTGCTGAAGGAGGAGGCGGTCGACACCGGGAAACTCTGCCCCCTGCTGGAGTGCCACTTCTCGACCCTGCTCCCCGGCGCGGCGATAGCTCCCCACTGCGACCTGTGGAACTTCAGCATCAACCTGCACCTGGCGGTCGACATCCCCGAGGAGTGCGGCATCACCGTCGCGGGCGAGACGCGGTCGTGGGAGGAGGGCAAGTGCCTGCTCTTCGACTACTCCTTCGAGCACGAGGCGTGGAATCGCGGAACGCGTCCGCGCACCTGCCTGCTCGTCGACCTGTGGCACCCGGAGACCACCGTGCCCGAACGCAAGGCGCTCGTCGCGGCCATCACCGAGATCCGCAAGCTGATGGGCGGGGAGTAGCAAGGGAGCCTCTGCCCGCGGTCCCTCACGACTCCGGAGGAACAGTCACCGCATCGACGGTCACCCGGCCGGAACTGCGGAACCACAGGTCGAAGCGGACCTTGTTCCCGGCCTTCAGCCTGGGCGGGTCCAGGACCATCACGTCGACGCCGTACGGAGTCATTTTCACGCGGCTTCGGGCCGGGATCTTCACGGAGTCGAGCGGCTCCATCCGTCCCGCTCCGTCCTTCGTGACCCGCCGGCCCAGCATGGTGACCCCGAGCTGCGGCGAGGAGACGGACGTCAGCACGTCGTCGGCGGCCCCGGAGTTGCCGATGTCGAAGAAGGCGGCCGTGTTCTCGGAGTTGGGTGGCACGAAGACGCGGGCGTTGCTGACACTGATCCTTGCCGGCGGTTCACCGGCCGCACCCGTTGTCGTGTAGGCCGTCAGGAGCATCAAGGCCGTCACACAGGTGACCACGGGGACGAGTGCGGCGTTCAGCGCACCGACGGTCACGCGACGCCAGGGCGGCGAGGAGCGTTCGGCCGAGTCGGCGGACGAGGCGGAGCTCATCGGATCTCCTCCAGGGACGAGGCGGTGTGGCGGTCCGACGCGGGCGGTGTCGTCGTACCGGTCTTGTCGGCGGAGGCAGTTGCGGAGCCGGAGCGGTAGCCGGGTCCGGCGGGCGAATAGGCCCGCAGCCGCAGGCTGTTGACGACCACGAGGACCGAACTGGCGGACATGGCCACGGCGGCGAACATCGGATTGAGCCAGCCGGTGGCGGCCAGCGGAACGGTGACGACGTTGTAGCCGAAGGCCCAGGCGAGGTTGGCGCGGATGGTGCTCAGCGTCCGGCGGGTGAGCTGTACTGCTGCCACCACCGCCTGCATGTCCTCGCGTACGAGAGTGATGTCGGCGGCGCCGATCGCGGCGTCGGTCCCGCCGCCCATGGCGATGCCCAGGTCGGCGGAGGCCAGGGCGGCGGCGTCGTTGACCCCGTCGCCGATCACCGCCACTCGGCACCCTTCGTCCCGCAGCCTCGCGACGATGTCGGTCTTCCCCTCCGGGGTGACCTCGGCGTGCACCTCGTCGATGCCGACCTGTTCGGCCACGGCGTGGGCGGCGGCCGGACCGTCGCCGGTCACCAGAATGGGCTCGATGCCGAGCTTGCGCAGGCGTCGTACGGCGGCGTAGCTGGAGGGCCGCAGTGTGTCGCCGATCGCGAGGACACCGACCGGGTTGCCGTCCTTCTCCACGACCACGGCTGTGCGAGCGGAGGCGTGGGCGTCGTCCAGAGCCTGCTGAAGGGTGTCCGGGAGCGGGGTGCCGGATCGCGGGCGTCCTACGACGAGCTCATGGCCGTCGACTCGGCCGTGGACACCGACTCCGGGAAGGGCACGGAAGTCGGCCACCGGCGGCAGCTCGGCGCCGTCGGCGGCCTGGCGGGCGGCGGCGGCGACGGCTCGGCCGACGGGGTGCTCGGAGCCGTACTCGACCGCCCCGGCCAGCCGGAGGATCTCGCCCGCGTCTTCGTCAGCGACCACCGTCGTCGCGGCGAGGGTCATGCGTCCGGTGGTGAGGGTGCCGGTCTTGTCGAAGACCACGGTGTCGATGTGCCGCAGCCGCTCCAGCGCCTCCGGTCCCCGGAGCAGGACGCCGAGCTGCGCGCCGCGGCCGGTGGCGGCCATGAAGGCGGTAGGGGTGGCCAGGCCGAGGGCACAGGGACACGCGACGACGAGGACGGCGACCGCCGCGGTCACAGCGGCCGAGGCATCCGCCCCGGCACCGAGCCAGAACCCCAGCACCGTGCAGGCCACGGTCACGATCGCGGGTACGAAGACCCCCGCGACGGCGTCGGCCAGCCGCTGGATGCGGGCCTTGCCGGCCTGTGCGTCGCTCACGAGCTTGGTGATCCGGGCGAGCTGGGTGTCGGCGCCGACCGCCGTGGCCCGGACCACCAGCAGCCCACCGGCGTTGACGGCACCGCCCACCACGGCCGACCCCGGCCCGACCTCCACCGGGACGCTCTCGCCGGTCACCAGTGACAGGTCCAGGGCGGAGCTGCCGTCGGTGACGACGCCGTCCGTGGCGACCTTCTCGCCCGGTCGTACCAGGAACTCCTGGCCGACCCGGAGTTCGGAGACGGGCACCCGCCTGCCCCGGTCGCCCTCCCTCAACTCGACGTCCTTGGCGCCGAGTTCGGCCAGCGCGCGCAGCGCCGATCCGGTTCCCTGCTTGGCGCGTGCCTCCAGGTAGCGACCGACCAGCACGAACAGCGGCACGCTCACGGCCGCTTCCAGGTACAGATGGGCGCTTCCGCCGCCGGCCTCGGGCACCAGGCTGAACGGCATACGCATGCCCGGCCGGCCCGCGCCTGCGAAGTACAGGGCGTACGTGGACCAGGCGAAGGAGGCGAGCACGCCGAGGGAGACCAGGGTGTCCATGGTCGCCGTGGCGTGCCGCAGCCCCTTCAGGGCCCGCTCGTGGAACGGCCACGCGCTCCAGCCCACCACCGGGACGGCCAGGTTGAAGCACAGCCACTGCCAGTGGGTGAACTGCAGGGAGGGCACCATGGAGAGCACGAGCACGGGCAGCGCCAGCGACGCCGTGATCAGCAACCGGCCCCTGTCGCTGATGCCCGCGTCGTTCGTTCGCCGCTTGCGGGCCGCCTCCGCGTCCTGCTCTTCGACGGGCGGCGGGAGTTCGGCCGTATAACCCGCCTTCTCCACCACGGCGATCAGCTGCTCGGGGGTCACCGACAGCGGATGGGAGACGCGGGCTCGACCGGTGGCCAGGTTGACGGTTGCCGTCACGCCTTCGACGCGGCCCAGCTTCTTCTCGACCCGGCCCACGCACGCGGCGCACGTCATGCCGCCGACCAGCAGATCGGTGGTCGCGTCGGGCCCCTTGGCCGTCTCACGGTGATCGGCGGTGGTCATCGGCTCACCCGTACCTCACGGTCGACCGGACCGAGACCATGCATGCCCGGCATACCCGGCTCCTGCGACTCCTCGGACGCCGGCTCGGTGCGGTGCACGCCTGGGGCCACCGGACCTGCCATGCGTCCCACGGCGTACGACACCGCCGTCAATGACACGAGCAGCACGACGAACCCCAGTAAGGCCGGCGGGACGAAAAGACCACGCTTCGACTTCTCCATGCGTACATACGGTAGGGGGGTACCCGGTCAATGGCCCGACTCCCGCGTGTGACAAAAAACTTCGACACATCCGGGAACCAGAAACCTTCGCCATCCGACTCCCTATTAATAAGCACTTCTCCACTCTTTCGAAATATCACGCTCCGGATCGCCTCGGACGATATCGAAGGCCCGGTCCACGCGATTATGAAGGTGCTAAAATCAGCCATCCATGATGCGTGGAGATTCGACCTGGAAGGCTGGAACCGACGGACACCGCCAGCCGACTTGTCAAATGGGAACCCACCCCTCCACCATCCGCGCCAGCACCAACCAGACTCCTCAGCCCGAAAATCCGCAAGCCCACCTGGCATGTTCCAGCACCGACCCCCTCAGCAACCGTCTCGAATGTTCGACCTTCAATAAAGAAGTGAACGATTCTCACAACCGGCTCGCAAGCCAGTCCGAAAGTGAGGGAAGAGAGCTTGTGGCGGGCGCAGGAAGTGAGCCACGATCCCGGGGTGAGCCGCCGTCCTGTTCCAGGGGACGGATTCTTAGGGGGAATCGTTCCGCAATGCCTGCAGTGAATTCGCCATCAGTTCCGTCGCGCCGGCGCCTCGGGTTGCCGCTACTGGTTCTGGCCGCCGCGCAACTGGTCATCTCGCTCGACTACAACATCGTGTACGTCGCCCTCCCCGGCATCGGCAGCGCGCTCGGCTTCTCCGGTCAGGATCTGCAGTGGGTGGTCAGCGCCTACGTCGTGACGACCGGCGGGTTCCTGCTCCTCGGTGGCCGGGCGACGGACCTGCTGGGCCGGCGCAGGGTCTTCGTCGTCGCCGCCCTGCTGTACGCGGTCTCTTCGCTGGTGGGCGGGTTGTCGGAGTCGGCGGGTGTACTGGTCGCGGTGCGCGCGGTGCAGGGCGTCGGCGGTTCGCTGCTGTTTCCCGCCGCTCTCTCACTCATCAACACCCTTTACGAGGAAGGCCCCAGCCGTAACCGGGCGCTGGCCGCGTGGGGCGCCGCCGGGGCCGGCGGGCTGTGCCTCGGGTCTCTGCTGGGCGGAGTGCTCGTCGACGCCTTCGGCTGGCCGGCGGTGTTTCTCGTCAACGTGCCGCTGGCCGGCGCCATCGCCCTGGCCGGAACGTTCCTCTTCCCTGCGGACGGCCCCCTGCCCCGGCAGCGGGACTTCGACCTCCCGGGCGCCCTGACCGCCACCGCGGGCATCACCCTGCTTGTCTTCGTCCTCGTCCATGCACCGGAGGCCGGCTGGAGCAGCCGTGGCGTCCTCATGTGCGCGGCCCTCTCGGTGATCTCGCTGTCCCTGTTCGTCCTCGTCGAGACCCGCAGCCACGCCCCGCTGACGCCGGGGCACCTCTTCCGCCACCGCGGTCTGCTGGGCGCCATGGCGCTGACCGCGCTGTTCAGTGCCACGTTCAGCTCGCTGCCGTACTTCCTGACCCTCTACTTCCAGACCGTGCACGGCTACAGCGCGATGGCCACGGGGGCCGCCTTCCTCGTACCGGCACTCGTCGTGGCCGCCGGAACGAAGGTGGGCGAGAAGGCCGTTGCCGCGCTGGGCGTGCGCACCATGCTGCTGGGCGGCATGGCGGCCGGCGCCGTCGGCGCCGTGCTTCTCGCCCTCGCGTTCAGTGCCGACGGCTCCTATGCGCGTCTGCTGCCCGGGATCGTGCTGCTCAGCCTGGGACAGGGCGCCGCCTGGACGGGCATGTGGATCGCGGCCGCAACCGGCATCCCGGCCCACGACCAGGGCATCGCCTCGGGCCTGGCCTCGACCACGCTTCAAGTGGGCAGCGCCGTGGGCCTGGCCGTCCTGGTGGCCGTCGCAGGAACGGGCAGCCACGACGTGACGTCCGCCGGTCTGCTGGACGGACTCCGGGCGGCCGTCTACGTCATCGCCGCCGGGATCTGTCTCGGTGCCGTGGCGCTGCTGCCCTTTCGGAGGCGTGCGGACGTCTGAGCGCGCCCGCTCACTCCCCTCCTACGACCGTTCCGTCCAAGACGTCCTCTCATCGCGCCTGGAGACCTAGGAGCCCTTGTGTCCAGCACCCTCGACCGACCGGCCAGCATCTCCGCCCCTCCCGTCCCACCTCTCGATCGTGCTGCTGTTCTGTGCGGGCTCGCAGGCTGGCTCCCGCCACGTGTCGTGACCAATGAGGAGCTCTCCCGACGGCTCGACACCAGCGACACCTGGATCCGGGCCCGTACCGGAATCGGCCGCCGCCACGTCGCCGAACCCGGCCAGGCCACCTCCGATCTGGCGGTCGAGGCAGGTCGGCGGGCCCTGCGGTCGGCGGGCGTGGACGAGGTGGACGCCGTCGTCGTCACGACGACCACTCCCGACCGCTCCTGCCCGGCGACCGCCCCTCTCGTGGCCGACCGTCTGGGTCTGACCGGGACGGCGGCCTTCGATGTCAGCGCCGTGTGCACCGGGTTCGTCTACGGGCTCGCCTCGGCCGCCGGTCTCATCGCGGCCCAAGTGGCCGAACGCGTGCTGCTGATCGGTGCGGACACCTACTCCACGATCGTCGACCCGTACGACCGGACCAACGCGATCATCTTCGGCGACGGCGCCGGAGCCGTCGTCCTTCGCGCCGGCCACGCGGACGAACCCGGTGCCGTCGGCCACTTCGACCTCGGCAGCGACGGCACCGGCGAGGAACTGATCATGGTGGCCGCCGGCGGTTCACGGCAGCGCTCGGCCTCCGGTCCGGTCGCCGCGCAGGACCACTACTTCGCCATGCGCGGCAAGGAGGTCTTCCGTCACGCGGTCACCCGGATGACGGCCTCCGCCCGCGCCACGCTCACACTGGCCGACCGCAAGGTCGACGACGTCGACCGCATCGTCCCCCACCAGGCCAACCTGCGCATCCTGCGCTCGGTGGCGGAGGACCTCGGACTGCCCCCGGAACGACTGGTGACCAACGTCGAGTCCGTGGGCAACACCGGCGCCGCATCGATCCCGCTCGCTCTGGCCGATGCGGCTGCCCAACGCACCGTCCACGCGGGCGAACGCGTGCTGCTCACCGCGTTCGGCGGCGGGCTCACCTGGGGGTCCTGCCTCCTTACGTGGCCCGCTCTCGCCCGGACCGATCACCCGCACGACACGGGAGGAACCCAGGAGCCATGAGCACCACCTACGACCAACTGGTCGAGATCGTCATGAAACTGCACGACGCACCGCGCGACCGGATCAGCCCGGACGTCACCTTCGCCCAGCTCGACGTCGACTCTCTGACGATGGTCGAGATCAGCATGCGCATCGAGCGCGAACTCGGCGTCCACATCGACGACAACGAACTCGAGGAAGACCTCACCCTCGGCGCGACCACCAAGCTCATCGACTCGAAGCTCGCCCAGTAGCCGCCGTCACCACCACTACCTCTACCTCTACCGAGAGCGGGGATCATGCAGATCAAGGAAGTCACGGGCACGGAAATCGGCGCCACGGTCGAAGGGTTCGACCACGCCGCTGCTTCCGCTGAGGACATCGACGCCATCAAGGCGGCCGTCTACACGAAGAAGATCGTCGTCCTGAGGAACCAGGATCTGGCGCCTCGTCAGTTCCTGGAGCTCGGGCAGCGGTTCGGCCGCCCCGAGACGTACTACGAGCCGATGTACAAGCACCCCGAGGTCGAGGAGATATTCGTCTCCTCCAACGTGCCCGAGGACGGCAAGCAGATAGGTGTGCCGAAGACCGGGAAGTTCTGGCACGCGGACTACCAGTTCATGCCGGACCCCTTCGGCCTGACCTTCATCTACCCACAGGTCATCCCGGAGAAGAACCGGGGGACCTACTTCATCGACATGGGCAGGGCGTACGAGCAGCTTCCCGAGGATCTCAGGAAGGAAGTGGCGGGCACCTTCGCCCAGCACTCGGTGCGCAAGTACTTCAAGATCCGCCCCTCGGACGTCTACCGGCCGATCTCGGAGATCATCGAGGAGGTCGACACCAAGACGCCGCCGGTGGTCAAGCCCAGCACCTTCATCCACCCCATGACCGGGGAAACGATCCTCTACATCAGCGAGGGCTTCACCATCGGCATGGAGGACGAGGACGGCAAGCCGCTGGAGACCGACCTGCTCCAGCGACTCTTCGAGGCCACCGGCCAACTCGACGACTCCTTCGACCACCCGAACATCCACCTGCAGACCTTCGAGAAGGGCGATCTCCTGGTCTGGGACAACCGCAGCCTGATCCACCGCGCCCGGCACACCACCACCCCGGAGCCGACCGTTTCCTTCAGGGTGACCGTGCACGACGCGCGCAAGCTCTACGACGAGGCCGCGTGACCATGCGGGCGTCCGTACAGCACAAGCCGCCCGCGCAGGACTTCGACAACGACGACGAACTGCTGCCCCAGGTCCTGCGGCCGTACAAGGCGCACTGCAAGTACCTGCGATCCGCGGCGGTGAGCACCCGGTCCGGTCTGGTGTCCGCGCGCTGCGAACTGGCCATCCCGGAGTCCTGCTACATCGACGACACCGGCCATCTCAACGCCGTCGAAGTCAACATCAGCTACAACCAGATGATGTATTACACCGTCGCCAAGGCGGTGAAGGAGGGCCTGCTGGGGGAGTTCGCCGGCTGGACGCTGGACGACTACTGGCGCCATCAGCTGCCGGACATCCTGATCGCCCGCTTCAGCGGCAGTTTCCGGCGCCCCATCAACGCGCGCGCCTTCTCCGGAGAGATCGAGTTCCTGTCCGTCGAGCGGCGTGCGCCGGGCGGCGAACCGCTGCTGGTCGCCGAGACCGCCTACCGGTACTGGGACGACGCCGGCGGCCGGTGCGACGGCACCGTGAAGCTCGCCTTCGTCAACGCCCCGTAGACGGCGACCGCACCACCAAGGCGTGCCCGCCACCCCGTCGGGTGGCGGCACGCCTCCCGGCAGACCGAGAGCAGAACGAGAGGCAGACCCGCCATGGCCGAACCGTCCGCGCCCGGGACACCCGGCAAGAGGCTCCACCACCCTCAACTCAAGACCCTCGTCGACACGGCACGCTTCCACGCCGCGCACAGCCCGCAGGTCACCGCCGTCGTCTGCGAGGACCGCGACCTCACCTACGCGCAGCTGCACCGGGAGAGCAATCGCATCGCCCACGCCATCCGCGAGACCGGGGCCGCTCCCGGCGCCCGCGTCGCCTACCTGGGCAAGGAATCCGAGCACTACTACGAGATCCTCTTCGGCTGCGCCAAGAGCGAGACAGTTCTGGTCCCCATCAACTGGCGGCTGACCGCCCCGGAGGTCAGCCATATCCTCCAGGACTCCGGCAGCGAACTGCTCTTCCTGGAGGACGAGTTCGCGCCCGTCCTCGACCACCTGCCGACCGCCCCGCCGAAGACGGTCGTCCGGCTGGGCACCGGAGACGGCTTCGCCGCCTGGAAGGCGGAACGCCCCGACACCGAACCCGCCTCCTCCCCCACCCCCGACACACCGGTCGCCCAGCTCTACACCAGCGGAACGACCGGCCTGCCCAAGGGAGTTGTCCTCGCCCACCGGAGCTTCTTCGCCATCCGCGACGCTCTGGCGAGCGAGCAACTCGACTGGATCGACTGGCGAGTCGGCGACGTCGCCCTGGTCGGCATCCCCGGGTTCCACGTCGGTGGCCTGTGGTGGGCCACCCAGAACTTCAACGCCGGCGTGACCGTGGTCGCGATGCGCGCCTTCGCGCCCCGGGACGCGATCGACCTCATCCGTGACAGGGGCATCACCACCGCCTGCGTGGTCCCCGCCATGCTGCGCATGATGCTCGCTGAACCCGGCGTGAAGCCGGACGACTTCACCACCCTCCGCAAGATCGTCTACGGCGGCTCACCCATCTCCGAGGCCCTCCTCGAAGAGAGCCTCGCCATGTTCGGCAGCGAGTTCGCCCAGATCTACGGCCTGACCGAGACCGGCAACACCGCCGTGTGCCTGCCGCCCGCCGACCACATCCCCGGCCACCCCCGTATGAAGGCCGCGGGCCACCCGTACCCGGGGGTCGGCAGCAAGGTCATCGACGGAGACGGCAAGGAACTGCCTGCGGGTGCCGTCGGTGAGATCTGCCTGGCCACACCGGCCCACATGGTCGAGTACTGGGGTCTGCCCGACAAGACCGCCGAGACCCTCGTGGACGGCTGGATCCACACCGGCGACGCCGGATACGTCGACGAGGACGGCTACGTCTTCATCCAGGACCGCATCAAGGACGCGATCCTCGTCGCGGGCGAGAACGTCTACCCCGCCGAGATCGAGAACGTCCTGGAGCGCCACCCCGGCGTGGCCGAAGCCGTGATCGTGGGCGCCCCCGACGAACGGTGGGGCGAGAAGGTCCACGCCTTCGTCGTACCGGTGACCGGGCAGGAGCCCACCCCTCGGGACCTGCACCGGTTCCTCGTCGACCGCCTGGCCGCCTTCAAACTGCCCGCGGCCTACGAGTTCATCGAGCACGTCCCGCGCAATCCCAGCGGCAAGATCCTCCGCCGTGAACTGCGCGACCGCTTCTGGAGCGACGCCGACCGCAAGGTCAACTGACCGGCACCCGCCATCCCGTGCAGCCACCAAGAGAGAACACCATGCCTGAGCCCCTGACACTGGACGCCTTCCGCGCGGATCTGGCGGAGTTCCTGCACCAGCAACCGGACGAAGTCGACCTGGACGAAAACCCCCTGGACGCGGGCCTGGACTCGCTGCGCATCACCACCCTCGCCGAGAAGTGGCGGAGCGCCGGTGCGGAGGTCAGCTTCATCGAGCTCGCCGAGCGCACCTCCTTCGGCGAATGGTGGCAGCTGCTGTCCGAACGCCAGGCGGGAGCGGCTCATGCCGACGCCTGATCCGAGCGCCGAGCGCCACCCGCTCCTCGCCGCCCAGGAGGGGATCTGGACCGGCCACCACCTCGATCCGCACAGCCCTGCCTACAACACCGCCGAATACGTGCACATCCACGGCGAGGTGGACCCGACAGCCTTCGAGAAGGCCCTGCGCCACGCCGTGGCGGAGGCCGAGGCCCTGAACGTCCGCTTCGTCACCGACGAGACGGGCCGCCCCTGGCAGGTGAGCCTCCCCGGCATCGAGTGGGAACCGCACATCGCCGACCTGACCACCGCAGCCGACCCACACCGGGCCGCCCTCGCATGGATGGCCCAGGACATCGCCCGCCCCCTCGACCTGGAACGCGACCCGGTCTTCGGCCATGCCCTGCTGCGCACGGCCCCCGACGCATTCCTCTGGTATCACCGCGTCCACCACATCGCACTCGACGGATTCGGTCTGTCGCTGGTCGCGCGCCGCGTGGCAGAGGTGTACACGGCCCTGGTGGAGGACGCCCCGTTGGGCGAGAGCGGCTTCGGCCCCCTGGAATCGGTCCGGCAGGAGGAAGCCACCTACCGCGCCTCGGAGCGTTTCACCAAGAACCGTGCCTACTGGACCCAGCGTTTCGCGGACCGCCCGGCCATCCCCAGTCTCGCCTCCGGACAGGCGCTTCCCGCCCGCACCTTCCTGCGCCGCGTCGTCGACCTGGACCCCGACGAGACACAGCGACTGCGCGCCGTCGCCGACGATCTGTCGGTGACCTGGTCCGATCTCCTGCTCGCCGTCACCGCCGCTTACATCCACCGGGTCAGCGGCGCCCCCGAGGTCGTGCTGAGCCTTCCGGCCATGGGCCGCCTCGGATCGGTGTCCCTGCGCGTGCCCTGCATGGTGCGCAACATCCTGCCGCTGCGTGTCGCGGTGGACGAGCAGGACGGCCTGCGGGACCTCGCCGCCCGGGTGGCCGAGGAGCTTCGGGCCGGCCGGCCGCACCAGAGGTACCGCTACGAAGAGCTGCGCCGGGACCTGAAGTTGGTCGGCGGCAGGCGACGGCTGTCCGGTCCGGGCGTGAACATCATGCCCTTCGAGTACGACCTCCGGTTCGCAGGGCACCGCAGCACGGTCCACAACGTCTCGGCGGGGCCCGTCGACGACCTCGCGGTCAATGTGTACGACCGCGCCGAGGGCGCGGGCCTGCGCATCGCCGTCGATGCCAATCCGGACCTCTACGACGAGGCAGACCTGGCCACACACCAGCAGGGACTGCTGGCCTTGCTGCGCGAGGCCCTCGCCGAGCCGGACCGGGCGATCGGCCGGCGCCCGTGCACCGTCCTGGACGGCGGACCCCTGCCCGGCCCGGCCCGACCTGTGCTGAGCCTCATCGCCGACCATGCCGCCCGGCGCGGTGGCGCCACCGCCGTAGAACACGACGGACGGAGCGTCACCTACGCGGAGTTGTTCGGCTCCGCGCGACAGCTCGCCCGACGTCTCTCCGCCCGGCATGTCGGCCCCGGTGCGGTCGTGGCCGTCGCCCTGCCACGCGGCATCGGCGCCGTCGAGGCCATCCTCGCCGTCCTGCTCTCGGGCGCCGCCTACTGCCCGCTCGACCCCGACGCCCCGGATTCGAGGACGCAAGCGCTCCTGGAAAGCGCCCGGCCCTCGCTCATCCTCACCCACGGCGCGTACGCGGCTCGCTTCGCAGGTCGGCCCGCCCTTCTGCTGGATGCCCCCGGCGACGACGCCGAGGCACCGCTCGCCCCGGCCGGAATCGGGGACGAACTGGCCTACCTCATCCACACCTCGGGCTCCACCGGCCGCCCCAAGGGCGTGGAGATCAGCCACCGCGCGCTCGCCACCTTCGTCGCAGGTGCCGCGCACCGCTACGGCCTTCGCCACGAGGACCGCGTCCTGCAGTTCGCGCCCCTGCACTTCGACGCCAGCGTCGAGGAGGTCTTCCTCACCCTGTGCACGGGCGCCACCCTCGTCGTGCGCACCGGCGAGATGACCGAGTCGGTGCCCCACTTCCTGCGCGCGGTCGACCAGTTGCGGATCAGTGTGCTGGACCTGCCCACGGCCTACTGGCACGAACTGGCCTACACCGTCTCCACGGCTGCCACTCCGCTGCCCGACGGGGTGCGGACCGTCATCATCGGCGGAGAGGCCGCCCTGCCCGAACGCGTCGAGTGCTGGAGGAACACGGTCGGCACGTCGGTTCAGCTGTTCAACACCTACGGCCCGACCGAGGCAACGGTCGTCGCCACCGTCGCCGCACTCCACGAAGCCGGCGCGGACCCCGGTGACGTACCGATCGGTATCCCGCTGCCCGGCATGCGCACAGCCATCGTCGGCGGCGAACTCCATCTCCTCGGAGACGCACTGGCCCTGGGGTACCGCGGCGCGGACGCACCGGACGACGCACGGTTCGCGCCACTCCCCCAACTGCCCGGCAGTCCACGGGCGTTCCGCACGGGCGACCTGGTGCGCCTCGGCGACGACGGACAACTGCGGTTCCTCGGACGGGCGGACGACGAGTTCAAGATCAGCGGACATCGCGTCCATCCCTCCGAGGTCGAGGCGGCCCTCCTCGCCCAACCGGGCATCCGCGAAGCTGCCGTGGTCGGACAGGTGCTGCCGGACGGGACACGGCGGCTTGCCGCCCACGTCGTCGCGGAGGATCCCCGACCCACCGCCACTCAGGTGCGTGAGGGGCTGCGGAAGGTCCTGCCGGCGGCGATGGTTCCGTCGGCCGTGGAGTTCACCGACCGGCTGCCGCGTACCAGCACCGGGAAGATCGACAGGAACGCCCTCAGCACCGTCGTGGCAGACCGGGCTGTCCCGGTCGAGCCGGCGAGCGGCCTGGAGGCGATCATCACCCTTATCTGGGCCCAGATCCTGGGCGTCGACCGCATGGCGCCCGACGACGACTTCTTCGACCTCGGCGCCCAGTCGCTCCAGGCGATCCAGGTCGCCAACCGGCTCGGCGTGGAGCTGGAGCGTGAGGTCCGCGTCGCCTGGCTCTTCGAGCACCCGACGGCCGCCGAACTCGCACACCGCCTGGGACACCGCGAAAATGCCTCGGCCGCCGCGCCCGCGTTGCCCGGGGCCGTGCCGGCCGATGCCGTCCTGGACGAGGACATCCGGCCCGGCGCCTCGCGCCGCACGACCGGAACACCACGCATCGTCCTGCTCACCGGCGCCACCGGCTTCGTCGGCCCCCATCTGCTGGCCGAACTGCTCCGTGCCACCGACGCCGAGATCGTCTGCCCGGTCCGGGCCGCGACCCCCGCCGAGGCCGCGGGCCGCATCCACCAGGCCCTGGCCGCCCAGGAGATCCCGCTTCCGACGGGCACCGAGCGGATCACCGCGGTCCCCGCCGACCTCGCCCGCCCGGACCTGGGGCTGGCCGGCGACCGGTTCGCCGAACTGGCCGACACCTGCGACGTCATCGTCCACAACGCGGCGACGGTCAGCATCATGCGCGAGTACGGCAGCCTGCGCGCCGCCAACACCGAATCCACCCGCCGGCTGCTGCGCCTGGCCTCCGCACGCTCGATCCCGGTCCATCTGGTGTCGACCCTGTCCGTGGCTCCGCCCCGCAGCCACAGTCCGGAAGTACCCGAGACGTTCTTCCCGCCGCACCCGGGGCTGGTCAGCGGCTACCAGCAGTCCAAGTGGGCATCCGAACGCCTCCTGGAACAGGCCGCCGAGCGCGGTCTCCCCGTCACCCTGCACCGCCTGGGCCGCGTGACGGGAGCACCGGACACCGGCCAGGTGAACCGGCGGGACTTCCTGTGGAGCGTTCTCGCCTCCGGCATCCCCGCCGGCATCGTGCCCGACCTGTTCGAGGCCGAGGTGTGGACCCCGGCGGACTACGTCGCCCGCGCCGTCGTACGGCTGTCCCTGACCGCCGCCCCCGGTACGGTCTTCAACCACGCCCCTGTCGCCCCCGTACGACTGGCCGACGTATACGGCTGGGTGCGGGAGTACGGATACGCCGTCAAACAGATCCCGTTGACGCAGTGGCGCCGGGACCTGCCCCGCTCCGCCGACGTGGCGGCGACGACCGGAGCGTTCTTCGATTCCCTGACCGGGGACGAAGACGCCGAGCCGGATCTCACGCTGGGCCGGGTCCGAGCGGACAACGTGGTGCGAGGTCTCGAAGGCACCGGTATCTCATGCCCGGAGGCCGATCGGGCACTGGTGTTCCGATACCTGGACCACTGCGTGAAAAACGGAATCCTGCCGCCACCCGGAGGGCGGAACGCCTGACCCCCTGGGAACTCAGGTCCACCTCGCACCGACTACTTGAGCGGAGTCCTTCCCGTCCCAAGGAGATCGTGTGCAGACGAAACGGCCCGCTGCCGTGGCCCTGGCCGGCGCCCTGTGCCTGGCCGCCACGGCATGCGGGGCCTCGTCGTCCCCGACGGCCAAGGCCGCGGCGGACGCGAGCGACCCCGGATACCCGGTCACCCTCAAGAACTGCGGACAGACCACGACGTACACCAAGGCACCCAGCCGGGTGGTCGCCATGAACGGTGCCTCTGTCGCCGAGGTCTCCTCGTTACTGGCGCTGGGGCTCGGTGACCGCATCGTGGCGAACGAGCAGTCCTACGGCCGCTCCGAGGTCCCCGGCCGGGCCGCGGCCATCAAGGAGCTGCCCACCGGCGACATCAAGCTCAACGACGCCTACGACATCCCCCGCGAGGCCATGCTGGGCCTGAGCCCGGACCTGGTGCTGTCCACCACCTCGTACGGGTTCGACGCCAAGAACGGCTTCGCGACCCGTGACGACCTCAAGGCGGTCGGCGCCAACACCTATGTGTCCCCGCAGGGTTGTGACCAGGACACCTCCCACATGACGATCGACGACAGCTATCAACTGCTGCGCGACCTGGGGAAGATCTTCAACGTCAGTGGGCGCGCAGACAAGCTCGTCACCGAGTCACGCAAGCGGATCAGCGACGTGTCGGCCAAGGTGAAGGGCGAGAAGAAGCCCAACGTCATGGTGGTGTTCTCCAACATGAGCATGGGCGGCAACGACTTCAGTTCCGTCGCGGCCCGCGGCATCTGGAACGACATCCTCGCCAAGGCGGGCGGCAGCAACGCCTTCTCCTCCGCTTCCAAGACCGCCTTCGCCGACCTGAGCAAGGAGAAGGTCGCCGCCGAGCAGGTGGATGCCCTCGTGGTGATCAGCTACAACGACCCGAACCCCGAGGCGTACGCCCGCAAACTGCTCAAGGAGTTCCCCCAGTGGCCGGCCGCGAAGAACAAGCGCTCCCTCGTGCTGTCCGACTCGATCTACCTCGGACCCAGCAACGACCTCGCAGTGGAGAAGATCGCCAGGCTGCTGCACCCGGACGCCTTCTGACCGGACCGGGTCGGCGAAAGCGGCTGAACCCCGTCCTGGCGCTGGTGCTGCTGCTCGCCGTGCTCGTTGCCGCCATGGTCGTGGCCATCAGCATCGGCGCCGTGACCGTGCCGGTGGGTGACGTGTGGCGGATCATCTGGCGCCATCTGACCGGCGGGGGGACAGTCACGAACCCCGCCATGGACCAGATCGTCTGGAACTTCCGTACTCCGCGTGTAGTGCTGGCAGCACTGGTCGGCGCGGGGCTGGCCGTCGCCGGTGTGGTCCTGCAGGCCGTGGTCGCCAACCCGCTCGCCGACCCGTATGTGCTGGGCGTCTCGTCCGGCGCCTCGCTCGGGGCCGTGCTCGTCATCACGCTCACCAGCGGCGCGCTCGGCGGACTCGGGGTGTCCTCGGCCGCCTTCCTCGGCGCCGCCGCGGCAGCTGCCCTCGTCTTCCTCCTCGGGCAGAAGCAAGGACGCCTCGTCCCCACCCGCCTGGTCCTGTCCGGTGTCGCCGTGGGCTACCTGTTCCTCGCCGCCACCAGCTACCTGCAACTGCGGGCGACGCCAACCGAGTTGCGCACGGTGATGTTCTGGATGCTGGGCAGCGTCGCCGGCGCCCAGTGGGGGCAGCTGCCCGTTGTGACGACCGTCGTCCTCACCACCACCGTGGTCCTGGCGCTCTTCGGCCGCCGTCTCAACGCGTTGCTCGTGGGCGACGAGTCCGCCACCGCCCTCGGCGTCGACGTACACCGGCTGCGCGCCGTGCTGTTGGCGCTGTCCTCCCTGGTGACCGGCACGGTCATCGCCGTCGCCGGCGGGATCGGCTTCGTCGGCCTGATGATCCCCCACCTGGTGCGCCTCACGACCGGCGCCGACCATCGCAGACTGCTCCCCCAGGCCGCCCTGGTCGGCGCCATCTACCTGGTCGTCGTCGACCTGCTCTCCCGCACCGTCAACCGCCCCGACGAACTGCCCCTCGGCATCCTCACCGCCCTGTTCGGGGCGCCCTTCTTCCTGTGGCTGCTGCGCCGCAACAAGAGCCTGGACACCGTATGAAGCTCACCGTCGAACAGATCCACGTCGAACTCGGCCACCGCCCGATCCTCCACGACGTGCACCTGGAGGCCCAGCCGGGCGACATCGTCGGCCTCATCGGCCCCAACGGCAGCGGCAAGTCCACACTGCTGCGCACCGTCTACCGGTCACTGCGCCCCCACCGAGGCGTGGTGCGGGTGGACGGCGAGGACGTATGGGGGCTGACCGCACGCGGCGCCGCCCGCCGCACCGCCGCCGTCCTCCAGGACGCCACCAGCAGTCCGACGGGCATGTGTGTCACCGAGATCGTGGCTCTCGGCCGCACGCCGCACCACGGCCTCATCGGCCGCGACAGCGCCGAGGACCACAAGGCCGTGGACGAGGCTCTCGACCTGTGCGGTATCCGGCACATGGCCGAACGCGACGTCACCAGCCTGTCCGGAGGCGAACGCCAACGCGTGCTGCTCGCGCGCGCACTCGCTCAGCAACCCCGGCTCCTCGTCCTCGACGAACTCACCAACCACCTCGACATCCGCGCCCGCTTCGAGCTCCTCGACCTCGTCCGGGCGACCGGCATCACGACCCTCGCCGTCCTGCACGACCTCGACCTGGCGGCCCGCCTGTGCGACCACCTGGTGGCACTCCACTCCGGGCAGGTGGTGGCCGCGGGCCAGGTACTGGAGGTGCTGACGCCCGACCTCCTGCGCGAGGTGTTCGGCGTTGCCGCCACCGCCGACCGCCACGCCGACGGTGTCGTACGCATCACCTACGGAGCCCAGCCTCTCGCCCTGGAGCGGCTGTCGGAGGCCAAAGCCGGCTGACGGTCCGGTCGTACTGCGTCCCCTGGCGGACCTGGGTCGCCGCCTTCGCGCTGTCGAGCCGCTCCACCAGGTGGAAGGCCAGGTCGATGCCTGCGGACACGCCCGCGCCGGTGTGAGCCGGTCCAGGTACCCACTGCCCTTCTTCAGCACACGCGTGCCGTCACCGCACCCCTCCTCTCGCCCGACCGTGACCAGGCGGACGGGATGCGGAGTGACGCTCGTTCAAGAGCCCGTCCCCTCGGGTGTATCGGGGATCCCGGGCGAGGCTCGGTGCCTGCCGAGGCAGGCACCGAACCTCCCGTCAGGCCGCGGTGGCAGCCAGGACGGCCACCGCCGCGTGACGCGGCCGGATGGCCGGCAGCGGATCGTCGCCGTCCGAACAGGGCTCCTCCGGCTCCGCGAGCAGATCCAGAAGTGTCGCGCGGGCCCGGGCCACGCGGGAACGGATCGTCCCGACAGGGCAGTCGGTGACATCGGCCGCTTCCGCGTACGACAGGCCGGTCAACTGGGTGAGGACGAACGCCTCGCGGCGTTCGTCGGGCAGCGTGGCCAACAGGTCGAGGAGCGCGATGCCCTCCTCGAACCCCGGCACGTCGACCGGCTGGGTCTGTTCGGCGGCCTGCCGCCAGTCATGACGATCGGCCAGGCGGGGCCGCGCGGCGGCACGCCGGAAGTCGTCGATCACAGCCCGACGGGCGATCGACAGCAGCCAGGCCCTGGCCGAGGAACGGCCCTCGAACCGGTGCAGGCTGCCCAACGCCCGTATGAACGTCTCCTGGGTCAGATCGTCCGCCGACTGCGGGTCCGCGCTCAAGTGTGCGACGTAGCGCAGCACGTCGCGGTGCAGGGCGTTGACGAACCGCTCGACGGCCTCGGCATCGCCGCCTCGGGCGGCAAGCGCCCATCCGGTGATCAATTGGTCGACTTCTTCGGTCTTGTCGTGCTTCTTACGTTTCTTGCGTCGCCCATGCAGGGCGGGCAGGGCAGGAGCAAACACCTGATGTCCTTCGCGATTCACGCATGGAAGGGCGGCGGCATACAGACACGCCGCTTCCAGCAACAAGGGGACTGCGACCGTGCGCGGGCACGACCGCGAACCGAGGCGTGGTGTCCACGACACCCTCGAACCGCCTCGGGAAGCCTGCTGTTCTAGACGACAGCGGCCCTCAAGGGAGGTCCCCGAGTAGTGATCGCGTGAACGAGATGAAGACGGTTCGGCGCCCAGCGCGAACGGCTCCGCCGCACCAGACGGCGCGGACGACGCGGCAGCGCGGGCAGGGTGAGCACCAGCCGCAACGGCGCGGCCAGCCACCCGCCCACGGCGCGCAGCAGCCGGTACGCGACACGCTCGCCGTACCCCAGCCACAGGCCGCACAGCACGGCGGCCACCAGGTGAGCCCCGGACATGCCGAGTGACGGCATACCGCTCACCAGCCAGTGCCCCAGGTCGGCTTCAGCGCCTGCACCCATGTGAGCCGAGTGGCTCATGCCCATGTGCATCTCCATGGACATGGAGTGCGCGTGCATGCCACTCATATCCATGGAGCTCATATCCATGGAGCTCATGTCGTGCCCCATGGAACCCATCGGCATCGAGCCCATTCCACCGCCGGCCGTACCTGAGGCGGTCGGCGCCGTCGCGGACTGGGCGAGCGAGAATCCCCAGTGGAGCGCCGTCTGGGCCCCGACCACGAGCGCCACAATCAGCGTCAGCCCGCGTTCCCGCCCGGCCAACACCCAGCCTGCACCACCCGTTGCCACGGCCCCCGCCAGCAGGGCCCACCAGGGCACAGCAGAGCCCGACATCATGACGTGCCCCACGGCAGCGAGCAGCACGCATACGGCCGCGAACACTGCGGCCCGTACCGTACGCACACACCACCCGGCATCCATGACAGGCTTCATCCTTGCACCCGAAGTGCGGTCGTTACGGATCGGTACGCAAATTCACCGGGTGCGCCACTCAACGAGACCGGTGTGATTCAGTACTTGGCCAATCCGGGGAACTCATCGCGCCTTTGAGCCGACCCCCTTAAGGGGAAGGCATCTTCCGGGCTCCTGGATCTCATTTCCAAGCGCAAAGAACGAGGGCGCCCGCGGAGCGGGACACGGTGCACCGCTGCATGCTCGCGCCGGCTGCACGTGACGCTCGGACGTGCAGTCGTCCGATTGCGCAACGACAGGGGCGCGGGCCGCGCGGGTCACCTCGCTCGCGGCCCGCTTGCAGACCCACGACTGACGAGCGGCCGGTGGGGGGGGGCGGCGGTTTCGTCGGCGCCGGCGGAGCCGGTTGCCCGCACCGATGGCGGCGGTGCGGGGGCATGGAAGTCGGACTTCGGCTCTCCCCCGACGGCCGAGGGGACCCGCCGCCCGCTCGCGGGGAATTGGGGCAGTCAGGCGGGCGACGGGCGCTGCGGCGCCGTCAGACGTTGACGCCGAAGTCGGAGGCGATGCCGGCCAGCCCGGAGGCGTAACCCTGTCCGACCGCACGGAACTTCCACTCGCCGCCGTGTCGGTACAACTCGCCGAAGACCATCGCGGTCTCCGTGGAGGCGTCCTCGGACAGGTCGTAGCGGGCGATCTCCTGGCCGCCCGCCTGGTTCACGACCCGGATGAACGCGTTGCGCACCTGCCCGAAGCTCTGGCCCCGCGCCTCCGCCTCGTGGATCGAGACCGGGAAGACGATCTTGTCGATCTCGACGGGTACGGCCGCGAGGTTCACCTTGATGCTCTCGTCGTCGCCCTCACCCTCACCGGTGAGGTTGTCACCGGTGTGCTCGACCGAACCGTCCGGGCTGCGGAGGTTGTTGTAGAAGACGAAGTGCTGGTCGGAGACGACCTTGCCGGACGCGTTCAGCAGCAGGGCGGAGGCGTCGAGGTCGTAGTCCGCGCCGGTGGTGGTGCGCACGTCCCAGCCGAGACCGACGAGGACCGCGGTCAGACCCGGGGCCTCCTTGCTCAGCGACACGTTGCCACCCTTGCCCAGGGAAACTCCCACGGCTCTTCCTCCCGGTTGTGGGCTTTCAGTGCAGTCACCGGGTTTCAACGCAGACCCCACCGCGATGGTTCCCCCGCTTGCGCAACCCATAGAGTATCGGCGTCGGAGGTTCCGCGCCGGGCGGACCGGCGCCGACAAGGCGAGGGATGGCAGATGTTCTCCGACCTGGACCCGATCCGGAACTCGTCACGCCGGCCGTCCTCGCGGTCCCGCTCTTCGGGCCGGACAGGCTGCCGGAGACGATCCAGAACGTGGCCGGCTCCTGCGCAAGGTGCGGGAGATCTCCGAGAGCGCGCATCGACTTGCCCAGCCCGCGGGCGGCCTCCGGCAGCTCCGGGGGCTGATCCCGGCCAGATGCCGGGCGCTTGGCGAGAACCAGTACTCTTCCGCCAGCGTCGTAGGGCAGGGGTGCCGACGGCCTGAAACTGTGGGGGGACCACATGAGCAGCGAGATCTATTTCAGCCACAACTACCGGGACTTGTGCGAGCGCAACGGCACCGGGGCCGGATTCCAGTTCGAGTTCTCCTGTTCCCGCTGCTACGACACCTGGCGGTCGCCGTTCGAGGCGTACGCCGGTGAGCGGGCCGCCACCTGGCTCGGCAAGGGCGTCGACATGGCCTGGAGCCTGCTGGGAAGTGCCGGTCGAGGGGTCTCGTCCGCGGCCGACGGGCTCGCCGGGGCCGGCTGGGGACAGGCCCGCGACCATGCCTTCCAGCGGGCGATCGCCAACGCGCAGGGGCATTTCAACCGCTGCGCGCGCTGCACGAACTACGTCTGCGGACGCTGCTGGAACGCGGCGCAGGGACTGTGCCTGCACTGCGCACCGGACACCGCGGCCGAGGCCATGGCGGCCCAGCAGCGCGGCCTGAACGACATGGCCTCCCAGCGGGCGTACGCCGCGGGCCAGCAGGCCGGCCAGACCTACGACCCCACCACGCCACGGCAGTTGGTCTGCCCCCGGTGCCGGACCGAGACCCACGGAGCCGCCTACTGCTCCGGCTGCGGCTACCACCTGGCCCAGTCCAACCAGTGCGCCTCCTGCTCCGCCGTCGTGCCGGAGGGCGCGGCATTCTGTCCGGGGTGCGGCACGCGGAGGTGACCCAACCTCCGCTGCGGGCCTCCGTTTTCCCGTCAGCGGCTCACGCGTCGGAGTCGGGCTCGCTGCTCGCGGCCGCGTACGCCTGCGCCGGGGTCATGGGAACGCCGCCCAGGCTGACCGTGTTGTAAGGGCTGACCTTGGCGCAGGACTTGGACTGGTCCGCGGTCGAGGCGTGCGCGTCGGAGACGGCGGCCTTCGCGTCGGCGGGCGCCTGCGAGGACGAGTTGCCGGGGTAGCTGGTGCCGCTCGGCCAGTCGCCGCCGATCACCAGGGTCAGGCCCTTGCCGGTGCCCTGGGGCGCCCCCTCGAACTCGTCCGTACGCTGTCCCGGCACCCGGGCGGTACGACCGCGCGTCGCCTGCCCGGTGGGGCCGTCCCACGGGTCGCTCACCCACTACTCCCATGAAACGGTCGACCTCGCTTGCGTGATTGCGCAATGAGTTCGTTCTTCGTGTACGAGGCGGACCTGGGCGGCGGGGTCGTAGGACGAGGCGGTCGGCGCCGAGGCCGAGGGAGCGGGCGATCCTGTCGGCGAGGTGGGCTGGGAGGCAGTTCCCCGTGCCGGAGGCGGCCCCCACGCGTCGGCCGACACCCTTGTACATCAGGCCCGGGGTGGTCTCAGCCGCCGGTCCCGTGGAGCCGATGCACCGGTGCCACGGTCGCCTGCGAGCGAGCGGTCAGCTGTCCGACCATCACGCGCACCACGGTCACGATGTCGGGGTCGTCGACGTAGTAGACCTGACGCCGGCCCTCACGGCGGGCGCGAACCAGTCCGGCGAGCTTCAGTTTGGCCAGGTGCTGACTGACCGCCGGCAGCGCCCCGCCCACCCGGTCCGCGAGGTGGGTGACGTCGCTCTCCGCCTGGGACAGGGCCCACATGAGGTGCAGCCGGGCCGACGAGGCGAGCAGCCCGAACGCCGCGGCCGCCTCCACCAGGACCTCGGCGGACGGATCCTCGTAGCCACCGGCCTTCTCCGCCACAGTCGGTCCTCTCCCGTCCAGGCCGCGTCACAGCCGATACTCATACGGCCACCCAGTGTAGGGGCGAAGGAAAGGGCCCCTCGGGCTGCCGGTCGGTCCTGACAGCAGTTGCCAGTCCTCGTAGCACCGAAACGGCGCCGTCCGCCCTGCTGCGGATACCCCTGCGGCGCGGGGTGCGGGTATCCCTGCCGAGGCAGCGTGCCCATGGCGCCTGAAGAGGATTCGAGCAGACCTGGCGCCTTGACACGGCTGTGGGTCGGGGGTACTTCGGAATCAGTTGTTGAAAGTCGCCGAACCCTCTCGTGCTCGCATCACTCGGTCGGCCCGCCACAGGGCGCCTGATGCCGCTCTCCCTCCTAACTTGGGGAATTGTCCGTCGCGACATCCGCGGAGGAGGTCCTCATGGCCACAATCGACCCGTCCGAGCAACCTCCGGGAGGGGCGGCCGACGGCGCCCAAGGCGGGAGCCACAGCTGGGGACCACCACCGGGAGGACCGCCGGCCCCGCCGCCGAAAGGCCGCCGCCGCGGCTGCCTCTGGGGCTGCTTGGGCACCCTCGGGGACAGTCGTCGTCATCCTGGTGATCGTCCTGGTGGCCAACAGCGGCGGAGAGAAGACATCAACCTCGACGACTCCCGCCTCAAGGGGAGCCGGAACAGCGTCGTCCCGGCCGTCACCGTCGCTCAAGAAGTCTCCCAGCGCCATCCCAGCCATCCGCCTTGCGGGGAGCGGCAAGCAAGCGACGCAGTCCTTCACCGTGACAGATGGCCTGGCTGTCTTCCACTCGAGATGTTCCTCGTGTTCAGCCAACTTCGCCGTCGAGCTACTGGACTCGTCGGGGCAGACCAAAGACCTGTTGGTCAACACCATCGGGGCGTACGACGGCTCAAAGGCAGAGGGCCTCGGCGCCGGTCGCTACCGCCTGAACATCACCGCTGACACTGCATGGTCAGTCAGCATCACACAGCCTCGGCATCAATCCCCAGCCGCGCTCCCACACACCTACCAGGGCAAGGGCGATCAGGTCGAAGGCCCCTTCAACGCCGACCACTCGGTCAAGATCCAAGGTACGAACAGGGGCCAAGGCAACTTCGCCGTAGAGGTCCTCGATGCCGACGGAGCCCTGCAGGACCTCCCCTTCAACGAGATCGGCACCTTCAACGGATCAGCCGTCTCGCAGATGATCAACGGTGGGCCTTACTACGTCGACGTAACGTCGGACGGGACGTGGAAACTGCGCCTGTCCAAGCCGTAGCCGACGACAGACACCTCGTGGGACGCCTGCTCAGCCGCTATGTGGCGTACCAGGTCACGCACGTGTGTCACCGTCATCTCCGGTCATCTCCCGTCCCCCTCGGTCTTGTTGGGCGTGTGGCAGCCCTGGGTCCGCGACGGTGACCCGGCCATGGTGCTCGCAACGGTCCGTGTGCGTCGCGGACCGACCACGTCCACGCTGACGTGCCCCATCCGGTCGCCCCGCAAGCCCGACCGCCGTGGCCTTGGCGACCGCCTTGCGCATGTGGGCGTCGACCGTGCACGGAGCGCAGACGTTCACGCGAGCCGTCGTGCCGGTGCAGCCATCCGCTGGAACCGTGCGGGCCGCCCCACCGGCATCGAGGACGTCGAGGCTCAGGCAGAGGCGGCCTGACCGACAACGGCGACCGCCAACCGTCACGCGCCGGTTCACGGCGCACCCATTCCAACGCACTCCTGCTCGTGAGGCTCTTCACACCCGCGAGCAGGAGGCTGGGAACTCGAATTCCGGCGCGAAACACCTGCGACCGGAGGGCAACGAGTCAGCGGGGCTTCCACCTCGGCGGATCTCGGCGCGCTCCCAGCCCAGGGCCCGCTGGTCCATGCGGCGCCGGTCCAGCAGGGCACGCGCGCCCCGCGCGCCGACCCATGTCCATACCGGCACCTGTGTCCCCGCAGAAGCATGATCAGGCGCCCTGGTCCGACCGGCAGGTGCGGGTCTGGCCATTCGGCGTCGTCCATTGGTTCTGCGCCCACCCGGGCTGGCTCTCGCTCTCCCGGATGGCCACCGCACCCGTCGCGTTCCCGACGAGCACCGCCGTCACCTCCCGGTGCGCCCCCCCATCGAAGCTCCGGTCCGCCACCACCACCGGCCGCAGGCCCACGGTCGCACCGCCCAGGATGCCAAGGATCCGCGCGACGAGCAGCCCTCAGGCTTCGACGAGATCGCCCCTCCGCCGCAGCGGGTTGCATCTCCACCGCCAGAGCCTCACCCTCGCGTGGAGCCTTCCCTCATGCCGCCCGAACCTCGCGGCCGTCAGCCGAAACACCCTGATGAGCACCAGCGCCTTCCCTACGGACCGGCGCCGGGGCAGCGTCATTGCCGGACGCTGCCCATCTCCGCTGTGAACAGCACCGGGTCACTGTCGAACCCGCGGACCATCTCCCGGAACTCCCATACTCCCGATGCGTCCCTGGCGAACTCGGCGACTGTCGCGGCCGTGGCGTCGGCCACACCCGCGAAGTCGTCCGTCAGCAGCTGCCGGTACCCCTCGACGACGAGCACGCCGGCGTTGGATATGTCGCCGAACGTGCGGGGGCCACCGTCCTGGTGGATGGCCACGCCTACCACCACCCGCCCGTAGGCGGACGACATCCGTTCGAACTCCAGCACCATCGCCTCGACAAAGCCGAACCCCATACCGGTCTCACTGTGCCGCGTCATGTTGATCGTGCCGTCCGGCGAGCGGCTCTCGTAGTGGACTACGTAGACCGGACGCCCATAGGGGTCATCCGCCGAATAGGTCGCGGCGATGATGTCCAGATGCCGCGCCGGCTCCCCGTAGCGACTCGGGTCCCACTTGAGCCTCACCTCGACCTTGGCCAGCCCCTTGCCAACACCGCTCACCTTGCCGCTCCCCGTCAAGTCACCGCGGGACGCCCCCGCATCGACAAGTATGTGCAGTGACCAGCGCTTTGATGCCTCCTTAGCACGCCTCATCCTGACGCTGCCAAGCCCAGCCCCTCAGTCAGCGACCCGATTGTCCACCTCCACTCATTCCTTGACCTATTGCCACTGAAATTGACCTCTGGTGAGCCGCAGCCCTCCGTCTGCTCCCCTTCAAGCCCGCGGATATGCTCTCGCTGTGCGACGACACGGGCGAATGGCCAAGGCGGCTCGCTGGCTGGTGATTTGGGCCGTGTTCACCATCGTCATGCGCTTCGTCACCGACCTCGCGGACATCTTCGACGGGTGCGCCGAGGAGCACCTGCGGGTGATGCGCGATCCGGGGACCACCGGATTCCGGCGGGTTACTTCTGGGTGACGTCGGTGCAGTAGACGTCCTTCTTCGGCAGGTGGCCGGTGGTCAGGAAGCCGACGGTGGCCTTGTCGATGCAGGCGGAGCCCTCGTTGTAGACGTAGTGCCCGCCGTTGTCGACGCCGACGAAGGCGGAGCCGTCGCCGAGGGCCTTGTGCAGCCCGACGCCGCCTTCCCACGGGGTGGCGTTGTCCCGGCGGTTCTGCAGGATCAGGGTGTTGCGCGGGCCGCCGGCCACGACCTTGACGGTCGCCTCGGCAGGCTTGTTCCAGAAGGCGCATGCCCAGATGTTGGCGGGCATGCCCGCGGTGAGCGGCCACTTCTCGCGGTCGGCGGCGGTGCGGGTGGCGTAGCCGTCGACGTCGTGCGGCCATTCGGCGTCGCCGCAGGTCAGAGCCATGAACATGGTGGCCTGGTTGTCCGCGGGGACGCCCGGGGACGACGGTGAGTCGGCGAACACCTCCTTGAGAACCGCGGCGTCGGCGGCCGTGGTGCTGCCGTGGGACAGGTCGTCGGCGGCCTTCCAGAACTTGGCGAGTACGGGAAGGGTGTTGTTGTGCAGAAGCAGGGCGTAGGTCATGTTCCGCAGCAGCGCCCCGTCCAGTGACACCGATGCGCCGGGAATCGCTGCGGGCGTGCGGTCTAGCCGGTCGGCGAGGGTGAGGTAGGTGTGGGTCACCTGCGCGACGTTCGTGCCCAGCTGGAGTGTGCTGTTCTGCGCCGCGGCGACGCGGGCGGCGTCGGGGAACCGGTCGGCCATGCCCTTGCCCCAGGTGTCCGCGACCTGGTTGGCCCATACCTTGGTGGGGTCGACGTTGCCTTCCAGGATCATCCGGTCGGTGTGGTTCTGGAAGAGGGACCGGTAGACGGCGCCGAGGTAGGTGCCGTAGGACTGGCCCCAGTAGGAGATCTTCTTCTCACCGAGCGCCTGGCGGATGCGGTCCATGTCGCGGGCGGTGTTGGCGGTGTCGTAGTACCGCAGGTTCTTGCCCACGGTGTCGGCGCACTGCTTGGCGTCGGCCTTGGCGAGGGCCACGTTCTTGGTGATCGAGCCGTCCGCGGCGGGATAGGGGAACAGCCCGGTCACGCTCGGGTCCTTCAGACCGCAGCTTTGCGGGGTGCTGTGTTCGACGCCGCGCGGGTCGAAGCCGATCAGGTCGTAACGGTCCAGCACGGACTTCGGCAGTGTGGACGCCATGGTTTCAGGCATGTCGAGACCGCCCAGCGCCGGCCCGCCGGGGTTCAGCAGCAGGACGCCACGTCGCTTCCCGGGTTTGGCGGTGGACAGCCGGGAGACCGCCACGTCGATCTTCGCGCCGCCCGGGTTCTGGTAGTCCAGTGGGACCTCCAACGTCCCGCAGGCCAGGTGGGGGTTACGGGTTTGTCCCTCGGCCAGTGCCGGGCACTTGCCCCAGGTGATCTTGGCGTCGCCCGCGGTCTCGCCGGTGCTGGCGGAGACCTTGGCCGTTTGCGCGCCCTGGGCCTCGGCGCCACACGCGGCCAGTACGGTTCCTGCGAGCGTGGAAACCAGCAGAGCCGCGGCAAGCCGGCGGCCTCTGGGAAAACCGTGCTTCGCGGAACTGCATATCGTGGTCATGGCGTTGTCCTTAGCTACTCGGCTGGTCGGCCTGCCTGGTCCGGCCGTTGTGTTGACGGTTCGAGTCAACAAGAGACCGCCGGTGGCGCGCGTCACCGCAGAGAGGACAAATCCGGTAGCTCGCTCGGGGGATGCGGGGACCCTTGGAACATCTGAGAGAGCCATTGCGCAGGGCGGGGAGCACGCTGATCGGACAGCCAGTCCATGAGTCTGGAACACCGCCTCGGCGAGGCGGTCGGTCGGGGAGGAGCGCGGCCGTGGCACTTGCCCGCCCCGGCCGGCATCTCAGGGCCGTCAGGCTCGGTTGCCGCCCCCTGCCAACCCCGCCCGGTAGGCCAGGACCACCGCCTGGACGCGGTCGCGGAGGTCCAGTTTGGTGAGGATGCGCGAGACGTAGGTCTTCACGGTCTCGTGGCTGATGACCAACTCGGTGGCGATTTCGGCGTTTGACAGGCCTTCGCTGATGAGGAGGAGGACCTCGTGCTCGCGGGGGGTGAGAACCTTGAGGCGCTCGCGCTCGGGGGACGCGTGGGCGGCGGAGGGGCGTACGTGTTCGGCGAAGCGGCCGATCAGGGTGCGGGTCACGGCGGGGGCCAGGAGGGACTCGCCGCGGGCGACGACGCGTACCGCGTTGGTCAGTTCGGGCGGTGGGGCGTCCTTGAGAATGAAGCCGCTGGCGCCGGCGCGCAGGGCCTCGTACACGTACTCGTCGACGTTGAAGGTCGTCACGACGAGGATCCTGGCGGGGCTGGCGGAGTCGGGCCCCGCCAGGCGCCGGGTGGCCTCGATTCCGTCGAGCAGGGGCATGCGGATGTCCATGACGACGACGTCCGGCTTCAGCTCCTGCGCGCTGCGGATCGCCGCTCGGCCGTCGACGGCCTCGCCCACGACCTCCATGTCGGGCTGGGCGGAGAAGATCGTGACGAAGCCGGCACGCACGAGGGCCTGGTCCTCGCACACCAGTACCCTGATCGCAGCCGGCGGAACACTCACGCGGCACCTCCCGCGGGGATGCGTGCGTGCACGCGGAACCCGCCATCCGGGCTGGGCCCCGCCGCGAATTCGCCCCCCAGCATCTCCACCCGTTCCCGCAGCCCGGTCAGGCCCCGGCCGCCCGAGACCTGCGGGCCGCCGCCCGGCGGGGCGGCGGACGCGGGAGCGCCGTCGGCCGTCCCGGCGGTGGTGACCTCGACGTCCGTCCAGTCGGAGGTGTGCGCGAGCCGTACCAGCGTCCGCCAGCCCGGGGCGTATTTCACGGCGTTCGTCAGGGATTCCTGCACGACGCGATACGCCGTGAGTTGGGCACCTATGGCCATGGCCGACTGCTCTCCGTCCTCGACCAGTTCGATCGGCTGGCCGCCCGCTCGTGTCTGCTCCACGAGATCAGGCACCCGGCCCGGCAGCGGCGTCCGCTCCCGGGGCGCCGAATCACCGGTCGCCTCCAGCACGCCGAGCAGGAACCGGAGTTCGGCCAGCGCGCGACGGCCGGTGCCGTTGATGGCGTCGAGGGACTCGTGGAGGCGGTCCGGCGACTCGGTCAGGTACTGTGCTGCGCCTGCCTGCACCACCATCGCGGTCACATGGTGGGTCACCACGTCGTGCAGTTCCCGGGCCAGGCGGCTGCGTTCCGTCGCGAGGGCCACCTGCACGGACAGGCGCCGATGCTCGGCCTCCTGCGCCCGCCGCCCGCGGACCTGGACACCCAGGCCCCACATCACCGCCAGGACCATGTAATAGAGCAGGTAGTCGGTCAGTCCGTCGGGCGAGCCCAGCACATGCAGCACGACGCCGAAGACCACGTAGCCGCCCGTCGCCGCCAGTGGTACGACCCGCCGGAGGCGGTCCTGGTGGGCACCCACGGAGTACAGCGCGATGTACAGCCCCAGGCTGCCGAAGGTCGGCGGGTAGCCCAGGCACTCGTGCACCGCGAACGAGGCTCCCACCACCGCGAGGCAGGCGGCCGGCCACCGGGTGCGCACCGCAAGCGGCAGGGTCTGCCCCAGGGTCAGCAGCACACTCGCGACCGAGGTGCCGTGGGTGGGGAGGCCGCCGAACTGCGCCCCGACCCGCGACAGCGGCGCCGCGAACGACAGCACCGTGAAGACAAGCGCGACTCCGCGGTCCCTGGTGGCGGCAGGGCGTGATCCCCACCACCGCGACAGCACGCGGAGCCGTGCGGCTGCGACGGCCACCGGGTTCACGCGTGCGGAGGGGCCCCTGTCCTGCGCACGCGCCGTTGGCGCGGGGGATGCCGAGCACGATGGTTCACGCGCCGCTCGGTCTTCCGTCATCATCATCCACGATCCCGTACGTCCGGCGCCGAGCGCCATGAGGACCGGGCCGTGGTCCGCTACCCGCCCGCCCGTTCGCTACGACCTGTTCGGTATCGAACACCACACGGCGCTGCGGGCCGGACAGTCTTGCACTGTGAGCCTAGCGTCCTGGGGCGGGGGCTGCGTCCCCCGGGAGAGGACAGCCGGGTAGCTCGCTCGGGGGACCCGCAAAGACGGTAAGTGCCCACCCGTCGGTGACGACGCGCAGGAGTCGCGGCCCGTAACTTTCCGGCATCGAGAGCGCAGACCGAACCCGGGAGCGGGCCCTGAGGAGGAAGCCGTGTCGTCCGACCACCGTCAGTCACCGATGCAACTCGCCGATCGCGGGGTCGACACGACCGGATCGGCCGAGAAGAACACCGGGCGCCCTGTGCCGTGGGCGACGTCCGCGCGGGTGGGTCTGCCGGTGCTGGTCGGGTTGCTGCGGCAGTACGGCCCGTCGACGGCTACCCGCCTTGCGGAGCGGCTGGGCGTCAATGCCTGGCGGGACACGTTCGACATGAGGGACTGGGGCCTGCGGCTCACGACCGCAGAGGCCGCCGCCTTGCATCAGGAGCTGAAGGCTGTCATCGCCGGTTACCGCAGAGATACGCCGGAGACGGCGGCGAGTGCCCCCGCGGGGGCGGAACGGGTCGTCGTGGTCACGCACCTCCTGCCGGAGCTGGATGCGTCCGCCCCGTCGGCCACCTGTTCCGGTTCTCAAGAAGCGACAGTAACGGAGACGTCGTGACGGAGGATGTCCTGGAGGCCGACGGCATACCCGGGAGGCGGTCCGTACGGGCGCTGGGCGGGGTGCTGGCGGCCATGGCCGTATCGCTGACCGGTACTCGGATCTCGGCCGTGGCACTGCCCTGGTTCGTTCTTGTCACGACCGGCAGTGCCACCCAGACCGGACTGGTGGCCTTCTGCGAGATGGCCCCCTACGTGGTGGTCAAAGCGTTCACCGGGCCGTTGGTGGACCGGATCGGCCCGCGGGCCGTTTCCTGGACCACGGATCTGGCCAGCGCAACCGCTGCCGCCGCGGTTCCTCTGTTCCATGCCCTGGAGCTGCTGTCCTTTCCGCTCCTGCTGGCCCTGGTCGCGCTGGTCGGCGCGGTGCGAGGCCCCGGCGACCTGGCCAAGGGAGTCATGGTCCCGGAGGCGGCCGAGCACGGCGGGGTGCAACTGGAGCGGGCCACCGGTCTTGCCGGCGTGACCGAGCGGCTCGCCTCCACCATCGGCCCGGCGGCCGGCGGCTCCCTGGTGGCGCTGCTCGGGCCCCCTGACGGGACTTGTCGTCAACGCGGGCTGCTTTGCGCTCGGATCGGTGATCATCGCGCTGGCGCTGCCCCGCGGGATGGGACATGCGGTCGAGGAAGCCCCCTCCCAGGCTGGGGAGACGAAACCGGGTTACTGGCGACGATTCGGCGAGGGCTTCGCGTTCCTGCGTGGCGAGTTGTTGCTGCTGACCGTCATCGTCATGGTCGGGGTCACCAATCTGCTGGACGCGGGGTTCACCACGGTGCTCATGCCCGTCTGGGCCAAAGAGTCCGGCAACGGGCCGACTGCGATCGGCCTGATGGGCAGCGTGCTGGGAGCCACTGCGGTGGCTGGGAGCCTGATCGCTGCGGCGGCCGCGCACCGGCTACGACGCCGGATGGTTTTCTTCACCGGGTTTCTGTTGGCCGGTGCGCCGAGATTCCTGATTCTCGCCTCCGATGCACCGATGGGGGCGGTACTGGCCGTGTTCGCCGTCAGTGGATTCGGGGCGGGCTTCCTGAACCCGGTGCTGGGTGCCGTTCTCTTCGAGCGGGTGCCGCGCCGGATGATGGGCCGGGTCAACGCCCTTGGTGACTCGCTGGCCTGGGCCGGCATCCCTCTCGGTGGACTGATCGCTGGGGCGGCGGTGGCCTCCGTCGGACTTGCGCCGGTGCTGCTCGCCGGCGGGGCTGCGTACTTCCTCACCACGAACCTGACCGGGCTGCGGCCGGAGTGGCACGAGATGGACCGCGTAAGTGGGCGAGACGCCCAGGAGCGGCAACCCGAGGAAACGCTTCAGCCAGCCAGTACGAATCCCACGACATGACCGCTTACGGGAGGCAGGGGGAACCATCTGGTTGCCTCCTCCCTCCCACTCCTCCTTCGAACACCCGACTGCGCTGCGGGCGAACTCCAGCATCGTCGCGCGGCCGATCCCACAGGACCGGGCCGAGGGCGCTCCGATGGGGTTCCATCCCTCATCCCTGCACAGTCGGATCGTGCGGAGTCGGCCGCCCGCCGGCGGACCTCACGCCCGGCCCGGGCCTGCTCCCCGCTCGCCCCGCGCTTGGCATCCTCCGGCGCTCTCGTGTCAATCTCCCCGAGGATCAGGCCCAGGGCTTCCTCCAGCACTCGGCTGTGACGATCGCGCACATCTCCCCGACATCCTGCACAGAGCCGAAAGAGTGGCCACGGACAATGGGAGTCCCCTGGGACTTTTCAGGGACTTCCGGCTGCATCAACGGGCATGGCCGTGAAACAGCGGAAAGGCAATGTGCGCGGGTCAGCTGCTCGGCCCCATCTAAAGCGGCAGGTCACAGGGCTCGCCGGTCCCTTCCGGGACATCTGACCATCAGAAACCGGCAGCTCCGTCGCCCGTCCCTCCACTACGGGGAACAGGCTGCCCCGACCAGTTCCCCTCCACGAGGCCCGCTCCCGTTCATTCCCCCGCAGGCTCACACATCAGGGCCCTCACCGCTTCTCTGACCGCCATATGGGAGTCATGCCCCTCCAGCCCACGGCATCCCACACTCACGCCGAGCAACCCCTCGGGCGCGGAGGCCGAGGACCTCGCGCTGTCCCGGGAGAAATGCCGGCGGCGCCTGCCGGAGTCGCTGGACGAGTTGCGCAGCCCGACCCACGGGATCGTGGAGCTGCCACTCGGCAGAGTCCGCGACGACGGCAAAGCAGCTGAGCACGACCGAATCACAGGGGGCGGCGTTGCAGTTCTCCGCCGCGCCGCCCGCGACAAGCCGGGCCAGGAGACGCATCGCACGTGGGCTTACCTGCTGCGGCCCAGCAGCAAGACAAACGTGAACATACGAGGAAGCCGACCAGCTCGTCTCCGCACCTCTTCCAGGCCCTCCAACGACCTGACGGCCTTTCAGCCCGTGCGTCATCCGTGCGTCACGCCTCAAGAGCCACCGGGTTCCGCCACCGCCACGCACCCCTTCCCCTCAGACGAATGCGCAGGTCACGCGGCATCGTCCGCCTTCACCCGTTCCCATCTCCCCAAACAGGTCGAGCCGACGAAGGAAGTCAGAAAACTGCAGGTCAAGAGCGTTTATCAGCGGGGTCCAGGATCGCGACGCACTCCACGTGCGCGGTCATCGGAAACAGATCGAACGCCCGCAACGTCCGCACCCGGTACCCCCCGTCCCGGAAGTACCCCAGATCCCGCGCCAGAGCCGCCGGGTCGCAAGCCACATACGCGATCCTCCGGGCGCCCAGGGACGACAGGTGAGCCACCGTCTGGCGGCCTGCGCCCGCTCGCGGGGGGTCGAGGACGATGAGGTCGACCTCGGTGATTCCGGTGCGCGGCAGTACGGCTTCGACCTTGCCCTGTTCGATCCGCACCCGCTCGAAGTCGGCGAGGTTGTGCCGGGCGTCCTCGACGGCCCGCTTGCCGGACTCGATGCCGAGCACCGCGCCCTTGTCGCCGAGCCGGTCGGCCAGGGCACCCGCGAACAGGCCCACACCGCAGTACAGGTCGAGCGCCATCTCGCCCTTGCGCGGCAGCAGGCCCTGCATGACCGCGGTCACCAGGGTGTCGGCGGCCTTCGGGTGGACCTGCCAGAAGCCGCCGCTGCCGACCCGGTGGGTACGGCCGTCCGCGCGCTCCCGGACGAAGGGACGGCCGTGGACGCGGTGCACTCCGCCGTCCTTCTCCTCCACCCGCATCACGGACACCGGCTTGTCCAGCTCCACGATCGGCAGGCGCGCGCCCGGCTTCGGCGTGAGGATCACCTGGCGGTCCTGCGATCCCGTCGCCGCGATGGCGTCGATCGACGCCATGCCCGACCAGTCGCGCTTCTCGATGCCCAGCTCGCTGACGCCCTCGGCCGCGATCATGCAGTGGTCGATCGCCTCGACCTCGTGCGAGCGGTGCCGGCGCAGACCGGCACGGCCGTCGGCGTCCACCGCGTACTGCACACGCGTCCGCCAGGCAGGCACCTCGCCCGCGGGCAGCTTGTCGCCCTCGGCCGGCATCACCGTGCCGTCCCAGCCGGCCTCCTCGGGCGTCAGGCCCGCGAGCCGCTGCAGTTGCTCGGCGAGCACCTCGCCCTTCAGCCGCCGCTGCGCCCCCGGCTTGGCGTGCTGCCAGTCGCAGCCGCCGCAGCGGCCGGGGCCGGCGTAGGGGCAGGGTGCCTCGATGCGGTCCTTCGAGGCCGAGAGGATCTCGACCGCGTCCGCGCGCAGGAAACGGGCCCCCTCCTCGCCCTCCGTGACCCGCGCCACGACCCGCTCACCGGGCAGCGTGTGCCGGACGAACAGCACCTGGCCCTCGGCGGTACGGGCGATGCAGTGCCCGCCGTGGGCGACGGGGCCGATCTCGACCTCGTACTCCTCCCCGACCAGCGACTTCTTCGGTTCTGCCTGCATGGCGGGGTGACTCCACAACATCGAAAGGGAATTGGCGAAAGACAACAGCCGGACAACAGCCCACCAGTCTACGTGGGTGTCGTCCGGCCGTTGACCGACGTGTGTCAGTTCTGGGAACCCGAGGGCTGCTTCGGTCGGCCCTCCTGGGCCGGACCGCGCCGCACCGAGCCCGGCGCGTTCCACTCCTGCCGCTTGCGGGCCCTGCTCTTCGCCGCCTCCGAGGACTGCAGCTGGTAGGGCACGGACGTCACCATGATGCCCGGCGTGAACAGCAGTCGGCCCTTGAGCCTGAGCGCGCTCTGGTTGTGCAGCAGATGCTCGTACCAGTGGCCGACCACGTACTCGGGGATGATCACGGACACCGCGTCACGCGGCGACTCCTTGCGCAGGCCCCTGACGTACTCGATGATCGGCCGCGTGATCTCGCGGTACGGCGAGTCGAGCACCTTCAGTGGTACGTCGATGCCGCGCCGCTCCCACTCCTCCTTCAGCGCCTTCGTCTCCGCCGCGTCGACGTTGACGGTGAGCGCCTCCAGGCTGTCCGAGCGCATCAGCTTGGCGTAGGCGAGGGCGCGCAGCGTGGGGCGGTGGATCTTCGAGATCAGGACGACCGAGTGGACGCGGGACGGCCGTACGCTGTCGTCGCTCGGGCCCTCGGGCGCCGCGATCTCCGCGGCCACGCCGTCGTAGTGCTTACGGATCGCGGTCATCGTCGCGTAGAAGATCACCATGCCGAGCAGGGCGACCCAGGCGCCGTGCGTGAACTTGGTGACGAGGACGACGACCAGCACCAGGCCGGTGAAGAAGGCACCGAAGGCGTTGATCGCGCGGGAGCGCACCATGTGCCGGCGCTTGGCGACGTCCTTCTCGACGGCCAGATGACGGTTCCAGTGCCGCACCATGCCGGTCTGGCTGAGCGTGAAGGACACGAAGACGCCGACGATGTACAGCTGGATCAGCCGCGTCGAGTCGGCGCCGTAGATCACGGTCAGCAGCGTGGCGGCGCCCGCCAGGAGCACGATGCCGTTCGAGAAGGCGAGGCGGTCGCCTCGGGTGTGCAGCTGGCGGGGCAGGTAGCGGTCCTGGGCGAGGATCGAGCCGAGGACCGGGAAGCCGTTGTAGGCGGTGTTGGCGGCCAGGAACAGCACCAGGGCGGTGGCCGCGGCGAGCACGATGAACAGGAAGCTGCCCTTGCCGAAGACCGCCTCGGCGACCTGGGTGATCACCGGGTTCTGCACGTAGCCGGCGCCGACCCCGACGCCGTGCTTGAGCAGGTCGGTGGCCGGGTTCTCGGCCATGCGGACCTTGGTCGTCAGGGCGAGGACGATGATCCCGCAGAACATGGTGACGGCGAGCAGGCCCATCGCGGCGAGCGTGGTCGCGGCGTTCTTCGACTTGGGCTTGCGGAAGGCGGGGACGCCGTTGGAGATCGCCTCGACACCGGTCAGTGCCGCACAGCCGGAGGAGAAGGCGCGCAGCATCAGGAAGACCAGCGCGAAACCGGCCAGCCCCTGGTGCTCGGCCTTGATCGTGTACTGCGCCGTCGGCGCCCGCATGGTGTCGTCGAGCACCAGCCCGCGGAACGCCCCCCACGCGATCATGATGAACACGCCGCCGACGAACACATACGTCGGGATCGCGAAGAGCTTGCCGGACTCCTTCACGCCGCGCAGGTTCATCAGCGTCAGCAGCACGATCACGGAGACAGCGCACAGCACCTTGTGCTCGACCACGAACGGGACCGCGGAGCCGAGGTTCTCGATGCCGGACGCGATCGAGACGGCGACGGTGAGGACGTAGTCGACGAGCAGGGCGCTGGCCACGGTGAGGCCCGCCTTGGCGCCCAGGTTGGTGGTCGCGACCTCGTAGTCGCCGCCGCCGCTGGGGTAGGCATGCACGTTCTGCCGGTAGGAAGCGACCACGGTGAACATCAGCACGACGACCGCGAGGGCGATCCAGGGGCTGAAGTGGTACGCCGACACGCCCGCGATGGACAGGACCAGCAGCACCTCTCCCGGGGCGTAGGCCACGGAGGACAGCGGGTCGGAGGCGAAGACGGGGAGGGCGATGCGCTTCGGCAGGAGCGTTTCGCCCAGCCGGTCACTGCGCAGTGCGCGCCCGATCAGGATCCGTTTGGGCACGTCGGTCAGTTTGGACACAACAGGTAATCGTAGGCGTTCGAACGGGCACCCAACCACCCTCCCCCACCCATCTGCCCTCCGGGTGAAAACAAAGGGGGCTCCGGCGACGGATTCCGCAGGTCGCCGCGCCCTCATGCCTATATGACAATCACCGCCCAGTTGCCGCCCCTTTGGAGGTTCCATGCACGCCACCGCAGAGCTGATCGGCGCCGCGGCGGCCCTCGTCGGCCTCGGAATCCTGACTCTTGCCAGCGTCCGCAGCATCAGCCGTCGATGAGGTCACAAGGCGTACGGCAACCGTGCACAGGGGTGCCGACGTCCTACCGCGCGTGTGTAGCTTGGGCGTCGGTCTGAGACCCTGATGTGGCTGAGCAGTAACTCTTGACACCGGAAGGACGGTCGTGCACATCGTCATCATGGGCTGCGGAAGAGTGGGTTCCGCGCTGGCCCAGACCCTGGAGCAACAGGGGCACACGGTCGCAGTGATCGACCAGGACCCCACGGCCTTCCGCCGCCTCGGCCCCGGATTCGGCGGCCGCCGGGTCACCGGGATCGGCTTCGACCAGGACACCCTGCGCGAGGCCGGCATCGAAGAGGCCGGCGCCTTCGCCGCCGTGTCCAGCGGCGACAACTCGAACATCATCTCCGCGCGGGTGGCCCGCGAGATGTTCGGCGTGGAGAACGTCGCAGCCCGCATCTACGACCCGCGTCGTGCCGAGGTCTACCAGCGCCTCGGCATCCCCACCGTCGCGACGGTCCGCTGGACGGCCGACCAGATGCTGCGCCGGCTGCTGCCCTCGGGCGCCGAGCCGTTGTGGCGCGATCCGACCGGCGGTGTCCAGCTCGCCGAGGTGCATGCCTCGGCGGCCTGGGTCGGCCACAAGATCAGCAAGTTGCAGGAGGAGACGGGCGTCCGCGTGGCGTTCCTGACCCGGCTCGGCGAGGCGATCCTGCCCAGCTCGCAGACGGTGCTGCAGGAGGGCGACCTGGTGCATGTGATGATGCGCACCGACGAGGTCGACAAGGTCGAGGCGTCCTTCGCCAAGGGTCCCGAAGAGGAGGGCGGTCACTGATGAGGGTCGCCATTGCCGGTGCCGGTGCGGTCGGCCGCTCGATCGCGGGCGAGCTGCTGGAGAACGGCCACGAGGTCCTGCTCGTCGACAAGGCGCCGACGGCCATCTCGGTCGAGCGCGTCCCACAGGCGGAGTGGCTGCTCGCCGACGCCTGCGAGATCACGTCCCTGGACGAGGCGGCGCTGCAGCGCTGCAACGTGGTGATCGCCGCGACGGGCGACGACAAGGTGAACCTGGTCGTCTCGCTCCTCGCGAAGACGGAGTACGGCGTCCCGCGCGTCGTGGCCCGCGTCAACAACCCGAAGAACGAGTGGCTCTTCAACGAGTCCTGGGGCGTCGACGTGGCGGTCTCGACCCCCCGTCTGATGTCGGCCCTGGTCGAGGAAGCGGTCTCGGTCGGCGACCTGGTCCGCCTCCTGCGCTTCAGCCACGGCGACGCGAACCTGGTGGAGCTGACGCTGCCGGAGGAGTCGGCCCTGGCCGGTACCCAGGTCGGCGACGTCGAATGGCCCGAGGACACGTCCCTGGTCACCATCATCCGCGGCACCCGAGTCCTCACCCCGTCCCGCGACGACTCCCTGGAGCCGGGCGACGAACTCCTCTTCGTCGCCGCGCAGGCCCGGGAGGAGCAGCTGGAGGATCTGCTGTCGGTGCGGCGCGAGGATACGGCGAGCTGATCGCTCGTCCGGTACGACGAAGGGCGCCCCTGAACCCAGGGGCGCCCTTCGTTTTGCTGTTTTCAGCCCGTCCGGTTGTTGTGTTCAGCCCGTCCGGCGTTTGAGGACGAGGCCGTCAGGCCGAAAGCGGGGGTCTGGGGGCGGCAGCCCCCAGGGTCGGGACGGGAAGGGGCGGCGGGGGCGAAAAACGCCTCTACGCCTCCCGGCGGTGCCGGCCACCGCTCGGCTCGGCCTCCGCGGCAGCGGCCCGCTCCTTCTCGGCCTTCTCCTCCGCCTCCATCTCCGCAAACACGTCGATGGGCGCGGGCGCCTTCGCCAGGAACACCCAGGTGAGCCAGACAGCCAGCAGGAACGGCGGAATCTTCAGCGCAACCAGCACCCAGCCCAACTGCGCCGTGTCCGCCCACCAGTACAGCGGGAAGAGAATCGCGCACTTGGCGAGCAGAATCAGCCCCCAGGCCCAACTGGCCTTGGCATACGCCTTCTTGCGCCCCGGATTGCGCGTCCGCCAGGAGAGGTTCTCCTTGAACACCGGCCCGAGGATCAGCCCCAGCAGCGGCACCCCGCACAGGGTCGTGACGATGTACGCCAGCGCCAGGCCCAGCGTGTAGAGCATGCCGGGGAGGTAGAAGTCCTTGGCGTTGCCCGTCATCATCGCGAAGACGACACCGAAGGCGACACCGAAGACACCGCTGAAGGCGTGCTTGACGGTGTCCCGCATGACCAGGCGGACCACCACGAGCAGCAGGGACACCGCGAGGGCGGCGATGGCCGACCAGTGCAGGTCCTTGTTGATCGTGAAGATGGTGACGAAGAGGAGGCCGGGCAGCACCGTCTCGACCATGCCCCGCACTCCGCCGAACGCCTCGAACAGGGCGGCCTCGGTCACCGCCCGGGCTTCGTCGGCTTGAGTGTCTTCGGTCGGCTTGTCGAGCGACGTCACCGGCTACTCCCGTCCGAGGGGTCTCAGTTCGTATTTCGGATTGAACAGCACCCGGCGGCCCCGGCTGAGCGAGACGCGGCCCGATGCGATCAGCCTGCGCCCTGGTTCTATGCCCACGATGGAGCGCCTGCCGAGCCACACCACGTCCAGGGCGGCGCTGCCGTCGAACAGCTCGGCCTCCAGGGCCGGGACGCCCGCGCGCGGCCGCAGGGTGACCGTGCGCAAGGTACCAGTAACCGTGACGATCTGTCGGTCGTGACAGTCACCGATCCGGGTACATCCGGCAGTCGCGGTGTCCTCCCGCAGCTCCTCGGACTCCAGGTCCTCCTGCGACGAGGAGAGCCGGTCTAGCATGCGCCGGAACCGGCCCACCGGCTTTTCGGAACGAGGAACAGCACTCATATCTGAAGCGTACCGGGGTGCACTGACAGCTACGTACCCGCGGCCCCAACGCTCGAACCGAAGCCCCTCACGCCTCGAACCGGTACCCCGTCCCAGGCTCCGTGATGCTGCATCCCCCGGGGGCCAACCCCCGGACCCCCGGCCCACCGCGCAGCTCACGCCTCGAACCGGTACCCCATCCCAGGCTCCGTGATGAAGTGCTTGGGGTGCGAGGGGTCGGCCTCCAGCTTTCTGCGCAGCTGGGCCATGTACACCCTCAGGTAGTTCGTCTCGGTCCCGTATGACGGACCCCACACTTCCTGGAGGAGCTGCTTCTGGCTCACCAGCCGGCCCGTGTTGCGCACCAGCACCTCCAGCAGATGCCACTCCGTGGGCGTGAGCCGTACGTCCTTCCCGCCCCGGTTGACCTTCTTCGCCGTCAGGTCGACGGTGAACTCCTCGGTCTCCACGGTGGTCACGTCGTCCTCGCCCGCGCCGACCGGCTCGGCGCGGCGGACGGCGGCCCGCAGCCGGGCGAGCAGTTCGTCCATGCCGAAGGGCTTGGTGACGTAGTCGTCGGCGCCCGCGTCGAGGGCCTCGACCTTCTCGTCGGAGGTGTGCCGGGCGGACAGCACCAGGATCGGCACCCGCGTCCAGCCGCGCAGGCCCCGGATCACCTCGACGCCGTCCATGTCGGGCAGGCCCAGGTCGAGGACGACCACGTCGGGGTGGCGGGCGGCGGCGAGCTGGAGCGCGGTGGCCCCGTCGTGGGCCGCGTCGACCTCGTACTTGCGCGCCTTGAGGTTGATCACGAGGGCGCGCACGATCTGCGGCTCGTCATCGATGACCAGCACACGGGTCATGTGGCCTGCCTTTCGGGTTCCGCCGGGTGGAGAAGCTCGTGCGCGCGCGGTCCTGCCGCGCGCAGGGTGAGGACCATGCTGAGGCCGCCGCCGGGTGTGTCCTCTGCGTTGAGGGTGCCGCCCATGGCCTCGGCGAAGCCGCGCGCCACGGCCAGGCCGAGGCCCACGCCGGCTCCGCGCGGGGCGTCCCCGTAGCGCTGGAAGGGCTCGAAGATGCGCTCCTTGGCGTCGTCGGGGACGCCGGGCCCGCGGTCCACGATGCGGACCTCGACGCGGTCGGCGATGGCGCTGGCGGCGACCAGCACCGCCTCGCCCCGCGGGCTGTACTTGACGGCGTTCTCGACCAGGTTGGCCACCGACCGCTCCAGGAGGCCCGGGTCCACGTCGACCATGGGCAGGGTCTCCGGCACGTCCAGCTCGACGCTGTCCTCGGGCACTCCGACCAGCGCCATCGGTACGACCTCGTCGAGGTCGACCTCGCGGATCAGCGGGGTGACCGTGCCGGTCTGCAGGCGGGACATGTCGAGGAGGTTGCCCACCAGGTGGTCGAGCCGGTCGGCGCCCTCCTCGATGCCCTCCAGCAGCTCGGCCTGGTCCTCCTCGGACCACGCCACGTCGTCCGAGCGCAGCGACGACACGGCCGCCTTGATCCCGGCCAGGGGGGTACGGAGGTCATGGCTGACGGCGGCCAGCAGCGCCGTACGGATGCGGTTGCCCTCGGCCAGTGCCCGCGCCCGTTCGGCCTCCTCCTGGAGGCGTCGGCGGTCCAGTACGACAGCGGCCTGCGCGGCGAACGCGGCCAGCACCCGGCGGTCCTCGGCGGGCAGCACCCGCCCGGTCAGCGCCAGCGCCATGTGGTCCCCGGCCGGCACGTCGACGTCCGCCTCGTCCGGCCGCTCCACCGCGGGGCCCAGGCCCGCGCGGCCCGCGCAGGTCCACGGGTCGTGGTCGCTCGCCCGCTCCAGCAGGGCCGCCGACTCCATGCCGAAGGTCTCGCGGACCCGCTCCAGGAGCTCCTCCAGACCGGTCTCGCCGCGCAGCACGTTGCCCGCGAGGAAGGACAGGATCTCCGACTCGGCGCGCAGCCGTGCCGCCTGGTGGGTGCGCCGGGCGGCGAGGTCGACCACCGAGGCCACCGAGATGCCGACACCCACGAAGATCACGATGGCGACGATGTTCTTCGGGTCGGCGATGGTCCATTTGTGCAGGGGCGGCGTGTAGTAGTAGTTCAGCAGCAGCGAGCCGACCGCCGCCGAGGCCAGCGCGGGCAGCAGCCCGCCGAGCAGGGCCGCGGCGACCGTCACGGCGAGGAACAGGAGCATGTCGTTGGCGAGGCCCAGGTCGACGGTGTTGAGCAGCACCGCCAGGACGGCCGGGCCGACCACGCCGACCACCCAGCCCCAGATGATCCGCGACCGGCCGAGCCGCGCCCCTCGGCTCACCGGCAGGCCGCGCCCCTTGCCCGCCTCGTCGTGCGTGATCAGGTGGACGTCGAGGTCTGGACCGGAGTCGCGGGCGACCGTCGCGCCGACGCCCGGCCCGAAGACGTACTGCCAGCCCTTGCGCCGGGAGACGCCGAGCACGATCTGGGTGGCGTTGACCCCGCGCGCGAAGGCGAGCAGCGCCGCCGGTATGTCGTCGCCGACCACGTGGTGGAAGGTGCCGCCGAGGTCCTCCACGAGGGTGCGTTGCACGGCGAGTTCCTTGGGCGAGGCGGCCGTCAGGCCGTCGCTGCTGGCTATGTAGACGGCCAGCACCTCGCCGCCCGCGCCCTTCTCGGCCAGGCGCGCGGCCCGCCGGATGAGGGTCCGGCCCTCGGGTCCGCCGGTCAGGCCGACCACGATCCGCTCCCGGGAGCCCCAGATCTTCGACACCCGGTGGTCGCTTCGGTACTGCTTCAGGTACTCGTCGACCCGGTCCGCCACCCACAGCAGGGCCAGCTCCCGCAGGGCGGTCAGATTGCCGGGCCGGAAGTAGTTCGACAGGGCCGCGTCGACCTTGTCGGGCTGGTAGATGTTGCCGTGCGCCATCCGGCGGCGCAGCGCCTGGGGCGACATGTCGACCAGCTCTATCTGGTCCGCCCGGCGCACCACCTCGTCCGGCACGGTCTCCCGCTGCCGCACCCCGGTGATCGACTCGACGACGTCGCCCAGCGACTCCAGGTGCTGGATGTTGACGGTCGAGACGACGTCGATGCCGGCCGCGAGGAGTTCCTCCACGTCCTGCCAGCGCTTGGCGTTGCGGGAGCCGGGGACGTTGGTGTGGGCGAGTTCGTCCACCAGAGCCACCTGGGGGCTTCGGGCGAGGACGGCATCGACGTCCATCTCGGTGAAGGTCGTGCCCCGGTACGCCAGCTCCTTGCGCGCCACCTGTTCGAGGCCGTGCAGCATCACCTCGGTGCGCGGCCGCCCGTGGTGCTCCACGAAGGCCACCACGCAGTCGGTGCCACGCTCCACCCGCCGGTGCGCCTCGGAGAGCATCGCGTACGTCTTGCCGACGCCCGGTGCCGCACCGAGGTAGATCCGAAGCTTGCCGCGTCCCATGGCCCCATTGTCTTCCGGTCACTGCTGCCTACGCAGCGTCGACCTTACGGCCAGCAATCGCGACAAAAGGTCCCGGGAGGGGCCTCGGAGCCGTCTTTGACGGAACTCTGACGCCGGGTCGCTCAGGACTCGACGATCTCCCCGTCCCGCAGCTCCAGCACCCGGTCGGCGAGGTCCAGCAGGGTCGCGTCGTGGGTGGCGACCAGGGCGGTGACCTGTTCGCTGTCGACGACGGCCCGCAGCAGCTCCATGACGTCGTGACCGGTCTCCGCGTCCAGCTGACCGGTCGGCTCGTCGGCGACGAGGAGCGAGGGGCTGTTGGCGAGGGCGCGGGCGATGGCGACCCGCTGCTGCTGGCCGCCGGACAGCTCGCCGGGCCGCTGCCCCGCGTGCTCGGCGAGGCCGACGAGGGCGAGCAGCAGTTCGACACGCTCCTCGCGCTCGCGCACCTCGGCCCGGCGCAGCCGCATCGGCACGCCGACGTTCTCGGCGGCCGTGAGGATCGGGATGAGCCCGAAGGACTGGAACACGAAGCCGACGCGGTCGCGCCGCAGGGCGAGGAGTCCGTCCTCGCCGAGCTCCGACAGGTCGAGGCCGTCGACGCGCACCCGCCCCTCGTCCGGTGCGTCGAGTCCGCCGACGATGTTGAGGAGCGTCGTCTTGCCCGATCCCGAGCGCCCCTTGAGGGCCACGAGTTCGCCGCGCGGCACCTCGAAGGAGACACCGCGCAGGGCGTGCACGGCGGCCGCTCCCCCGCCGTAGGACTTGTGGACGTTCTCGACCCGCACCATGGTCTCGGTGACCACCTGGCTCATGCGCCCTCCCCCGTGCAGCCGTCGGCCGGGCGTCAGTATCGTCACCCGGCGCCCGGTCCTTCAACGGTCGGTCAGCTCGGATTGTCCCCGTGAGTGAGGGTCTCCCAGGCGACGAAGAGGTTGTTGCTGCCGGCCGGGCGTTGCTGCTCGGTCAGCGTCTGGGTGTTGCTCATGGCGATGCCGAGGCGGTTGTGCAGGGCGTTGTAGCCGACCTCGGTGACGGGTCCGAGCCCGAGCTTCAGCGAGCCGCCGCACAGCCAGCTGGGCGCCGCGGCGCCCAGCTGGTACTTGGCCTGGAACCCCAGCGCCTGCCGCAGCCGCTCGCCGACGTCGGTGCCGTAGAGGTCCTGGCCCTGGATCCGGCTGGTCTCGGCCACGTGCGAGATCGCGGAGATGCCGTACCCCGTGTGGGTGAGGTCGCGGCAGGTCTCCTGGGTGAGCCCGGTGACGAAGGTGGACTGCCCCTGCCAGTAGCTGACGATCTTCGCCTTGGTGTCGAGGTGCTGGCTGGGCACCGTCTTCGGCAGATCGCCGTCCGAGGAGAGATAGACATACGCGGCCGTACGGGTCCGGAACTTCGCCATGGCCTTGTCGTACGACGTCCTGTCCTCGAGGAAGACGGAGATGCCGACCGCGGCCTCCATCATCGACAGTTCCCAATTGCCGTTGGAGTCGGAGCCGTTGATGATCTCGGGGAGGTAGACATTGCGGAGCATGGTCGCGAAGCGGCCGGAGTTCGGCCAGGCGCCGGTGTACGTGTACTTGATGATCTCGGCGGCCTTCGGCCAGGAGGAGCCCGCCCAGCCGGTCTGCAGGGGCGCGTTGCTGTTGGTGTGCTCCTTGATCACGGCGGACCAGGCGTCCATCAGCTCGATCGCCTTCTTCGCGTACCGGTCGTCGCGGGTGATGTACCAGGCGAGTGCGTCGGTGTACGCGGCTATCGCGTCCTGACGCTCGTCCGTGCAGCCGTGGTCGGGGTTCGAGTACGAGCCGCACTCGACCGTCGCCCGCGGTTTCGGCGTGCGGTTCAGGTCGGCGTACTTGCTCGCCATCATCTGGTCGAAAGCGCTCTTCCAGGGCTGGGCACCTGCATCGACCTTGCTGCGGGTGAAGTCCATCTGCGCCTTGGAGACGGTGACTCCGGGGTGCACGAAGGCGGTGGGGGCGGCGTCGGCATGGCGGGCGGCGGGCCAGGCGATCATGCCCACGACAAGCGCGGAGGCGGTCGCAAGGAGTGCGGTACGGCGCATGGCGGGGGTCATCCGTTCTCGTATGTGAACGTTAAGCGCCTTTATGAACAGACGCGTTGAGCGGAGACCGTAGGTACAGACCAATCCGTCGTCAAGAGGCCACGCACGCAAAAGAGCCGCACCCCGAAGGGTGCGGCTCTCGGACGTCGTGCCCGGCGAACGCCTAGCGGACCTCGGTGATCTCCGGTCCGCGCTGCAGCTGTCCCATGCCGCCGGAGAAGCGCGAGCCCTCCTCCTGCTGGACCCCCTCGGGGACCATCTGGGCGTCGTTCGGCAGCTTCAGGACGATCGGGTCGCGGGGTGCCATCGGGCCCTCACCGCGGACCACGACCGTGTCCCGGAAGATCTGTTCGAGCAGACCGGCCGCCTGCGGCTGCACCGCGCCCTGACCCGAGATCACACCACGCAGGAACCAGCGCGGGCCGTCCACACCGACGAACCGTACGACCTGGAAACCGCCCGTGCCGTCCGGCAGCTGCACCGGCACCTGGGCCCGCAGCTCCCAGCCCAGCGGGCCCTCGACCTCGTCGATGATGCCACCCTGCTGGGTGATGCCCGAGCCGATCTCCTCGCGCACCTCGCCCCAGATGCCCTCGCGCTTGGGTGCGGCGAAGGCCTGCAGCTGGATGGCGCTGTCGCGCAGCACGACGGTCGCCGCGACGATCGCGTCGCCTGCGACCTCGACCCGCAGCTCCATGCCGTCGACTCCGGGCACGAAGAGTCCGCCCAGGTCCACGCGCCCCTCGGCCGGGTCGCGCACCTCCGAGCTGTCCCAGGGCCCGTCGGGCCGCGGCTCGGGCTCGAGCCTCACACGCTCGCGCTCTTCGTCGTCCGCCTCAGTGTCGACGTAGTCGACGACCTGCTCGGCCTCGCCGGCCGCGTCCTCGGCGGCACCCTTCTTGTTGCGACGTCCGAACACGTCACTGTCCTTCCCGGTCGGATACGACCGAAGCGTATCGATTCCCACCCGTAGTGCCGCCCATGGCGGCCTGACCGATTGTGCTGCTCGTCCCGGCCACCGCGGCATGACCTCCGGTGGACCCGAAGCCCCCTTCGGCCCGCGCCGACCCGGGAAGCTCCGCGACCTCCTGGAAGCGGACCTTCTCGACCTGCTGGACGACCAGTTGGGCGATCCGGTCGAAGCGCTCGAACCGCACGGCCTCGCGCGGGTCGAGATTCACCACGATCACCTTGATCTCCCCACGGTACCCGGCATCAACCGTCCCCGGGGCATTCACCAGGGCAACACCGCAGCGGGCGGCGAGCCCCGACCGGGGGTGCACGAAGGCCGCGTACCCCTCCGGGAGCGCGATCGACACCCCCGTGGGCAGCACGACCCGCTCACCCGGCTTCAGTTCACACCCTTCGGTGGTACGCAGATCGGCGCCCGCGTCACCGGGATGTGCGTACGACGGAAGGGGTACGTCGGGGTCGACGCGCCGGATCAGCACGTTCACGGGGTCACGGCTCACGGGTTCACCTCGAAGGCACGGGAGCGCCGGATCTGGTCCGGGTCGTTCATGGCGGCCCGGATCTCCTCCGGGCGGCCGTTGTCGATGAAGTGGTCGACCTTCACCTCGATGAAGAGCGCGTCGGCGCGGACGGCCACGGGCCCGTCCGGGCCGCCGATGCGTCCGGTGGCGGACGAGTAGATCTTGCGGCCGGCCACCGCAGTGACCTCGGCCTCCAGATACAGCACCGTCCCGACCGGAACGGGTCGCACGAAGTCCGTCTCCAGCCGCCCGGTCACGGCGATCGTCCTGAGCAGCCAGTTCAGCGAGCCGAGGGTCTCGTCCAGGGCGGTGGCCAGCACCCCGCCGTGGGCCAGTCCGGGCGCCCCCTGGTGAGCAGGCTGGACGGTGAACTCCGCGGTGATCGTGACGCCTTCGCCGGCCCGCGCCTCCAGATGCAGTCCATGGGGCTGCTCGCCGCCACATCCGAAACACTGTTCGTAGTGGGCACCGAGCAGCTCACCGGGCACGGGAGCATCAGGGTGCCGCACCGGTTTCACCGCGTCTGCGGGAGGCTGAAGAGCTGGGGAAGTACCACTCACAGCCGCAGACCTTACCCGCGCGTCCACCAAATCCGGACACCATGCCAAGCTTGGCTGCATGCAGCTCTCCGCCACCCCTTACGAAGAACGCCTCACGGCCCCGCGCTCGTGGTGGCTGATCTCCTTCCTGGTGGGCGTCTCCTTCGCCCTCATCCTGCTGCCCTTCGGCACCCTGCCGCTGCTCGGCGGCCTGGTCGGCGGCACTGCGGCGATGGCGGTGGCGGCGAGCGCGTACGGCTCGGTCCGCATCCGTGTGGTGGGCGGCTCACTGATCGCGGGCGAGGCGAAGATCCCGGTCACGGCACTGGGCAAGGCGGAGGTCCTGGACCCGGAGGAGGCGCGCGCCTGGCGCACCTACAAGGCCGACACCCGCGCCTTCCTGCTGCTGCGCGCCTACATCCCCACGGCCCTGCGGGTGGAGGTCACCGACCCCGAGGACCCGACGCCGTATCTGTACCTGTCGACGCGGGAGCCGGAGCGCCTCGCGGAGGCGCTGAGGACGGCCCGGGAGGCCGTGGCGTAACGGCTCTCAGCCCGCTGAGTCGCCCCCGAGCTCCAGCGGTCGCTCCGGGGCCTCCAGGGGCGGGAGTTCGGGGAGCGCGTCCCAGGGCACCTGGACCTTTCTCAGGTCCTTGCGGATCCGCGCCGCGAGCTTCTTGGTGTCCCGGCGGTTCATGACCGCCCCCACAGCCGCTCCCACCATGAAGGGCATGAGGTTCGGCAGGTCGCGGACCATGCGTTTCATGATCTGCTGGCGCAGTTCGCGCTTCATGGGGCCGTTCAGCGCGGAACTCACGGTCGACGGCTTGGTCACGTCGATACCGCGCTCTCCCGACCAGGAGTTGAGATACGCGGTGCTGCGCTGCTTGAGGTCGCCGGGCGGGCGTACGCCGTAGACCTCGTGGAGTTCGGCGATCAGTTTCAGCTCGATCGCCGCGACCCCGGTGATCTCGGCAGCCAGTTCCGTCGGCATCGCGGGCGGTACCGGCAGCATCGCCGCCGCTCCGATCCCCGCGCCGACCGTCGAGGTGGCGGCAGCCGCGCCCGCCACGAGCTTGTCCGCGAGCTGCTCGGGCCCCAGGCCCGGGAACTGTCTGCGGAGCGCCGCGAGATCCCTCACGGGGATCCGCGGGGCGTTCTCGATGATCCGGTCGGCGACATACGCGAGGCCCGCCCTGGCGGCGCTGCCGCCCCTGCGGACCCCTTCCCTGGCCTTGTCGCGGATCATCCCGGCCCGCCTGGCGACGGGCACGGGTGTCCGCGACGGGGCCGGGAGGTCAACCCGGCCGGCCACCGGTTCGAGCGAGGCCGACCCCGACCCTGTCGTACCCGGTGTCGTACCGGATGGGCCCCGCTCGTCGTCACGCGCGCCATCAGGGCCGTCGGGCGGCCCTTCGTCCGCTCCCGGCAAAGGGGAGCGGCGCTTCCAAGGAGGGGTCGAGCCAGTCACGGCCGACCCGACCTCAGTCGCAGTCGCGGCAGATCGGCTGACCGTTCTTCTCCCGGGCCAGCTGGCTGCGGTGGTGCACCAGGAAGCAGCTCATGCAGGTGAACTCGTCCTGCTGCTTGGGCAGCACCCGGACGGCCAACTCCTCGTTCGAGAGGTCCGCGCCGGGCAGCTCCAGGCCTTCGGCGGCCTCGAACTCGTCGACGTCCACTGCGGACGTCGACTTGTCGTTCCGCCTGGCCTTCAGCTCTTCAAGGCTGTCCGAGTCGACGTCGTCGTCGGTCTTGCGTGGGGTGTCGTAATCCGTTGCCATGTCGCGCTCTCCCCCTCTGGGTGTCTGCGGTGTCTCCAGCGCACGTAACGCGTGAGAGGCCGGACTTGTGCCCGACCCGAGGCGGAGATTTTGCCTCACATCAAGGTCTGTTACTCAATCGACACCCAACCGGACTCCTCAAGAGTGATCGGCTTGGATGGCGAACGGGACCGTACACGGTCCCCCTACCGCTCTTCAAAGGCGCCTCACCCTGTACTTCCCGTGATCAGGACACCCGAAAACCCGGATTTTCCCGGCTTTACGGCAGTCCTCATGATCACGGAGAGTAGATGGCTGGAAAATCGCCCTTGTGATCGATCACACATGGGATGCGCCGTTCGGCGGCCAGAAAATTCCGCGCAAAGCGAACATCCCTGTGTGTCGGCGACATGATCTCAGATCGGGAGCGCGACGCGCATCACGAGTCCACCCCCCTCACGGGGCTGGGCCGAGATGTGCCCGCCGTGAGCCCGGGCCACGGACCGGGCGATGGAGAGGCCGAGGCCGACGCCCTTGTCGCTACCCGTGCGCTCCGTGCGCAGGCGCCGGAAGGGCTCGAAGAGATTGTCGATCTCGTACGCCGGTACGACGGGCCCCGTGTTCGACACGACCAGGACCGCCTGGCCGTGCCGGACCTCGGTGGTGACCTCGACCCAGCCGTCCTCCGGCACGTTGTACCGCACGGCGTTCTGCACCAGGTTCAGCGCGATCCGCTCCAGGAGCACGCCGTTGCCCTGCACGACTGCGGGCTTCTGCTCGCCGCGGATCACCACGCCCTTGGCCTCCGCCTCCGAGCGCACCTGGTCGACGGCCTGCTCGGCGACCTCGGCGAGGTCCACCGGCTTGCGCTCGACGATCTGGTTGTCGCTGCGGGCGAGCAGCAGCAGGCCCTCGACCAGCTGCTCGCTGCGCTCGTTGGTCGCCAGCAGCGTCTTGCCGAGCTGGTGCAGCTCCGCCGGGGCGTTCGGGTCGGACAGGTGCACCTCGAGGAGCGTGCGGTTGATCGCGAGGGGTGTGCGCAGCTCGTGCGAGGCGTTGCCGACGAAGCGCTGCTGGGCGGTGAAAGCGCGCTGCAGGCGCTCCAGCATGTCGTCGAAGGTGTCGGCCAGTTCCTTGATCTCGTCGTCCGGGCCGTCCAGCTCGATCCGGCGGGACAGGTCCGAGCCGGCCACGGCGCGCGCGGTGCGGAGAATCCGGCCGAGCGGGGAGAGCACCCGGCCGGCCATGGCGTAGCCGAAGGCGAAGGCGATGATCGCGAGGCCCAGGAGGGCGAGCAGGGAGCGGCTGAGCAGGTCATCGAGGGCGTGTTGGCGCTGGTCGTTCACACACTCGTTCATGGCGTGGTTGATCTGGGTCACCGACGGCTGAGACGGAAAGTTGCAGCTGTCGCTGGTCAGCTGGCCCGAGAGGATCTTGAACGGGAGCTCGCTGCCCACGTTCAGTGCGTGCGCGGCGAGCAGGTAGATGATCGAGAGCAGCAGGATGCCCGCGATCAAGAACATGCCGCCGTACAGCAGCGTCAGCCGTATCCGGATGGTCGGACGCAGCCAGGGAGGCGCCGGCACCGGCCTTCTGGGGTCCCAGGTGGGCTTCGGCGGGGCCTGGGGAGGTACGGGCGTTGTGGCCACGGGGATCAGATCCGGTAGCCGGAGCCGGGGACGGTCACAATGACCGGCGGCTCCCCCAGCTTGCGGCGCAGCGTCATCACGGTCACGCGCACGACGTTGGTGAACGGGTCGGTGTTCTCGTCCCAGGCTTTCTCGAGGAGTTGCTCCGCGGAGACGACGGCGCCCTCGGAGCGCATCAGCACCTCCAGGACGGCGAACTCCTTGGGCGCGAGCTGGACCTCCTTACCGTCACGGAAGACCTCGCGGCGGTTGGGGTCGAGCTTGATGCCCGCACGCTCCAGGACCGGCGGCAGCGGCACACTGGTGCGCCGGCCGAGGGCACGCACGCGTGCGATGAGCTCGCTGAACGCGAAGGGCTTGGGGAGATAGTCGTCGGCGCCGATCTCCAGGCCCTCGACGCGGTCGCTGACGTCGCCGGAGGCCGTGAGCATCAGCACGCGCGTGGGCATGCCGAGTTCCACGATCTTGCGGCAGACGTCGTCGCCGTGGACGAGCGGGAGGTCGCGGTCGAGGACGACCACGTCGTAGTCGTTGACGCCGATGCGCTCCAGGGCGGCCGCACCGTCGTACACGACGTCGACGGCCATGGCCTCCCGGCGCAGTCCGGTGGCCACCGCATCGGCGAGCAGTTGCTCGTCCTCGACGACGAGTACGCGCACGTCGCTTGTCCTTCCTGATGTCCACCCGCGTAGCGCCGGGCGGGCGCGCGGGCAGAGGGGTATGTGGGCAGGGTCCACCATGAGTGTGTGCCCCCATCCTGCCCTTTTCGGCCGTAAGTCGGCTGTAAGACGGCCGCGGGAGAACCTCCCGACTCCCGCTGTTCCAGGCCCTGTAGGGTTAGCGTGCTCATGACGGGCAGGGGATCAAGCCATACGCAAGCCGCGTCGGATCGGCTGTTTCGCGGAGGCGCAAGCCCGCAGAGCCTGACCAGCTCCGCAAAAGGGGAATTTGTGTTTTCTATGAAGAAAATGACGAGCGCTGTCGCCATGGGTGTGGCCGCCCTGGTCGCCTCCGGTGTCGCCGTGGCCACTCCGGCAACGGCGGTCAGTGGGCCGACCGGCTGCTCCAGCTGGACGGACAGCAAGGCCATCAGGGGGTACGCGGCCTGTACTGGCGGATGGGGGTACGTGCGCGTCATCGTCAAGTGTGTCGACAGCCGCGGCGTCGTCGCGTCGTTCGAGGGTTCGTGGGTCAAGACAACTGACAATGCGACCTCGTCCTACAGCTGTGGCGGAACGTATGCCTGGGTCAAGAGCACCAGCTACCAGGCGGAGAGCAGGCTCCACACCTAGAGCTCGGCGCCACGCTTGCCTCTGAGCCGCCCTGGGTGCGGCCTCGGGAATTTTCTCGGCCGGTTGAGGTTTTCGTGGGAGGAAGGGCGGGGAGGACGGTTCATACCCCGCGATCACGCTCTGCTAGTGCCGCAGCACCATGCGGTACGGCGCAATCCGCTTTCCGCAGAGTGGGCGTGGGTGTCCGGCACCGTCGCCACCCCCGGCGCCCGTGTGCCGGGCACCTGATGGAGACGTGATCGCCCCTTCCCAACGGCACACCCCCGTGCCACCGACCCACGACCCAGGACGAGGGGGCGCAGCATGGACGCATTCACCGCAGGACTTCTGCAGCGCATAAGGACGACCGAGTCCGACCTGACGCGGGCTCGCGACGAGGGCGACGACTTCCTCGTCGAGGTGGAGCAGGGCGAGCTCGACGACCTGCGCCGCCTCGCCGCCGAGCACGGTGTGGAGGTCGGCGCCTAGCGTCTGCGTCTGATCAGCACGTACGCACGACAGCGGGCCCCCGGCGAATCCAGCGCCGGGGGCCCGCCGCGTTGTCGTACGACGGTGTTCACCGCCCGTTGGTGGCGATGTCGCCCCGCCGTACGGCCCTCAGTCGTGCCAGGCGCCGAAGTCCTCCAGGAGGCGCTGGAGGGGCTCGAAGACGCCCGGGGTGCCGGCGATCGTCAGAGCGTGAGCGGGGCGCTCTCCGGGGCGTCCACCGGTCAGCGCGCCCGCTTCCCGGGCGATGAGGTCCCCGGCGGCGAGGTCCCATGGGTGCAGCCCGCGCTCGTAGTAGCCGTCGAGGCGGCCGGCCGCGACGTCGCACAGGTCGACGGCGGCCGAGCCGCTGCGCCGGATGTCGCGCAGCAGGGGGATCAGCTTCTGCGCGACCTCGGCCTGGTGGGTGCGGACCTCGGTGACGTAGTTGAAGCCCGTGGAGACCAGGGCCTGGTCGAGGGGCGGCGCGGGACGGCAGGCCAGCTCGCGCTCGCCCTCCCAGGCGCCCGTGGCGCGCGCTCCGCCGCCGCGGACCGCGTGGAACGTCTCGCCGCGCATCGGGGCCGCGACGACCCCGACGACGGTCTCGCCGTCCTGCTCGGCCGCGATGGAGACGGCCCAAGTGGGCAGCCCGTACAGGTAGTTGACCGTGCCGTCGAGCGGGTCGATCACCCATCGGATCCCGCTGGTGCCCTCGGTGGAGGCACCCTCCTCGCCGAGGAAGCCGTCGTCCGGGCGGTGCTCGAAGATCAGGTCCGTGATCAGCTTCTCCGCCGCGATGTCCATCTCGGTCACCACGTCGATCGGGCTCGACTTGGTCGCGGCGACCGCGAGGTCGGCCGGGCGGCCGTCCCGCAGCAGCTCCCCGGCGCGGCGGGCGGCCTCCTGGGCGAGGGCGAGCAGTTCCTGATGCAGGGGGTCGGTCACGGGGCTCCTCACACGTAGGGGCTGTCGGCGCCGGCGGCGGCCGGGCGGGGGGCGCGGGCCGGGCAGCAGCCGACCGGGCAGAGGTTGTGGCTCGCGCCGAGCGCGCCCAGGGCGCAGGGCGTGACCTCCTCGCCGCGCTCCACGGACGCCCGCTCCAGGACGAGGTCGCGGATCGCGGCGGCGAAGCGCGGGTCGGCGCCCACGGTGGCGGAGCGGCGCATCGGCAGGCCCAGCTCCCCGGCCTTCGCCTTGGCCTCCGTGTCGAGGTCGTAGAGGACCTCCATGTGGTCGGAGACGAAACCGATGGGGGCGATGACGACCGCCGGGGCGCCGGCCGCCTGCCGCTCCTCCAGGTGGTCGCAGATGTCGGGCTCGAGCCACGGGATGTGCGGGGCGCCGGAGCGTGACTGGTAGACGAGCTGCCAGGGGTGGTCGATGCCGGTGCGCTCGCGGACCGCGTCGGCGATCAGCTGAGCGACCTCCAGATGCTGCTCGACGTACGCGCCGCCGTCCCCGTGGTCCTGGACCGGGCCCGAGGTGTCGGCGGACGCGGTGGGGATCGAGTGCGTCGAGAAGGCGATGTGCGCTCCGTCCCGGACGTCCTCGGGGAGGTCGGCCAAGGACTGCAGCACGCCCTCGATCATGGGCTCCACGAAGCCCTCGTGGTTGAAGTAGTGCCGGATCTTGTCGATCTTCGGCAGCTCCAGGCCCTCGGCCTCCAGCTCGGCGAGCGAGTCGGCGAGGTTCTCGCGGTACTGACGGCAGCCCGAGTACGAGGCATAGGCGCTGGTGGCGAGGACCAGGATGCGGCGGTGGCCCTCGGCGACCATCTCTCGCAGGGTGTCCGTCAGATAGGGCGCCCAGTTGCGGTTGCCCCAGTAGACCGGAAGGTTCAGGCCGTGGTCCGCGAAGTCCTTGCGGAGGGCGTCCAGCAGGGCGCGGTTCTGGTCGTTGATGGGGCTGACCCCGCCGAACAGGAAGTAGTGCTGCCCGACTTCCTTCAGGCGTTCCTTGGGGATGCCCCGCCCGCGCGTCACGTTCTCCAGGAACGGGACCACGTCGTCCGGGCCTTCCGGGCCGCCGAACGAGAGCAGGAGCAGGGCGTCGTAGGGGGTGGCATCGAGCGCGTCTGACATGGGTCGATCCTGCCACCCGGCACTGACAGCCGGGAAACGGCGGGGTGACGAGCGAGCGGCGGGCCGCATTCCGGACGCGTTCACCGGCCGAATCGCCGGGTGCATTAGGGTGACCTCACTCGTAAGCTGTATCAGCCAAGTTCGCACCTTACTGAGTTCCAGCCAGCACCGCTGTCGTCGCCAGCACCTTTCTGAGCCGTAGCCATCGGAGACCCCGTGCCCAGCCCCTACCGCGCCCTGTTCGCCGCCCCCGGCACCAAGGGGTTCTCCGCCGCGGGCCTCATCGGCCGGATGCCGCTGTCGATGATGGGCATCGGCGTGGTCACGATGATCTCCCAGCTCACCGGGCGCTACGGGCTCGCAGGCGCCCTGTCGGCGACCATCGCGCTCGCGGCCGCGGCGATCGGGCCGCAGATATCCCGGCTGGTGGACCAGTACGGGCAGCGCAGGGTGCTGCGGCCCGCGACGCTCGTCGCGCTCGCCTCGGCGGCCGGGCTGCTGCTCGCCTCACACTTCCGGTGGCCGGACGGGGTGCTGTTCGTGTGCGCCGCCGGCATCGGCTCGGTGCCGAGCCTCGGCGCGATGATCCGCGCTCGCTGGGCGGCCCTGTACCGGGGCACTCCGCAGCTGCACACCGCGTACTCCTTCGAGTCGGTGGTGGACGAGGTGTGCTTCATCTTCGGGCCGATCATCTCCATCGGTCTGTCCACGGCCTGGTTCCCGGAGGCGGGGCCGCTGCTCGCCGCCTGCTTCCTGGCGACCGGCGTCTTCTGGCTGACCGCCCAGCGCGCCACCGAGCCCGATCCACACCCCCGGGAGCAGCACGGCGGTGGTACGGCACTGCGCGCGCGTGGCCTGCAGGTCCTCGTGCCCACCTTCGTGGCGACCGGGACGATCTTCGGTTCCGTCGACGTGGTCACCGTGGCCTTCGCCGACGAGCGGGGCCACAAGGCCGCCGCGAGCCTTGTGCTTGCGCTGTACGCGGCGGGTTCCTGCGCGGCCGGAGCGGTGTTCGGGCTGCGGCACTTCAAGGGGGTGCCCGCACGCCGCTGGCTGCTGGGCATATGCGCGATGGCCGTGAGTATGATCCCCCTCCTACTGGTCGGAAACTTGCCGTTTCTGGCCGTGGCGCTGTTCGTTGCGGGCATGGCCGTCGCTCCCACGATGATCACCACCATGTCCCTGATCGAAGAGCACGTACCACGCGCACAGTTGACCGAGGGCATGACCTGGGTGAGCACCGGCCTCGCGGTCGGTGTCGCACTCGGCTCCTCGGTGGCCGGCTGGGTCATCGACGCGGCCGGCGCGCGTGCCGGGTACGGGGTTCCGGCGGTGTCCGGGGCCGTCGCGGTCGCGGTCGGTTTCCTCGGGTACCGCCGGCTCAGCAGGCCGGCTCCGCGTCGGGGAGGCGTCGTTGAGCAGCACAGCGAGCGGGAAGAACGGCACGTGGCGTAACTGGGCCGGCAACGTCACGGCCCGTCCCGCGCGGGAGGTCGAGCCGGCCTCCGTGGAGGAACTGTCGGCGGCGATACGGCAGGCCGCTCAGGACGGGCTGACGGTGAAGGCCATCGGCACGGGGCACTCCTTCACGTCCATCGCGGCCACCGACGGTGTGTTGATCCGCCCTCAACTGTTGACCGGCATCCGCAAGATTGATCGCGATGCCATGACGGTCACGGTGGAGGCCGGCACCCCGCTCAAGAGGCTCAACATGGCTCTGGCCCGCGAGGGTCTGTCGCTGACCAACATGGGCGACATCATGGAGCAGACGATCTCCGGCGCCACCAGCACCGGCACGCACGGCACGGGCCGCGAGTCGGCCTCGATCGCCGCGCAGATCAAGGGACTTGAGCTGGTCACGGCCGACGGATCGGTGCTCGCCTGCTCCGAGAAGGAGAACCCGGAGGTCTTCGCGGCCGCCCGGATCGGCCTCGGCGCCCTCGGTGTCGTCACCGCGATCACCTTCGCCGTGGAGCCGATCTTCCTCCTCACGGCGCGGGAGGAACCGATGCCCTTCGACAGGGTGCTCGCCGAGTTCGACGAACTGTGGGCCGAGAACGAGCACTTCGAGTTCTACTGGTTCCCGCACACCGGCTCCACCAACACCAAGCGCAACAACCGCAGCGCGGGCCCCGAGAAGCCGGTGAGCAAGATCGCGGGCTGGTTCGAGGACGAGTTCCTCTCCAACGGCGTCTTCCAGGTGGCCCAGCTGGTGGGTCGCGCGGCGCCCGCGACCGTCCCGACGATCGCCCAGATCTCCAGCAAGGCCCTGTCCTCGCGCACTTACACCGATATTCCGTACAAGGTCTTCACTTCACCGCGCCGGGTGCGCTTCGTGGAGATGGAGTACGCCGTTCCGCGCGAGGCCCTCACGGAGACGCTGCGCGAACTGAAGACGATGCTGGACCGCTCCGGTCTGCGGATCAGCTTCCCCGTCGAGGTGCGCACGGCTCCCGCCGACGACATCACCCTGTCCACGGCATCGGGCCGCGACAGCGCGTACGTCGCCGTCCACATGTTCCGGGGGACGCCCTATCAGGCGTACTTCACCGCCGCCGAGCGCATCTTCACCGCTCACGAGGGCCGGCCGCACTGGGGCAAGGTGCACACACGGGACGCCGAGTACTTCTCCGGGGTCTACCCGCGCTTCGGCGAGTTCACCGCGCTGCGGGACCGGCTCGACCCGGACCGGCGCTTCCAGAACGACTACCTGCGGCGGGTGTTGGGGCCGTAGCCATTGGTTCCGTTTCTGCCGATTCCGTGAAGTACGCCACGTTCAAGATCCCGGAATCCGCGCAACGGGCGGCCGCGTCCGGTCCGTTGCCAGAAGTTGGGCGGCGCGCCAATCCACGCACGTGGCCCGAATGGAGTACTGTTGCGAGCCCTGGGTCCGGTCTCCCGCCAGGGCGTCCGTGACCTTCAAGGACCGCCGGGAGGGGGCCAGTTGCACAGGGTGACGGAGTTGGTCACTTAGCGTTGCGAATAGGTAACCGTGCCATAACGGCGATCCAGGGCCCTGGCCCGACACGCCGGGCAACTCGGCAAGGTTGTGGCAGGCTGCACCCGGGCAGGCCACACTCGACTAGCGGAAGCAGCGACGCACGTGACGTCGGCAGGCACCACCCGGGAGGTCCCCATGCCCGAACTGCGTGTCGTGGCCGTCTCGAATGACGGCACACGGCTGGTGCTGAAGGCTGCCGACGCAACGGAGTACACGCTTCCGATCGACGAACGGCTGCGTGCCGCCGTCCGCGGCGACCGGCCCCGCCTCGGCCAGATCGAGATCGAGGTGGAGAGCCATCTCCGCCCCCGTGACATCCAGGCGCGTATACGCGCCGGTGCCTCCGCGGAAGAAGTCGCCCAGCTCGCCGGTATCCCCGTCGACCGCGTACGACGCTTCGAGGGCCCCGTGCTCGCGGAGCGCGCGTTCATGGCCGAGCGGGCCCGCAAGACACCCGTCCGGCGGCCCGGCGAGAACGCCGGACCCCAGCTCGGCGAGGCCGTCCAGGAGCGACTGCTGCTGCGCGGCGCCGAGAAGGACACCGTGCAGTGGGACTCCTGGCGCCGCGACGACGGCACCTGGGAGGTCCTCCTGGTCTACCGGGTCGCGGGCGAACCGCACTCGGCGAGTTGGACGTACGACCCGCCCCGGCGGCTCGTCCAGGCCGTCGACGAGGAGGCGCGCTCGCTGATCGGCGAGTCCGAGGACCTCGCCGCGCCGGAGCCCAGCTTTCCGTTCGTCCCGCGCATCGCACGGCTGCCGCGCGACCGCCCTCTGGACCGTGCCCTCGATCGGCCGAGCCTGCCTGCGCAGGCGTCCGAGCCCGCCGAGGAGAGCTCGGGTGAACGGGACTCGCTGACCAGCCTGTTGGAGGCGGTACCGAGCTTCCGCGGCGACCTGGTGGTCCCGGAGCGCCCCGCAGAGGCGTCTCCTCCGCCGCCACCGCCGGAGGAGCCCGCCGCCGCTGCCGAACCCGAGGAGGAGGAACCCCCGGCCCCCGCGGCCTCGGCCGGTTCCGCCTACGCGGACGTCCTCATGCCCCGCTCGGTCACCAGCCACCGCGACCGCCTCGTCGGCGCCACGGACCGCCAGGCCGAGGCCGACGGCGTCCGCCCCGGCCGCCGCGCGGCGGTCCCCAGCTGGGACGAGATCGTGTTCGGGACACGGCGCAAGAAGCAGGAGTAGTCGGTCGCACAGCCATGCAGACGGCTGTACGGGGGTGAGGGCCGCGCCGACCGGGCACGGCCCTCACTCATGCACCCGATCGGCCACGTGCGCAGCCTGCGGCCATGCGAGTCGCCTGGGGCAGCCCCCGCCCCTGCGCGGCCCTGCCTGCCCTGCGCGCTGGTCGTACCGCCTGGGGCGGCATCCGACCCTGCCCAACCCGCAAGCACTCGTACCGCCTGGGGCAGCCCCCCACCCGGCGTAGCCTGCGGGCATGCGTGCCGCCTAGGGCGGCTCCCGACCCGAGGAAAGGCGGCACCCGCCGGCGCCGGCAAGCGCACCCACCCCGCGCCGCACCCCAGGGCTACTGAGGATCAGCCCCCACAGCAACAGGGCGAGTCGGGTCCGACGACCACTCCGACCAGGAGCCCACGTACAGCGCAGCGTCGATCCCCGCGACCGCCAGTGCCAGCACCTCGTGCGCCCCGGAGACACCCGAACCGCAGTACACGCCGACCGGCGAACCGTCGGCCGCGCCAAGAGCCTTGAAGCGCTCGGCCAGTTCCTCCGCGGGCAGGAACCGGCCGTCCGCCCCCACGTTCTCGTTCGTGGGCGCCGACACCGCCCCGGGAATGTGCCCGCCGACCCGGTCGATCGGCTCCACCTCCCCGCGATACCGCTCCCCCGCCCGCGCGTCGAACAGCACCCCGGCCCGCGCGAGCGCCGCCGCGCCGTCGGCGTCCAGCAGCCCCGCACCGCCCGGAACCGGCTCGAAGTCGCCCTCCGCCGGCGCGGGTGCCGACGTCTCCAGCGGCCCCTCCCACGACGGCAACCCGCCGTCGAGGACCCGCACGTCCGGGTGACCCGTCCAGCGCAGCAGCCACCATGCACGGGCCGCGGCCCAGCCCTGCCCGCCGTCGTACACGATCACCGGCGTCCCGGCCGAGACACCCGCCCGTCGCATCGCGGCGCCGAAGACATCGAGGCCGGGCAGCGGGTGGCGGCCGCGTTCGCCGGGCGCGGAGGCGAGCTCCGAGTCCAGGTCGACATAGACGGCACCGGGGATGTGGCCGGCCGCGTATGCGGCCCGGCCGTCGAAGGGCGGCTCGCCGGCCGCCTTGGCCACGCTGAGCTGCCAGCGGACATCGAGCACTACGGGCGGGCGCGGCCCCGCCAGGGCGCTCGCGAGTTCGGACGCGGAGATGATGGCGTTCATGGCCCCCATCCTTGCGCACGGGGTGGCCGCATCGTCCCTGTCCGGCTACTCTGCTCGGCCGGACAGGCCCGATCACGAGGCGTACGGGTTCGGGCACATGCTGTACAGCTGATCGCCATCCGTCGGCAATCGCACAGAAACGGACGACGAACCGCACACCGGGCATCCTCCTGGCATGCGGCGCGCCCGGAGCGCGCGGTCGCATCTGTGGTGCGAGCATCTGCACGGAGATCCGGAGTGCGGAAGCGACACGGCGACCGCGAGGGGTCGAGGAGAGAGTGACGATGACGGAGGCACGGGGGTCGGCCGGCCCGAACGGCGAGACGCACGCTCGGCACGCACCCGGCACGCCCTGCTGGGTGAGCCTGATGGTGCACGGTCTGGCCGCGACCCAGGACTTCTACGGTGCGCTGTTCGGCTGGGAGTTCCAGCCGGGCCCCCAGCAGCTCGGCCCGTACGCACGGGCCCTGCTCGACGGCTACGAGGTGGCCGGCATCGGCCAGCTGCCGCCGGACCGCCATCTGCCGATCGCCTGGACGCCCTACCTCGCTTCGGACGACGTGGACCTGACCGCGGAGACGGTACGGCTGTGCGGCGGCACGATCGGGGTGGGGCCCCTGGACGCCGCCGAGGCCGGCCGTCTCGCGATCGGCTCGGACCCCGCCGGTGCCGTCTTCGGCATCTGGCAGGCGGCCGAGCACCTCGGCACGGCTCTCACGGGCGTGCCCGGCACTCCGGCCTGGAACGAGCTGCTGACCTTCGAGTCGGCGAGCGTGGCCAAGTTCTACGAGACGGTCTTCGGCTACGAGGAGGAGCCGGTCGTCTCCGCCGACTTCGACTATGTGAGTCTGCACATCGAGGGCCGTCCGGTCGCCGGCATCCACGGCGTGGGCACCGCCCTGCCGCGCGATCGGGGCCCGCACTGGATCACGTACTTCGAAGTCGCCGACACGGACGAAGCAGTCACCCGCCTCGTGGACCTGGGCGGCCACGTCCTCAAGTCCCCCAGGGACAGCGCCCACGGCCGCGTGGCCACGGTCGCCGACCCCGAGGGCGCCCGCTTCTCACTGATCGAGAGCCCGCAGTAGGGGCCGAGCGGTCCTTCTAGCTCTGCGAGACCGGCAGCACGTCCGGGGACAGGGCCGCCGAGCCTGACGTCGTCGCCGTCATGCGGCGGCGGTGGTGGCGACGGCACAGGACCTCGTAGCCGACTGCCTCCGACTGGTTGACGTCGCCGACGACGACCTGTGCGCCCTCGACGACCATGGCGCCGCCCACCGTCCGGGCGTTGTGCGTGGCGCGGGCGCCGCACCAGCACAGGGCCTCCACCTGGAGGACCTCGACGCGGTCGGCCAGCTCGACCAGGCGCTGGGAGCCGGGGAACAGCTTGGTGCGGAAGTCGGTCGTGATGCCGAAGGCGTAGACGTCGAGGCCCAGGTCGTCCACCACGCGAGCGAGTTGGTCTATCTGCTCCGGTGCCAGGAACTGCGCCTCGTCCGCGATGACGTAGTCCGCACGGCCGCCCTGCGAGAGGTGGTCGACGAGGTAGGCGTAGAGGTCCTGTCCGTCCTCGACCTCCACCGCGTCCGTGACCAGGCCGAGGCGGGAGGAGAGCTTGCCCTCGCCCGCGCGGTCGTCACGGGTGAAGATCATCCCTGCCAGGCCGCGTGCCGAGCGGTTGTGCTCGATCTGCAGAGCCAGCGTCGACTTCCCGCAGTCCATGGTTCCGGAGAAGAACACCAGCTCGGGCATGGGGAGTTGAGCACCTTTCGGTGAAGGGGATCGGAGGGTGGGCCTCAGGAGCGTACTTCGAGCAGGGGGACCAGTTGCTCGGCAGGGGTCATCGAGCCGTGGTTGCCGACCATCGCCGACTCCTTGGGCTCCCGCTCGGAGGCGATGATCAGGACGTCGTCGCGGGCGGCCGCGACCACGTCGCCGATGCGGGCGTACACCCGCTCGTCGATGTGCGGTCCGAACCAGCCCGCCGCGATCGCCTCGTCCCGGGAGGCGACCCAGAACTGCTCGCCGAGCACCTCGCGCCAGACGGTGAGTACGTCGTTCTCGGCGCCCTGGACCGCGTACACGTGCCGGGCGCGGCCCTCGCCGCCCAGCAGGGCGACACCGGCGCGCAGTTCCCAGTCCTCGTCGAAGTCGATGCGGTGCTGCTCGTCGAAGGGGATGTCGACCATGCCGTGGTCGGCGGTGACGTACAGCGCGGTGCGCGGCGGGAGTTGCTCGGCGAGGCGCTGGACGAGGCGGTCGACATGCATGAGCTGGCCGCGCCAGGTGTCCGACGCGACGCCGTAGCGGTGGCCGGCGCCGTCCAGCTCGGCGTAGTACGTGTAGACCAAGGAGCGGTCGCCGGCGGCCAGTTGCCCGGCGGCCAGGTCCATGCGGTCCTCGCCGGACAGCCGCCCGTGGAACGTTCCGCCACTGAGCGCGACCTTGGTCAGCGGGGTGTTCTCGAAGGTCGGCGAGGTCACCTGGGCGGCGTGCACGCCGGCCTGTTCGGCCAGCTGGAAGACGGTGGGGTACGGCTGCCAGGCGCGCGGCGACGTCCACGGCCGCCAGCGCAGCTGGTTCATCAGCTCGCCGGTCTCCGGGTTGCGCACGGTGTAGCCGGGCAGGCCGTGCGCACCGGGCGGCAGACCGGTACCGACGGAGGCGAGGGAGGTCGCGGTGGTCGCCGGGTAGCCGGCGGTCAGGGGGCGACCGGTGCCGCCGCGCGAGGTGCCGAGGAGCGAGGTCATGAAGGGCGCCTCGTCCGGGTGTGCCCTCAGCTGCTCCCAGCCGAGCCCGTCGATCAGGAACACGCAGTTCCGGTCGGCAGGGGTCAGCTCGGTGATCGCGGCGGTCATGCCCGGTACGGCCATGCCGGCGGCCAGTGTGGGCAGCAGGTCGGCGAGGGAGCCGCTGCCGTACTCGGGCGGCGGCGCGGAGTCGACGGTGAGGGGTTCCGGGTGGGTGTCCCACGGAGCGGACTGCGACATCAGCGGGTGGTGTCCGCGGTGGCCTCGGAGAGCGACTGGGCGAAGGCGAGCGCCTGGCGGACGGTCTCCGGCCCGTCGCCTGCCTCGCTGACGCGCAGGCTGAGGTCGTCCGCCGTCGAGCTGCCCGTGTACCCGTGGTCGGCGTCGCAGTTGGGGTCGCCGCAGGCCGCGGGTTCGAGGTCGATGCGGGCGACGGCGCCCCAGCCGATGGTGAGGACGACCTCACGGGGCAGGGTGCCGGGCTGGTACTGCTCGGGGTTGGCGACCACGCGGCTGAGCACGACCGAGGAGATCCGGCCGAGCTTCACGGACTCCGTCGAGGTCGTGGCGTACGGCGTCGGGGAGGTGGTGTCCGCGGCCTGCTCGTCGGTGTGGCTGACGATGAAGCGGTTGCCGGTGAGGACGAGCACCGTGACGTGCCTGCGCACCTCGTTGGCGTCGAAGGTGGTCTCCTGGTGGACCAGGTACGACCGGATGGGCTCGCCGCCCACGGCGGCCTCCACCGCCTCGGCCACGAGGGCCGGGTAGTAGCCGCTGCGCTCGATCGCCGCGCGCAGCCCCTGGGTCGTCGTACTGGTCTTGGCCATGACGTCCATCCTACGGGGGCGCACTGACTGCGAGGCACCGGTCAGCGCTGTCCGAGCGGACGTCTCAGTAGACGGGAAGGGTGCGCGGCCCGAGGTCGTCGCGGGCGGGCGGCGGCGCGAGGCGGACGGAGGCGCCGAGGACGGTCAGACCACGGGGTGCGACCACGACCGGCTCCAGGGTCACCGCGACGACCTCGGGGTGGTCGTCGACCAGCCTGGACACCCTCAGCAGCAGCTCTTCCAGCGCAGGAGTGTCGACCGGCGTCGAGCCGCGCCAGCCGAACAGGAGCGGCGCCGTCCGGATCGACCGGACCAGCGAGCTCGCCTCCCGGTCCGTGACGGGGACCAGTCGGTGCGCCATGTCACCGAGCAGCTGGGAGGCGGCTCCGGCGAGCCCGAAGGACAGGACGGCCCCGGCCGCCGGGTCGATGACGGCCCGTACCACCGTGTCCACGCCGCGTGGCGCCATCCCCTGCACGACCGGCCTGAGCTCCTCCGGCTTTCCGAACAGTTCCGTCAACTCGGCGTACGCCCGGCGCAGTTGCTCCTCGTCCGCGAGATCCAGGCGTACGCCGCCCAGGTCGGCGCGGTGGCGCAGGTGCGGGGCGGTGGCCTTGAGGGCGACGGGGTAGCCGAGGGTCTCGGCGGCCCGCACGGCGTCGTCCGGGGTGAACGCGGGCACCGCCCTGCGCACGGGGATGCCGTACTGCCCGAGCAGCTCGCAGGTGTCCTCGGTGCCGAGCGTGAGCCCCTGCCCGCGTGCGAGCATCCCGCCGATGAGCCGGGCGGCTCCCTTCTCGTCGATGTCCTCGTACTCGGGCACCTTGCCGGGGTCGGCGCTCTCGCGCCGCCACTGCGCGTACTTCACGGCTTCGCCGAGGGCACGGACGGCACGCTCGGCGGCGGGGTAGGCGGGGATGAGGCGGGAGCAGGTGGCGGGGGCTGCGGGTTCCTGTGTCCGCACCGGAGGGGGCAGTTGCTGTGAGGGGCGCAGCCGGCGGGTGCCGGTCGCCGCGGTGCCCGGCTGCGGTGCCGTGCTCGTCGCGGCCGACAGCGCCTCCGCGAGGCCGCCGAGCTCCACGTGCACCACGAGCACGGGCTTGCCCGGAACGGACTCGGCGGCCGATCGCAGCGCCTCCGCCAGCTCGGCCTCCCCCGGTGACCCCTCGCCGATCGCCGGGATCGCGGTGACCACGACCGCATCGCACGAGTCGTCCCCGAGCGCCCGCAGCAGCGCCACATGGAAGTCCTCCGCCGAGGCCCCGGTGGTCAGGTCCAGGGGCCTCAGCGGCCTGAGCCCCTCGGAGAGGCAGGCGTCGTACGTCAGCAGCCCGAGGGACTCGGAGTTTCCCAGGATCGCCACCCGTGGGCCCGCCGGCAGCGGCTGCCGTGCGAGCAGCAGGCCCGCGTCGACCAGCTCGGTGATCGTGTCCACGCGGATCACGCCGGCCTGTCTGAGCAGCGCGGACACCGTCGCGTGCGGCAACCGCGTGGCCCGTACGGCATGTCCCTGCGGGGCGGATCCGGCGCCCTGGACCACGACCAGGGGCTTCGCGGCGGCCGTGCGACGGGCGAGGCGGGTGAACTTGCGCGGGTTGCCGATGGACTCCAGGTACATGAGGACGACATCGGTGTCGGGGTCGTCGTACCAGTACTGGATGACGTCGTTGCCGGACACGTCCGCGCGGTTGCCGGACGACACGAAGGTGGACACGCCCGTGACTCCGGTGACGCCGCCGCCGCGTCGCTGCAGCCGGGACAGCAGTGCGATGCCGATGGCGCCGGACTGGGCGAACAGGCCGATCCGGCCGGGGCGGGGCATCTCGGGGGCGAGGGAGGCGTTCAGCCGGACGTCCGGGGACGTGTTGATGATCCCGAAGGCGTTCGGCCCGATGATCCGCATGCCGTACGTGCGCGCGTGCCGCACGAGTTCGCGCTGGCGCTCGCGCCCCTCGGGCCCGCTCTCGGCGTACCCGGCGGAGACGACGACGAGTCCCTGCACTCCGTGCTCGCCGCACTCGGTGACGGCCTCGGGGACGTGCTCGGCCGGCACGGCGACGATCGCGAGGTCGACGGGCCCGTCGATGTCCCGGACCGAGCGGTGGGCGGGGACGCCGTCGAGCTCCTTCACGTCTTCGGGGAGCGCCTTGTTCACGGCGTACAGCGCCCCGGTGAAGCCGGCGTCACGGCGGAGGTTGTCGAGGATGCTGCGGCCCACGCCGCCGGGGGCACGGCCGGCGCCGACGACGGCGACGGAGCCCGGCACGAGCAGCCGCCGTACGGACCGGGCCTCGGCGCGCTGCTCACGCGCGCGCTGCACGGCCAGGGAACGGTCGGTGGGTTCGAGGTCGAACTCCAGGCGTACGACGCCGTCCTCGAAGCTGCGCTTCTGGGTGTACCCGGCGTCCGTGAACACCTTGATCATCTTGGTGTTGGCGGGCAGCACCTCGGCGGCGAAGCGGCGGATGCCGCGCTCCCGGGCGACCGCGCCGATGTGTTCGAGGAGGGCGGAGGCGACGCCGCGCCCCTGGTGGGCGTCCTGCACGAGGAAGGCGACCTCGGCCTCGTCGGCCGGAGCTGACGCGGGCATGCCATCGGCACCGATGCGGTCATAGCGTACGGTGGCGATGAACTCGCCGCCGACCGTGGCCGCGAGTCCCACCCGGTCCACAAAGTCGTGGTGCGTGAAGCGGTGGACGTCCTTTGCGGACAGACGAGGGTAGGGCGCGAAGAAGCGGTAGTACTTCGACTCGTCCGAAACCTGCTCGTAGAAGCTGACCAGGCGCTCGGCGTCATCAACGGTGATGGGGCGGATGCGCGCGGTGCCGCCGTCGCGCAGCACCACGTCGGCCTCCCAGTGGGCGGGGTACTCGTGCCGGTCCGGCGAGGTCTGCATGGGCCCCAGAGTACGGCTCGCGTCCGACAACGGCGCGGGGCAGTCTGTGGAGAACACCGCAGTCCTTCGAGAAGAGAACAAGGACGAAAGTCGGGCCGAGGCCGCGGTCCGACTGCCCACCCCGGACGGGACACAGGACCGCTCCGGAGACGCTTCACATGTGGGAAACTGGTCTAGACAACCCTGAGACACTGAAGGGCAGCATCACATGGCTGAGCGCCGCGTCAACGTCGGCTGGGCCGAGGGCCTCCACGCCCGCCCCGCTTCCATCTTCGTCCGGGCCGCCACGGCCGCAGGTATCCCGGTGACGATCGCCAAGGCCGACGGCAACCCCGTCAACGCGGCCTCCATGCTGGCCGTTCTCGGCCTGGGCGCCCAGGGCGGCGAGGAGATCGTCCTCGCCTCCGAGGCCGAGGGCGCGGACGTCGCCCTCGACCGTCTGGCGAAGCTGGTCTCCGAGGGGCTCGAGGAGCTTCCCGAGACCGTCTGATCACGGCACCACAGAAGGGCTCGTCCGAATTGCCGGGCGAGCCCTTCGCATTTCCCGCACAAGGGTGGTGCAATTTCCGATCGCGGGCAGCAGAAGTAATGCCCCGCGAATTGTTCCCTCTTTGTATACGGCGCCCGTGTTAATGCCGCAGGCCCGACATGTTTACGGGATGTTGCGAGTTCCTCACACCGTTCACCCGCTCCGGGACGCCGAAGCGCAGCCGGTGCACCGCGCTCGAGCGTTCGGAGTGCAGCGTGGTGAGCGCACGCGCGCGCTCACTGTCGCCGCGGGCCACGGCGTCGACGATCGCGCCGTGCTCCGCCCAGGACTCCACGGGGTTGGCCGGGGCCTCCACGGCGTACATCCAGGCGATCTTGTGGCGCAGCTGGGTCAGCATCGAGGTCAGCGCGGGGCTGCCGGAGGCCTGGGCGAGCGTCTCGTGGAACCAGCCCCCCAGGGAGCGCAGATCCTCGCTGTTGCCCCTCCTGGCCCGCTCCTGGCCCAGTCTGACCAGGCCGCGCAGGACCTTGAGATGGGCGTCGGTGCGCCGCTGGGCGGCCCGGGAGGCGCCGAGCGGTTCCAGGAGCATCCGCATCTCCAGCAGGTCGGCGGCCTCCTGCTCGGTCGGCTCCGCGACGCACGCGCCCGCGTGCCGCCGGGTCACCACGAAGCCCTCGGCCTCCAGGGTGCGCAGCGCCTCGCGCACGGGGACACGCGAGACGCCGTAGCGGCGCGCGAGGAGTTCCTCGGTGAGCCGGCTGCCGCGCTCGTAGACACCGGCGACGATGTCGTCCCGGATCGCCGTGCACACCGAGTGCGCCGGAATACGCATGACCGACCTCCGACTTAATCCCCGTGAAACGTCGATGATTGACGTGTATCGGCGACTCTATTGCACGGAGCCGGAATTTCCGACGGCGGGGCGGAATCCAGGGATATTTTTTGGACAGCGGGGAAGCAGAAACGCCGAAAGCCCCGGCTGAAGAGCCGGGGCCTCAGGAGATCTTGCGGTACGTCGTCAGACGTTCACGCCGTGCGAGCGCAGGTAGGCGACGGGGTCGACGTCCGAGCCGTACTCGGAGGTCGTACGGGCCTCGAAGTGCAGGTGCGGTCCGGTGGCGTTGCCGGTCGCGCCGGAGAGGCCTATCTGCTGGCCCGGGGTGACCGTCTGGCCCACCGAGACGCCGATGGACGACAGGTGGCCGTACATGGTGTACATGCCGTCGGCCATCTTGATCACGATCTGGTTGCCGTACGCCCCGCCCCAGCCTGCCTCGACGACGGTGCCGGAGCCGACCGCGTGGACGGTCGTGCCGCTCGCGGCGTGGAAGTCGATGCCGGTGTGGCTGCCGGAGGACCACAGGGAGCTGCTGGCCTGGTAGCCGGTCGACACGTACGAGTTCGAGATCGGCGCGACGAACGTGTTGAGGCGCTTGCGCTCGGCCTCGCGGGCGGCGCGCTCCTTGGCCTCGCGCTCCGCCTTGGCCTTCGCGGCGGCCTTCTCGCGTGCCGCTTCCAGGGCCGCCTTCTTGAGCGCGGCCTCCTCGGCTGCCTGCTTCTGGGCGTCGGCCTGGGCGTCGATCTTGTCGGCGATCGTGTCGCCGATGGTGATGACGGGGGTGAGGCCGGTCTGCTCGACGGAGTTCTCGGCCGCGAGCGCGGGGGCTGCGAGGGTTCCGATGACGCCGGTGGTGGCGAGGGCCGCGACGCCTGCGGCGGCCGTGGTGGTGCGATGCATCCGGCGGGGACGACGGTGCTTCCCGGTGGCGCGCGTGAACGCCATGTAGTGGCTGGTCCTTTCCTTCCCTCTCGCCTACCGGGTTAGCTGACGGGTTCGGAGCAGGAAGGTCTCCTACGGACCCCCTCGCTGCACGCGCGGGCGTCCGATTCACCCCAGGGACTGCGATGGGTCCCCGGCTCCCCTGGCTCGCGCCGTACGGGGACTCGGCGATGGCTGTCCGGTGCCGCGGATGCGGCGCGGTGCCTGACGGACAGCCCGGACGACGCTAAGCGGGGCATCTTTCAATCCCCAAACGGATCACGGCTTTTGTAGCGCATGCCACAGGGCAGACAGGCAACCTCTCCCTCAATTCGGACATTAAGGGGCCCTGGTGACGCATCAGTCACCAGGGCCCCTACGCGCGCGTGCCGCTGACCGAGCCTCTACTCGGCTGCCACGACCTTGACTTCGCCGATCCCGAGGGCCTCGACGGGCTCCTTGATCTGGGCCGCGTCACCGACGAGAACCGTCACCAGACGGTCCACCGGGAAGGCGCTCACGGCCGCCGCGGTGGCCTCCACGGTGCCGGTCGCGGCGAGCTGCTGGTACAGGGTCGCCTGGTAGTCGTCGGGCAGGTGCTGCTCGACCTGGTCGGCCAGTGTGCTGGCGACGGCCGCCGCGGTCTCGTACTTCAGCGGTGCCACACCGACGAGGTTCTGCACGGCGACGTCGCGCTCGGCGTCGGTGAGGCCGCCCTCGGCGAGCGTGCGCAGCACCGTCCAGAGGTCTTCGAGCGCCGGGCCGGTGTTCGGGGTGTCGACGGAGCCGCTGATGGCGAGCATCGCGGCTCCGGAGCCGTCCGGGGCGGACCTGAGGACCTGGCCGAACGCACGCACACCGTAGGTGTAGCCCTTTTCCTCGCGCAGGACGCGGTCCAGGCGCGAGGTGAGGGTGCCGCCGAGGCAGTACGTGCCGAGCACCTGGGCGGGCCACACACGGTCGTGCCGGTCGGCACCGACGCGGCCGATGAGCAGCTGCGTCTGGACGGCGCCGGGGCGGTCGACGATGATCACGCGCCCGGTGTCGTCGGCGGTCACCGGCGGCACGGGGCGGGGGTCGGCCTTGGAGCCGGTCCAGGCGCCCAGGGTGTCTCCGAGCAGCGCGTCCAGGTCGATGCCGGTGAGGTCGCCGACGACGACGGCGGTGGCCGTGGCGGGCCGGACATGGCGGTCGTAGAAGGCGCGTACGGCCGCCGCGTCGATCTTCTCGACGGTCTCCTCGGTGCCCTGGCGCGGGCGGGACATGCGCGAGGTCGCCGGGAACAGCTCCTTGGAGAGCTCCTTGGCGGCACGGCGGGACGGGTTGGCCAGCTCGTGCGGGATCTCGTCCAGGCGGTTGCGGACCAGCCGCTCGACCTCGCTGTCGGCGAACGCGGGCGCCCTGAGGGCGTCGGCGAGCAGACCGAGCGCCTTGGCGAGACGGGAGGCCGGGACCTCGAGGCTGAGGCGGACGCCCGGGTGGTCGGCGTGCGAGTCGAGGGTGGCGCCGCAGCGCTCCAGTTCGGCGGCGAACTCCTCGGCGGAGTGCTTGTCGGTGCCCTCGGAGAAGGCCCGCGCCATGATCGTGGCGACGCCTTCGAAGCCGGCCGGTTCGGCCTCCAGGGGCGCGTCCAGGAGCACCTCGACGGCGATGACCTGCTGGCCGGGGCGGTGGCAGCGCAGGACGGTCAGGCCGTTGTCGAGCGCGCCGCGCTCGGGGGACGGGAACGCCCACGGCTTGGCCTCGCCCGCCCGGGGCTGCGGGTGGAACTGCATCGTGGCGAGCTCGGTCACTTGGCCGCCTCCTCGTTCTGGTCGGTGGCTTCCACCGTGGCTTCGGACTCGGGGTCTTCGGGGAAGTCCTCGTCCTGGGTGTGCTCCGCGGACTCGGGCGAGAGCGGCTCGTAGACGAGGACCGCGCGGTTGTCGGGCCGCAGGCGGGCCTTGGCGACCTCCTGGACCTCCTCGGCCGTCACCTCCAGGACGCGCTGGACGGCGGTGAGGGCGAGCTGCGGGTCGCCGAACAGGACGGCGTACCGGCACAGTTCGTCGGCGCGGCCCGCGACCGTACCGAGCCGGTCCAGCCACTCGCGCTCCAACTGGGCCTGGGCGCGCTCCATTTCCTCGGCCGTGGGGCCCTCCGCGGCGAACCGGGCGAGCTCCTCGTCGATGGCGGCCTCGATGACCGGCACCTCGACGTCACCGGAGGTCTTCACGTCCAGCCAGCCCAGGGAGGGCGCTCCGGCCAGCCGCAGCAGGCCGAATCCGGCCGCGACGGCCGTGCGGTCACGCCGTACCAGCCGGTTGTAGAGGCGGGAGGACTCGCCGCCGCCGAGGACGGTGAGCGCCAGGTCGGCGGCGTCCGCCGCGCGCGTGCCGTCCTCGGGCAGCCGGTAGGCCGCCATCAGGGCACGCGCCGGGACCTCCTCCTCGATGACCTCGCGCAGCTGCTCACCGATGATCTCGGGCAGCGAGCCGTCGCGGGGCTCCGGCTTCCCGTCGTGCGAGGCGATGGACCCGAAGTACTTCTCGACCCAGGCGAGCGTCTGCTCCGGGTCGATGTCGCCGACCACCGAGAGGACGGCGTTGTTCGGCGCGTAGTACGTGCGGAAGAACGCGCGCGCGTCCTCCAGGGTCGCCGCGTCCAGGTCGGCCATCGAGCCGATCGGTGTGTGGTGGTAGGGGTGGCCCTCCGGGTAGGCGAGGGCGGTCAGCCTCTCGAACGCCGTGCCGTACGGCACGTTGTCGTAGCGCTGCCTGCGCTCGTTCTTGACGACGTCCCGCTGGTTCTCCATGGACTCGTCGTCGAGGGCGGCGAGCAGGGAGCCCATCCGGTCCGCCTCCAGCCAGAGGGCGAGCTCCAACTGGTGGGCGGGCATGGTCTCGAAGTAGTTGGTGCGCTCGAAGCTGGTGGTGCCGTTCAGCGAGCCGCCGGCGCCCTGCACCAGCTCGAAGTGCCCGTTGCCCTTGACCTGCCCGGAGCCCTGGAACATCAGGTGCTCGAAAAGGTGAGCCAGGCCGGTACGTCCCTTGACTTCGTGGCGCGAGCCGACGTCGTACCAGAGGCACACCGCCGCCACCGGGGTCAGGTGATCCTCCGAGAGCACCACGCGCAGGCCGTTGGCCAGGCGGTGCTCCGTCGCTGTCAGGCCCCCGGTGCCTGCCTGGTCTGTGGCCGTGTGACCCATGGGCATGTACATCCCTTCGCCTCGCGGATGCGGTGGTTCGAACCGCGGTTTTCCTGCCGGTCCCGCCACTGTATGCAAGCGTGCAGATCGTCGGCGAAGTTCCCGGACGACGTACGCCCACAGCGGATCGCGTAGCCTGCGGGCAGCCGCGGCGAGGTTGGCCCCGCCCACCGGCCCGGACCGCCGACACAGGGTCCTGGCCCGCGTTGTCAGTGCCGCGGTCCACAATGGTCCGCGACAGATACCGTTCACGCTTCAGCATGAGCGAGCCGAAGGGGACGTGAGCGACCCGTAGGCGAGCAGCCAGAAAAGAGGAGCCGGCAGCGATGGCCCGCCGCAGCACGAAGACCCCGCCGCCCGACGACTCGTTCGAGGAGCGCATCCTCGACATCGACGTCGTCGACGAGATGCAGGGCTCCTTCCTCGAGTACGCGTACTCGGTCATCTACTCCCGAGCCCTGCCCGACGCCCGCGACGGCCTCAAGCCGGTCCACCGTCGCATCGTCTACCAGATGAACGAGATGGGGCTGCGCCCCGACCGCGGCTATGTGAAGTGCGCGCGCGTGGTCGGCGAGGTCATGGGCAAGCTGCACCCGCACGGCGACGCGTCGATCTACGACGCCCTGGTGCGCATGGCCCAGCCCTTCTCCATGCGCGTGCCGCTGGTCGACGGCCACGGCAACTTCGGCTCGCTGGGCAACGACGACCCGCCGGCCGCCATGCGGTACACCGAGTGCCGCCAGGCCCAGGCGACGAGCCTGATGACGGAGTCGATCGACGAGGACACGGTCGACTTCGCGCCCAACTACGACGGCCAGGAGCAGGAGCCGGTCGCCCTGCCCGCGGCCTTCCCGAACCTGCTGGTGAACGGCGCGTCGGGCATCGCGGTCGGCATGGCGACGAACATGCCGCCGCACAACCTCGCCGAGGTCATCTCGGCCGCCCGCCACCTGATCCGCTTCCCGGGCGCGGACCTCGACACCCTGATGAAGCACGTCCCCGGCCCGGATCTGCCCACCGGCGGCCGCATCGTGGGCCTCGCCGGCATCCGGGACGCGTACGAGACGGGCCGCGGCACCTTCAAGATCCGTGCCACGGTCGAGATCGAGACCGTCACCGCCCGCCGCAAGGGCCTGGTCGTCACCGAACTGCCCTTCACGGTCGGCCCGGAGAAGGTGATCGCCAAGATCAAGGATCTGGTCGGTTCCAAGAAGATCCAGGGCATCGCCGACGTCAAGGACCTCACCGACCGCGCGCACGGCCTGCGCCTGGTCATCGAGATCAAGAACGGCTTCGTGCCGGAGGCAGTCCTGGAGCAGCTGTACAAGCTGACGCCGATGGAGGAGTCCTTCGGCATCAACAACGTCGCACTGGTCGACGGCCAGCCGCTCACACTGGGCCTCAAGGAGCTCCTGGAGGTCTATCTCGACCACCGTTTCGATGTCGTGCGCCGCCGCAGCGAGTTCCGCCGCACCAAGCGCCGCGACCGTCTGCACCTGGTCGAAGGCCTGCTCACGGCGCTCGTCGACATCGACGAGGTCATCCGCCTCATCCGCTCCAGCGAGAACAGCGCGGAGGCGAAGGAACGCCTGATGGAGCGCTTCTCGCTCTCGGAGATCCAGACCCAGTACATCCTCGACACGCCGCTGCGCCGCCTCACCAAGTACGACCGCATCGAACTGGAATCGGAGAAGGAGAAGCTCAACGCGGAGATCGCGGAGCTGACCCGGATCCTCGAGTCGGACGCGGAACTGCGCAAGCTGGTCTCCTCCGAACTGGCCGCGGTGGCCAAGAAGTTCGGCACCGAGCGGCGTACGGTCCTGCTGGAGGCCTCGGGCGCCCCGGCAGCCGCCGTACCGCTGCAGGTCGCGGACGACCCCTGCCGGGTGCTGCTCTCCTCCACGGGCCTGCTGGCCCGCACGTCGAACGGCGAGCCCTTCCCGGAGGACGCCGACGCCCGGCGCACCAAGCACGACGTGATCGTGTCCGCGGTGCCGGCGACGGCACGTGGCGAGATCGGCGCGGTGACCTCCTCGGGCCGTCTGCTGCGGATCAACGTCGTCGACCTTCCCCAGCTGCCGGAGACGGTGTCGGCGCCGAACCTCTCCGGCGGGGCGCCCCTGTCGGAGTTCCTCTCCCTGGAGGACGACGAGACGGTGGTCTGCCTGACCACGCTGGACGAGTCCTCCCCCGGCCTCGCCCTCGGCACCGAACAGGGCGTCGTCAAGCGTGTCGTCCCCGACTACCCGTCCAACAAGGAGGAGTTGGAGGTCATCACGCTCAGGGACGGCGACCGGATCGTGGGCGCGGTCGAGCTGCGTACCGGCGAGGAGGACCTGGTCTTCATCACGGACGACGCGCAGCTGCTGCGCTACCAGGCCTCGCAGGTCCGCCCCCAGGGCCGCCCCGCGGGCGGTATGGCGGGCATCAAGCTCACCGAGGGCGCGAAGGTCATCTCCTTCACGGCGGTGGACCCGGCGGCGGATGCGGTCGTGTTCACGGTCGCGGGCTCGCGCGGCACACTCGACGACTCGGTCCAGACGACGGCCAAGCTGACCCCGTTCGACCAGTACCCGCGCAAGGGCCGCGCCACCGGCGGGGTGCGCTGCCAGCGGTTCCTGAAGGGCGAGGACTGCCTGTCCCTGGCCTGGGCGGGCACCGTTCCGGCCAAGGCGGCGCAGAAGAACGGCACCCCGGCCGACCTCCCCGAGATCGACCCGCGCCGCGACGGCTCGGGCGTGTCACTGGGGAAGACGGTGGCGGTGGTGGCAGGACCCGTCTAGGCCGACGGCTCCACCAGGTCCGGGTCCTCTTCCGGATCCTGTACGTAGCGCAGGACGCCCCACATACCGTGCTCGTCGGCGGTGTGCGGGGCGTCGCTGTTGCACGCCTCCAGTTCCTTGCCGAGGGCGGGCGCGTCGATGCCGGAGCCGATGAGAACCAGCTGGGTGAGGCGGGCATCGCCCGGTGCCCAGGGCTCAGGGTAGAAGCGCAGAAAGCGCCCCACCGCGTGCACGGCGTAGCGGTTGTGGACGTCGTACGCCCCGAAGTCGACGTACCCCTTGATCCGGTACAGCCCCTCTGGCCTGCTGTCGAGGAACTCCATCAACCGACGTGGGTCCAGGGGCACTTCGGAGCTGAAGGACAGGCTGTCGTAGGCCGCGTGGAGGTGGTCGGCGTGTCCGTGCTCGCCGTGTTCGTGCAGGTCGTCGAAGGACAGCTGCCCGATGCGCTCCTCGCTCGGCTTGCAGTCGAAGAGGAACTCGGGATCGATGCGGCCGTAGGTGGCCGGGACGACGGCTGCACGGTCGACGAGCGAGCGGACGAGCCCGAGGACGCGCTCTGCGTCCTGCACCCGGTCGAGCTTGTTGACGACGACGAGATCGGCGAGGGCGAGATGCCGGTCGACCTCGGGGTGCTTCGCGCGCGTGTCGTCGAACTCGGCGGCGTCGACGACCTCGACGAGGCCGCTGTACACGATCCCCGGTTGCTCACTGGCGAGCACCATGCGCACCAGTTCCTGGGGTTCGGCGAGGCCGCTGGCCTCGATCACGATGACGTCGATGCCGGCGGAGGGCCGGGCGAGCCGCTCGAGATAGAGGTCGAGCTCGCTGACGTCCACGGCACAGCACAGGCAGCCGTTTCCGAGCGAGACGGTGGAATCGCCGAGCGCTCCGGCCACGGCCATGGCGTCGATCTCGATGGCGCCGAAGTCGTTCACGACGGCGCCGATACGACTGCCACCGCTGCGGTGGAGGAGGTGATTGAGGAGGGTGGTCTTGCCGGAGCCCAGGAATCCGGCGAGTACGACGACCGGGATCTGCCGGAGGCTGTGGCTCGGCTGACTCAACGTGCGACCTCTCTGACACCGACGCGCACACCGGATCGCGGTCCCGGCGCACGCACGAGGATTGAATGCCGGACCAGGATACGAGCCGGAATAATCACCGCGAAGTGAACGATTGTTAGCAGCACTTGCGGGGCAGACGTTGGGCAAGGCGCCGGAGTGTGCGACCCTCGCTTCCCTCCGTGCGCCGCCTCTCCGCCTCCCTGCCGATCAGAGCCGCTCGGCACCCTGGGAGACGGCAAGCGCCGCCCACCGCTCGCCGGTCCCCATCAGTCGACCCGCATTCCGACGACCGGCGGACGGCCGCCTGACTCGGGGGTTGACATGGCCACACGGAATACATCAGCGGGGAGGCTCGCCTTCGTCACGGCCGGCCTGCTCGCCACTGCCGGGCTGACACTGGCCGCAGGCCGACGGCGACTCGAAGCAGAGCAACTGCAGGTGAAGCGGCTGGAGCTCGAGGAACTGGCCGCTCGCCGCAGGGCCTTGGCACACCAGCAGCGCATGCATTGGGAGTTGCTGTCCAGGGCGATCGACGATCCCTCCCTTGCCGCCGTGATCGACACCTATGACGCGAACATCCCGGAAGCCAAGCGGCGCCAGTACTTTTATGCCAACGCCTGGTACATCAACCTCTACCACCTCCATCGGGCAGGGATCCTTGACCAGCGGGAGTTCTACGGTCACGCACGCGAGCTCTTCCAGAATCCCCTGATGCGCGAGTACTGGGAGGCCTCCAAGGGGCAGCGCGCGACCTTGAAGGCGTCGTCCGACGAGGCCAGGCTCGGACGGATGGTCGACGATCTCATCAAGGAGATCGAAGAGTCCGACGCTGACCAGTGGTGGGTGGTGGGTAACCCACCCACTGATTGATCTTCGGGAGGGCCCGGTCAACGGAGGGACGTCACCAGGGCGGTTTGGGTGACTTTCGTGGATGCAGACGCACGTGCATCAGCAATCCCAGTAACGTGCTCCACACCACTCTGCCCACATCTTGTGTAAGGACCGGTACCCTTGAAAATCGTGCGCCGCATCGGTGTGCCTCCGAGTGCCCGCGGCAGTGCCTCAGGAGCAAACTGCCCGGACGTCTTCGAACTGAACGACGGCAACTTCGCCGTCATCGGCACTGAGGCCACCGAGGCGCTGGAGGGGGAACTGCCCGCAGACGCCTCCCGAGCCGACTACGAACGCATCGTCATCGTGAGTCGGGAGACTCTGATCCGCGCCAAGGCGGACATCCCCGACGCCTGACCACCCCCGTCCCGTTCGTGTCCCGGCCCCACACAACCACGGTCCGAGCCGGGCATCCCTCGATGAGCAGCCGGCACCCCGTTCCTGCTCGATCACCACCGATGAGGCCTGGCGCCAGAACGGCACCAGGCCGCACGCATCTCTCAGGCCGGCTCTGGCACCCGCACCGGCGCCCCCGGCCCCACATACCGCGCCACCGGACGGATGATCTTCGAGTCCTCCGCCTGTTCGAGGATGTTCGCGCTCCAGCCCACCACCCGCGCCGCCGCGAACGTCGGGGTGAACATCTCGCGGGGCAGGCCGCACAGTTCCATGACCACGCCCGCGTAGAACTCGACGTTCGTGTGCAGTTCGCGGCCGGGCTTCAGCTCCGTCAGGATCCTCTCGACGTGACGTTCCACCTCCACGGCGAACTCCACGCGCGGGCCGCCGAAGCTCTGGGCCACCTCACGGAGCATCCGGGAACGGGGGTCCTCGGTGCGGTACACGGGGTGGCCGAAGCCCATGATCCGGTCGCCGGCAAGGACGCGTTCACGGATCCAGGGGTCGATGCGATCCGGGGTACCGATCGCATCCAGCGTGTCCAGCGCGCGGCTGGGCGCACCACCGTGCAGCGGACCGGAGAGCGCCCCCACGGCTCCGACGAGGCAGGCGGCAACGTCCGCTCCGGTCGACGCTATGACCCGCGCGGTGAAGGTTGATGCATTGAAGCCGTGATCAATGGTTGAGATCAAGTACTGCTCGACCGCCCGGGCCCGCTTCGGCTCCGGCACCGAACCCGTCAGCATGTAGAGGTAGTTGGCCGCATAGGAAAGGTCGTCCCGGGGCTCCACCGGTTCGAGACCCCGGCCCAGCCGATGCAGCGCCGTAAGCAGGGTCGGGACGGCCGCGGCCGCCACGAGAGTGTCCTGACGGCGGTCGGGCGCGTCGATGTCGTACACCGGCCGGAAGCCCTTCGCCGCGCCGAGCAGCGACAGCGCGGTGCGCATACCGGCCAGCGGGCCCGACCTCCCGCTCGCCGCGGCAATGGCGGGCAGAGCCGCCCGCACCTCGTCGGGCAGCCGCCGCAGGGCCGTCGTCTCGGAGACGAACACCGCACGTTGCGCCGCGTCCGGCAGTTCGCCGTGGACCAGGAGATGCCAGACGTCCTCGAAACCACGGGTCTGCGCGAGTTCGACGGCCGAGTACTGGCGGTAGTGGTAGAAGCCCTCGAGCCCCCGGACGTCCCCGATCTCGGTGTCGGTGACGACGACACCGGCGAGCCCCCGCGGCACGTCGACGGCGGCGACGGCTGACCTGTTGACGGACATGATTCCTCCCTGGACTTGATTCAACTGTCGATGCTTGACTCATTCTCTGTCAATATTGATTGGATCAATGCTTTGGATCCATGCGTCGTGATGCGGATACGGTGACCCCATGCGCGATCAAGACCCCTCCGCCGGTCACGCCGAACGCCGGCTGACCACCAAGGAAGCCGCCGAACTGCTGGGCGTGAAGCCCGAGACCGTGTACGCGTATGTGAGCCGCGGCCAGCTCGGCAGCCGCCGCGTGCCCGGCGGCCGGGGCAGCACCTTCGACGTCAAGGAGGTGGAGGCACTCGCCCGGCGCAACAGACGGGAGAGCAGCGGGAGTTCACCCTCAAGCGGCGAGCTCTCCGTGCGGACCCGCATCACCCTCATCGAGGCGGACCGGTACTTCTTCCGCGGCGTCGACGCCACCGAACTGGCCACGCACCACTCCTACGAAGAGGTCGCCGAGTGGCTGTGGACCGGCCGACTGCGCCCCGGCATGGCGTTCACCGCACCGAAGGCCTCCGTCGCCCTGGCCCGCCGCGCCGTCGACACGCTGCCCGAACACACCGGACCGACCGACCGGCTGCGGGTTGCCGCGATCGCCGCCGCGGTGGCGGACCCGTTGCGCTTCGACCTCTCCGAGGACGCCGTGCTCGGCACCGCGCGAACCCTCATCCCCACCCTGGTCGCGGCCCTGCCACCGGCCCGGCGCGGCCACCGCGACGAGGGTCCGCTGGCGCACCGCCTGTGGGCGCGGCTGAGCGGAGTCGACCCGGACGAGGCCTCGCTGCGCGTGCTGGACACCGCGCTGGCCCTCCTCGTCGACCACGACCTCGCCGCCTCGACGCTTGCAGTGCGCGTCGCCGCCTCGGCCCGCGCCCACGCCTACGCGGCCGTCTCCGCCGGGCTCGGCGTGCTGGAGGGCCCCTTGCACGGAGCGGCCAGCGGCCTCGCCCACCGGCTGCTGCTCGACGTGCTCGACGAGGGCAACGCCGGCCCCGTCATCGCGGAAGAGCTGCGGGCGGGCCGCCGCATCCCGGGCCTCGGCCACCGGCTCTATCCCGGCGAGGACCCACGCGCGCGTGTCCTGTTCGGCCTCCTGGAGGAGATCCCCCGCGCCGCCCCCGCCCTCGCCGCGGCCCGCGACATCGTGGCCACCACCGCCCGCCACACCCCGCTGCATGCCAATGTCGACCTGGCGCTGGCGGTGCTCACCGCATCCTCGGGCATGCCCTCCACCGCGGGCGAGACGATCTTCGCCGTGGCGCGTACGGCGGGCTGGATCGCCCATGCGCTCGAGGAGTACGGCGAACGCCCGCTGCGCATGCGGCCCAGTGGACACTACGTCGGCCCGAGGCCGCCCCAGCCGCTGCCCTAGCCGGATCGGCGCCTGCCGGCGCCGGACACCGACGCGGCCGGAAGTCGCCGTGAGTCAACTCAGGTTAGGCTCACCTCTGTGAGTACGTGCTCAATCGTCTCCCAGGAGCTCGACGAGCCCCTTTCGGGAACCGCGGCCACCGCGAGGACCTGGCTGCTGCTGGAGCAGCCAGGTCCTTGGGGCGCCAAGGCGCTCACTTCGAGCCACCTCGATCCGGCCCTCGGCCGCGCCCTGGAGGCGGCCACGGACGGCACGGGCGTACGTATCGCGCTGATCCGCCGCCCGGGACGGCACGCCGACTGCGGCACTCCCACCACGCGGCAGGTGTACGCGGCCCACACCGTGCCCGGCAACGCATGGCTGCACTCCGCCACGGTCTGCGATCCGCGGGCTCTGCTCGACCTCGACTTCGCCGCGCTCGGCAGGGGCGAGCACCACACCTTCGACACGGCGCTCGGCGCCCGGCCGCACGCCGGTGGCCCTCTCGCGCTCGTCTGCACCAACGGCAAGCGCGACCGCTGCTGCGCGCTGCTCGGTCGCCCGCTCGCGGCCGAGCTCGCCGCCTCCGAGGTCGAGGGCGTCTGGGAGGTCACTCATCTGGGTGGCCATCGCTTCTCGCCCACGCTGCTCGTCCTTCCGTACGGATACGCATACGGCCGCGCCGAGGCCGACGCCGTGACGGAGGTCCTGCACGGCGTCCAGGAAGGACGGATCGTCGTGGAGGGCTGCCGCGGCAGCTCCGCCTGGGAGCGGCCCGGCCAGGCGGCCGAGCTGGCCGTGCGCACCGCCGCGCGCGAGTATGCCGCGGACGCCCTGAGCGTCGTACGAACGGACGGAGCCACGCCGTACTGGCAGGTGACCGTCGCCCACACGGACGGACGCCGGTGGCGCGTCGAGGTGGCCCAGGGTGCGTCCCTGCCACCCCGTCCGGAAAGCTGCGGGACGTCGATTCTCGGCTCACCTGCGCGAATGGAGGTCCTGGCGGTGCACGAGCTGAGCATGACCGCCCTCGCGAGTTGACCCGGCGCGTCAACGCTTCGACCACTTGGGCTCAGCATTGATCAAGAGATGCATGCCACACCCCCTACGGCGGTTTCGGCCCGTCCACGTACCGTCGTGGGTATGAGCCCCACTCCCCCCGCACGCCGCCTGCGCCTCGGTCTGCCGAAGCGGGTGTTCTCGCAGGTGCTGCTGATGCAGGTGGCGATCGCCGCGGGAGTCGCGGTGCTCGCGACCGGGCTGTTCCTGGCGCCGCTCAGCAAGCAGCTCGACGAGGAGGCGATGCGCCAGGCGCTCGCCATAGCCGAGACCACGGCGCAGAACCCGCAGATCGCCGACGGAGTCCTGCACACCCCGCCGACCAAGGACGGTCCGGTGCAGAAGGAGGCCGAGCGGATCCGGCGAGCCACGCACGCCGAGTACATCGTGGTGCTGGACCGGAATTGGGTGCGCTGGTCGCACCCAACGGCGTCGCAGATAGGCCACATCGTCTCCACGAATCCCGAAGACGCCCTGTCCGGCAAGGAGGTCATGGAGATCGACAAGGGCACCCTGGGCCGCTCGGCCCGCGGCAAGGTGCCCCTGCGGGACGACCACGGCGAGATCATCGGGGCCGTCTCGGTCGGGATCAAGTACGACAGCGTGCGGGCCGACCTCATCGGCGCGATTCCCGGGCTGCTCGCCTACGCCGGCGGCGCACTCGCGGTCGGCGCGCTGGCCGCCTGGCTGATCTCGCGGCGGGTCCAGCGACAGACCCGCGACCTGGCCTTCTCCGACATCTCGGCGCTGCTCGCGGAGCGCGAGGCGATGCTGCACGGCATCCGGGAGGGCGTCGTGGCCCTGGACCGGGCCGGTCGGATACGTCTCCTGAACGACGAGGCACACCGGCTGCTGAGCATCGACGCGGATACCGTCGGCCGGTCCCCCGACGAGGCGCTCGGGGAAGGACGTACGGCCGACATCCTGGCCGGCCGGGTGACCGGCACCGACCTGCTCACCGTCCGCGGCCAGCGCGTCCTGGTCTGCAACCGCATGCCCACCGACGACGGCGGCGCCGTGGCCACTCTGCGTGACCGCACCGAACTGGAGCAGCTCGGCCGGGAACTCGACTCGACGCGCGGCCTGATCGACGCCCTGCGCGCCCAGGACCACGAGCACGCCAACCGTATGCACACGCTCCTGGGACTGCTCGAACTGGAGATGTACGACGACGCCGTGGAGTTCGTGGGAGAGGTGGTCGGTGACCACCGGGTCACGGCGGAACAGGTCACCGAAAAGATCCACGACCCGCTGATCGCTGCTCTGCTGGTCGGCAAGGCGACGGTGGCGGCCGAGCGCGGTGTCGCCCTGTGGGTCTCGGACCGGACGCGGCTCCCGGACCGGTTGATCGACCCCAGGGGGCTCGTCACGATCGTCGGGAACCTGGTGGACAACGCGCTCGACGCGGTCGCGGGCACCCTCCACGCGCGCGTGGAGATCGAGTTGCGCGCCGAAGGGCGTACCGCCGTCCTCAGAGTGCGCGACACCGGGCCCGGAATCCCGGTGGAACAACGCGAGTTGATCTTCACTGACGGGTGGTCCACGAAGGAGCCGCCCGCACACCGCAAGCGCGGCATCGGCCTGTCCATGGTGCGCAGGCTCGCGGAGCGGCAGGGCGGCAGCGCGGCGGTCGGCGAAGCGGACGGTGGCGGCGCGGAATTCACCGTCGTGCTGCCGGAAGCACTGACCGAACCGGAGCCGGCTCTGACCGCAACCGCGGACACGACCGTCAAGGAGGAGTCGCGATGATCGAGGTCCTGGTCGTGGACGACGACACCAGGGTCGCGCAGGTCAACGCCGCCTACGTCGAGAAGGTGCCGGGTTTCCGTGTCGCCGGCGTGGCGCACAGCGCCGCCGAGGCGCTGGGTCAGCTGGAGACGCTGCCCCGTCTGGACCTGGTCCTCATGGACCACTACCTGCCCGACGAGACGGGTCTTGCGGTCGTCCAGGAGATGCGCCGACGAGGCCACCAGACCGACGTGATCATGGTGACGGCTGCGCGCGACGTGTCGACCGTCCAGGCCGCGATGCGGCACGGCGCGCTGCAGTACCTGGTCAAGCCGTTCGCCTTCGCGGGCCTGCGCGCCAAGCTGGAGGCGTACGCGCAGCTGCGCCGCACGCTCGACGGCGGCGGCGAGGCGGAGCAGGCCGAGGTGGACCGTATCTTCGGCGCCCTGTCGGCCTCTTCGGAGCCTGGGCTGCCCAAGGGCCACTCCCCCAACACGGCGGAGCTGGTACGTCAGTCGCTGATGAGCGCCGAAGGTCCGCTGTCGGCCCAGGAGATCGCCGACCGGACCGGCGTGAGCCGCCAGACCGCCCAGCGGTACCTGAAGCTCCTGGAGCGCACAGGGCGGGCCCGGCTCACCCTGAAATACGGCGACGCGGGCCGCCCTGAACACCGTTACGTGTGGGCGACCCGCGCCTGAGGGCACGGCCTGTGGGGGTGGGGGAAGGAGCCGTGCCCCTTCCCTACTTACGGATTCAGCCCGCGGCCTTCTCCACGAACTCGGTGGTGAACGTCTTGCTCAGATCGATCTTGGCATTCTTGATGTTGGGGTTGAACGCCTTGAGGACCTTCTCGACGGTCTCAGGGCCGTCCTTGGGCATGACGCCGTCCTTGGTGAACATCGGCAGAGTGCTGTCGATGGCTGCCGCGTACAGGACCTTGTTGCCCTGCGAGTAGTCGGCGGGCATCTTGTCGGCGATCTGCGTCGAGCTGTGGGTGGACATCCACTTGAGCGTCTTGACGAATGCATTGGCCAACTTCTGGACGGTGTCCTTGTGACTGTTGACCCAGTCCGTCTGCATGTACAGGCTTGACGACGGGTACGGGCCGCCGAGCGCCTCCTGGGAGCCCTCAGGGGTGCGCATGTCGAGCAGAACCTTGCCCGCCTTCTTGTCCAGGACGGTGGCGACGGTCGGGTCGGTCGTCATGCCGGCGTCGATGGCACCCTTCTGGAGCGCCGCGATGAAGGTCGGTCCCGCTCCGACCGCGACCGGCGTGAAGTCACTGACGTTCACTCCGTTCTTGACGGCAAGGTACTTGGTGAGGAAGTCGGTCGACGAGCCGAGACTGGTGATGCCGAGCTTCTTCCCCTTGAAGTCCTTGGGCGACTTGATGTCACCCTCCGCCTTGCTGGAGACGATCTCCACCTCGCCGGGCGCGTGCGAGAACTGGACCACGGACTCCACAGCCTTGTCCTTGGTCTGCAGGTCGAGGGTGTGGTCGTAGAAGCCGACGGCCCCCTGGACCTGCCCGGAGACGAGCGCGGTCTCGGCCTGGACACCGGCGGGCTCGCTCAGCATCTCGACGTCGAGGCCCTCGGCGTCGAAGTAACCGAGCCGCTGGGCGAGCATCGCGGGGAGGTAGATGACCTTGTCCAGGCCACCGACCATGATCTTGACCTTCGTCCCCTTGCCGTCGCCCTTGCTGGTGGAGGCGGTACTGGCCGCGTCGTTGGCACAGGCGGTGAGGGAGGAGAGGGTGAGCAGGCCGGCGGCGGCCAGGGTGCCATATCTGACGGACTTGCGCATGGTGATTCACGTCCTTGTGAGAGAGCGGTGCGGGGAGGTGAGGAGACAGGGAGCCCCAAGAGGGCGCTCGGTGCTACGAGTTCGTCGGCTTCCAGCGGAAGACACGGCGTTCGACGAAGGTGAGCAGCCCTTCGGCCGCCAGCGCGACGACGGCGAGGATGACCATCGCGGCGTACACACCGGCCGGGTTGAAGGTGTTCTGGGACTGCGACACGAGCAGGCCGATGCCTTTGGTGGCTCCGATGTACTCGCCGACGATGGCTCCGATGAGTGCGAAGCCGAAGCTGACGTGGAGGCTGGTGAAGATCCACGAGGTGGCGGACGGGATGACGACCTGAAGGGTCACCCGACGGTCACTGGCGCCCAGGATGCGGGCATTGGCGACCAGATTGCGATCCACCTCACGGGCACCCTGAAAGGCGTTGAAGAAGACCGGGAAGAAGACGAGGACCACAGCCGAGGCAACCTTGGAGGCCGGGCCGAGACCGAACCAGATCAGGAAGATCGGGGCAAGGATGATCCTCGGCATCGAGTTGAGTACCTTGATGTATGGACCAAGGACATCGGCGAGGAAGGCGATCCGCCCGAGCGCAATGCCGAGGACGACACCGGCGATCACGCCAAGCACCCAACCGAGCAGTGCCTCGTACAACGTGTACCAGATCTGCTCTCCCAGAGACCCCTGCGCCGTCCCGTGCATCACCCAGGTGTAGATCTGGTCCCAGATCTTCGAGGGCATCGAGAAGTTGAACGCATCGATGACCTTGGCCCGGGAGAGCATCTCCCACAGCCCCAGGACGGCGACCAGAAGCAGCACGCGGGTGATCAGAACGACAATCGTGCGTCTACGGGCGGCACGCGCGCGAGACTGCGCACGGTCCGTCTTGTTGCCGGGCTCGGTCATGGTCAGCGCGACCTGTGCCTCAGGCATGACGTCAGGCGACATTGGCGGCACCCCTCTCACGGGTGATGCGGACCTCTTCGCCGAGGGACTCCCAGATCTCGCGGTAGATCTCGATGAATCGCGGCTCCAGCCGCACCGACTCGACCTTGCGCGGCCGCGGCAGGTCGATGTCGAAGACCTGCTTCACGGTGGCCGGACCGGCCGTCATGACGACGACCTTGTCGGCCAGCGCGATCGACTCCTCCAGGTCGTGTGTGACGAAGACCACGGAGGCGCCCGTGCCCTCCCACAGCTCGAGCAGCTCGTCCGACATCAGCGCCCTGGTCTGCACGTCGAGCGCCGAGAACGGCTCGTCCATCAGCAGGATCTCGGGGTCGTTGACGAAGGTCGCGGCGAGCGCCACGCGTTTGCGCTGGCCGCCGGAGAGCTGGTGCGGGTAGCGGTCCTCGAAGGCGGCGAGCCCGACCCGGGCCAGCCACTCTCGCGCCTTCTCCTTCGCCTCCGCCTTGGGCACGCCGCGAAAACGCGGGCCCGCCATGACGTTGGACAGCACGGTGCGCCAGGGGAAGGTGGCGTCCTGCTGGAAGACGAAACCGACCTTGTCGCCGACGCCGCGAACGGGCTCCCCGGCGACCAGAACGTCACCCTCGGTGGGCTCCTCCAAGCCGCTGACCAGGGTCAACGTGGTCGACTTGCCGCAGCCCGTAGGGCCGACGACCGCCACGAACTCACCGCGCCCGACCGTGAGGTCCAGCTCCCTGACGGCCGTGTGCAGACCCCCCGACGGGGTCCTGAAGATCTTGCTCGCGCCCCGTAGCTGGATGGCGGGGCTGGTGTCTGCGCTCATGGCCGGGGACGGTAGATGTGGCCCGGGCCACAGCAGCAGCCTTGTGAGCGCATGCCGTTCTTTTGCTTGCAACAGCCTGTTGTGCTCGTTTTGCGCGCGCTACAACAGCGGAGCCGAAACACGGGCTTAACGCCCGCCAGGCCTTGACAGAAAGAGGCCCGATGATTGATGTCCTGGTCGTGGACGACGACTTCCGCGTTGCTGAGATCAACGCCAAGTACGTGGGAAAGGTTCCCGGCTTCCGGGTCGCCGCCCGCGCGCACAGCGCTGCCCAGGCGCTGGCCAGCGTGCAGCGCGGGGCCATCGACCTGGTCCTGCTCGACCACTACCTGCCCGACCAGACGGGCCTCGAACTCGTCCACCGCATGCGGGAACAGGGCCTCGGTACGGACGTCATCATGATCACCGCGGCAAGCGACGTGGCGACCGTGCAGGCCGCGATGCGCCTGGGCGCGCTGCACTATCTGGTCAAGCCGTTCACCTTCGCCGCTCTGCGTACCCGCCTCGACTCGTACGCCGCCCTGCGCCGCACCGTCGACCGGGTCGGTGGCCGCGGCATCGCAGGCCAGGAGCAGGTGGACCGGATCTTCGGTGCCCTGCGCACCACGCCGGCGCCGTCGTCACCAGGCCTGCCCAGCGGCCACTCGGAACCGACCACCGACCTGATCTGCCGGGTCCTGCACCACGCCGAACACCCGCTCTCGGCCCACGAGGTGGCCGCGGAGACCGGCCTCAGCCGCTCCACCGCACAGCGCTACCTCCGCCACCTCGAACAGGCCGGCCGCCTCCGCCTCTCCCTCAAGTACGGCGACACAGGGCGCCCGGAACACCGGTACGCGTGGGTGGCGCCGTAGCCCGAAGTCTGAGCTGTGCGCCGAACGCCGGTACGGCAGGTGTACGACGATGATGTGGACGTCCCTCGGCGGTGAGGGCGGCGGCTCCTACGCGGCCCCGGCCCCCGTCAGCGCCCGCACCTCGGTCTCCGCGTGCTTGGCCTCGTCGGGCACCTCGTCGGAGGTGACGGTGCCGAGCCAGCCCGCCAGGAAGCCCATCGGGATCGACACCAGGCCGGGGTTCTGGAGCGGGAAGTACTGGAAGTCGACGGCCGGGAACAGCGATTCGGGACTGCCCGAGACCACGGGCGACAGCACGACAAGGGCGAGTGCGGGGACCAGTCCGCCGTATACGGCCCACACGGCACCGCGGGTGGTGAAGCCGCGCCAGAACAGCGAGTAGAGCAGCACCGGGAGGTTCGCGGATGCGGCGACCGCGAAGGCGAGGCCCACCAGGAAGGCGACGTTGAGGTCCCGGGCCAGCAGGCCCAGGGCGATCGCGACCACGCCGATGCCGACCGAGGCGACGCGCGCCACAGCCACTTCGCTGCGCGGCCTGGCACGGCTGCGCCTCAGGGACGCGTACAGGTCATGTGCCACGGACGCCGAGGAGGCGAGCGTGATTCCGGCGACCACCGCGAGGATGGTGGCGAAGGCGACGGCGGCGACGACCGCGAAGAGAACCGTTCCTCCTGTGGAGTTCGCGCCGCCTCCCAGAGCGAGCGCCAAGAGCGGGACGGCCGTGTTCCCTGCCGCGTTCGACCCACGTACCGCATCCGGCCCTACGATCGCGGCCGCCCCGAAGCCGAGGATGATCGTCATCAGGTAGAAGCCGCCGATGAGCCCGATCGACCAGAGCGCCGAGCACCGCGCCGCCCGGGCCGTGGGCACCGTGTAGAAGCGGGACAGGATGTGCGGCAGCCCTGCCGTGCCCAGCACCAGGGCGAGCCCCAGGCTGATGAAGTCCAAACGGGAGGTCCAGTCCCCGCCGTACTTCAGCCCCGGCGCCAGGAACGCATCGCCGTGACCACTGCGCTCGGCCGCCGTCAGCAGCAGCCGGTCGAAGTCGCCGTGGAACCGCAGCAGGACGAGCACGGTCAAGGCGACCGTACCGGCGAGCAGCAGCACCGCCTTGACGATCTGGATCCAGGTGGTGGCCCGCATCCCTCCCAGCGACACATAGATCACCATGAGCGCGCCGACACCGATGACGGTCCAGGCGCGCGCCGCCGCGCTCGTACCCCCGAGCAGCAGCGCGACCAGGCTGCCCGCCCCCACCATCTGCGCCACCAGATACAGGACGGACACGGTCACCGAGGAAGTACCCGCCGCGATCCGCACGGGCCGCTCGCTCATGCGCGCCGCGACCACGTCGGCGAGCGTGAACCGCCCGCAGTTGCGCACCAGTTCGGCGACGAGGAAGAGGACCAGCAGCCAGGCGACGAGGAAGCCGACCACGTACAGCAGACCGTCGTAGCCGTACAGCGCGATGAGCCCCGTGACGCCCAGGAAGGAAGCGGCCGACATGTAGTCGCCCGCGATGGCAAAACCATTCTCCATGGGCGAGAAAAGACGCCCGCCCGCGTAGAACTCCTCCGCCGAACCCTGCCGGTTGCGGCTCACCCACGTCGTGATCGCCAGCGTGATGGCGACGAACACGCTGAACAGGAACAACGAAAGCGTCTGATGGCCGCCCGTCACAACGCACCACCCCGAAATCCCCGCGCCAACTCCTGAGTGTTCCACCGCAGTTCGAGAGCAGCCCGGTCCCGGCGCAGCCGCGCATGCCGGGCGTAGGCCCACGCGAACAGGAAGGTGCTGAGGAACTGGCCCAGCCCGGCGAGCATCGCCACGTTCAGGGCGCCGGCCACGGGATGCGCCATCAGCCCGGGCGCGGTGGTGGCGGTCACGAGATACGCCACGTACCAGACGAGGAAGACGGCGACTCCCGGCACGACAAACCTGAGGTATCTGCTGCGCACTTCCTGGAACGCCGCGCTGCGCTGCACCTCGAGATACACGTCGGCCGCAGCGGCCGTCTCGTCCCCGCCCGCCCGGCGTGCAGGCCCGGCCTCGGGCACGGGGCTCCCGACGGCGTCCGACTCGCCCCATCCGGAGGCAAGCGCGTCGTACCACGGGTCGTCGTACCTCGCGCCTCCGGAAGCCTCTGCAGGGGACGAGTCGTGATCGCGGTGCCCGGCCGAACCATCGGCACCACCCCCGCCGCCGCGGGGACGGCCGTTGCTTGACTGCATGTCCAAGGATGGACAGAACGGAAAGATCCCCGACTCTGCTTCTCCGCGCTCTTCACCCCATCAGGTGACTCATCCCGCCGGTGGCCGCGCGAGCCCCTTTGCATACGCGTAACGCACCGCTTGGGCACGGTCCTTGAGTCCCGTCTTGGAGAAGAGGTTGTTGATGTGAGTCTTCACGGTTGCGGTGGAGACATGCAGCTTGCGGGCGATCTCCTGGTTGCTGAGGCCTTCGGCGATCAGCAGCAGCACCTCGGTCTCGCGCGCGGTGAGCCCGTCCGGCACCTCGGTCACGGCAGGCGGCTGTGGTTCGGGGCCGGACAACCGCTCCAGCAGCCGCCGTTGGATGCTCGGCGACAGCCCGGCGTCCCCGGACAGCACGCTCTGCACGGCCCGTACGATCTCGTCCCCACCCGCGTCCTTGGTGAGATAGCCCCGCGCCCCCGCCCGCAACGCCGGGAACAGAGACTCGTCGTCCGCGAACGTCGTGAGCACCACGACCTGCGTCCCGGGGTACTCCGCGCGAATGCGCCGGGTCGCCTCCACACCGTCGCAGCGCGGCATGCGCAGGTCCATCAGCACCACGTCCGGGGCCAGTTCCGCCACGAGTTGCACCGCCTCGTCCCCGTCCCCCGCGGCACCGACGACCTCGATCCCGGGCAGCAGGCCCAGCAGCATCACGATGCCCTCACGCACCACGGTCTGGTCGTCCGCGACCACCACGCGCGCAGGCCGCAGCTCCGCCCCTTCCGTCATACGGGCACCTTCAGAGTCACCGCGAACCCCTCCTCGTCCGGTCCGGCCTCCAGCGAACCGCCCAACAGCTCGGCACGCTCGCGCATGCCCAGCAGACCGTACCCGCCGCCCGCCCCGGCGAGTTCGCCCGGCGTACCGCCGGAGTCCCGTACATCCAACGTCACTTGATGGTCGGTGTAGTCCAGCTGCACCCGCACCTTGGCCCCCGGCGCGTGCTTGCGCACGTTCGTCAGGGCTTCCTGCGCGACTCTGCGCACGGCCTGCGACGCCTCTGCGGGCAGCGGCCTGCGCTCACCCGTAATGGTGACCTCGGCACCGGTCGATGCACCGACGAGCTGCGAGAGGAAGTCCTCCAGCGGAGTCAGCTCTCCGCGTAGCGCCGAGAGCGCCTGCCGCGTCTCGTCCAGACCGTCACGGGCCATTCCCCTTGCCGCCACCACCCGCTCCAGGATCTGCTCCCGGCCGGCGCCTCGCTCGATCAGCAGCCGGGCTGCCTCAAGGTGCACGAGTTGGGCCGAGAGGCTGTGCGCCAGCACGTCATGGATCTCCCGTGCGATGCGGGCCCGCTCCGCGAGCGCCGCCGACTCCGCCTCCGCGGCCCGGGCGGCACGCTCCTGGGCGAGCAGGCGCTGGGCGCTGCCCCGAGCTTCGGCGTCGAGGCGCAGGACGTAGCCGGCCAGGGCCAGGCCCGCCGCGGTGGCGGCCGTGGTCAGCCACACGTCGTTGTTGACCGCGGCGTAGGACGCGAGGGCCACGGACGCCGTCGGCCAGGCGACCGCCAGCGGCAGCCGTTCCAGCGCGGTGACGGCGCAGCCGCACCAGAGGACGAGGGCGGGTGCCCGGAAGCCCACGGCCTGGGCCCCGACGGCCAGTGCCAGGAGCAGAAGCATGATGGAGAGGGATGGCCAGAGCCTGTGCTGGAACGTGGTCCGGTACAGGGCCCAGGCGAGCACGCCGGCCACGACCACACCGAGGACGCCCACAACCGTCACCCAGCCGTGGACTCGGCTGCTGTTGAAGGCGCCCCACAGCAGGATGGCGAGGGCGAACAGCCTCACGACCCAGGCGAGCATGCGCCGCGGTCGTGAGATGCCTGCCCGCCCGAGTGCCTCCCGTGAGGGCCAGCGCATCCAGGCATTCTGCGTCACACGCGCTCCTTCCGCGCGGGGCGGACCATGCGGTCACCGTACGCCGTGCCCCCACCGTCCGCGGGAGCCACGGACTGCGCCCGCCAGACCAGGATCCCGGAGCGCACCAGGAGGGTGGCCGCGAGGGCGATGAGCAGGGCGGAGCTGTCCTGGTGGACTCCGAAGGCCGCGCCGAGCGCGAAGAGGCCGACACGCAGGGCGATACCGACGATCCAGACAGTCACGCTCGCCTTGGTGCTCTTGCTCCACACTGTGCCGTCCGACTCCGCCCATATTCGGGTCGTCCAGGCCCATCCGGCCCCCGTGGCAAGGCCGATGAGCAGCTCGGCGCCCAGCAGGACGACCGACTCCGTGCGGTGGTGGACGTCCACGATGCCGGGCTGACGCAGGGCCACGACGGCGAGGATCACCGGCACGAGCCACCAGCGTCTGCCCGCTCCGATCTGCTGCGCGCGGAACTGCCGCACGACCACAAGAACGACGACAGCCGCGATCGCCAGCGCGTTGACGAGCCCGGACATCAGAGCCTCCGTGAGCGAAGAGAGGAGTCGGCAGCGAGTGCTGTCGACGCCTTCGACGCTACGGAAGTTCGCAGGTCAGCAGATCGGAGCAGGGGTGGATCGTGGGTGGATCCGCAAACCGCTGCCGGCTCCACCCAGGGGTGGAGCCGACCCACGACGATCCTGGCTGCCCCCAGCCAGGATCCACCCCGGCCGGGCCGAGCGCAGCGGCTACGCGTCGATGCGCGACCGGTCCAGCGTCGCCGCCGAGCTGGAGATGAACTCCTTGCGCGGTGCCACGTCGTTGCCCATCAGCAGATCGAAGACCGTCTCGGCCGAGTCCAGGTCGGAGAGGTTGATCCGGCGCAGGGTGCGGTGGCGCGGGTCCATGGTCGTCTCGGCCAGCTGGTCGGCGTCCATCTCGCCGAGACCCTTGTAGCGCTGGATGGAGTCCTTGTAGCGGACGCCCTTGCTCTGGAACTCCAGCAGCTTGTCGCGCAGTTCGCGGTCCGAGTACGTGTAGACGTACTTGTCCTGGCCCTTCTTCGGCTGGACGATCTCGATGCGGTGCAGCGGCGGCACCGCGGCGAATACCCGGCCCGCCTCGACCATGGGCCGCATGTACCGGTGGAACAGCGTCAGCAGCAGGGTCCGGATGTGCGAGCCGTCGACGTCGGCGTCGGTCATCATGATGATCTTGCCGTAGCGGGCCGCGTCGATGTCGAACGTCCGGCCCGAGCCGGCTCCTATGACCTGGATGATCGCGCCGCACTCGACGTTCTTGAGCATGTCGGTCACGGACGACTTCTGGACATTGAGGATCTTGCCGCGGATCGGCAGCAGCGCCTGGAACTCGGAGTTCCGCGCGAGCTTGGCGGTGCCGAGCGCGGAGTCTCCCTCGACGATGAACAGCTCGCTGCGGTCCACGTCGTCGCTGCGGCAGTCCGCGAGCTTCGCCGGCAGCGAGGAGGACTCCAGAGCGGTCTTCCTGCGCTGGGCATCCTTGTGCTGGCGGGCCGCGATGCGCGTCCGGGCGGCAGCGACGGCCTTCTCCATGACCACACGGGCCTGCGCGGCGGCGTCCCGCTTCGTGGAGGTCAGGAACGCCTTGAGTTCCTTGGAGATCACGGTGTTCACGATGCGACGGGCCGCCGAGGTGCCGAGGACCTCCTTGGTCTGGCCCTCGAACTGGGGCTCGGCGAGACGGACGGTGACCACCGCGGTGAGACCCTCGAGGGCGTCGTCCTTGACGATGTCGTCCTCGGCGACGCGCAGCAGCTTCTTCGCGCGCAGCACCTCGTTCATGGTCTTGGTGACCGCCTGCTCGAAGCCGGCGACGTGGGTGCCCCCCTTGGGGGTGGCGATGATGTTGACGAACGACTTCAGGGTCGTGTCGTAGCCGGTGCCCCAGCGCATGGCGACGTCGACGCCGAGTTCGCGGGTGACCTCGGTGGGCGTCATCTGGCCGTGGTCGTCCAGGACCGGGACCGTCTCCTTGAAGGTGCCCTGGCCCGAGAAGCGGAGGACGTCGTTGACCGGCTTGTCGCTCGCCAGGTACTCGCAGAACTCGCTGATGCCGCCGTCGAAGCGGAAGGACTCCTCACCCTTGCTGCCGCCCTCGCCGAGCCCGACCTCGTCACGGACGACGATGGTCAGGCCGGGCACCAGGAACGCCGTCTGACGGGCACGCTGGTGGAGGTTCTCAAGGGAGAGCTTGGCGTCCTTGAGGAAGATCTGGCGGTCGGCCCAGTAACGCACGCGCGTGCCGCTGCGGGTCTTGGGGATCCGCTTGGTCTTGCGCAGCCCGCTGGCGGCCTCGAACTTGGCCTCGGAGCCGTTCGCGGCGAAGGCGCCCGGCACACCGCGGCGGAAGCTGATCGCGTGGGTGTGGCCGCCGCGGTCCACCTCGACATCCAGCCGGGCCGACAGGGCGTTCACCACGGAGGCGCCCACACCGTGCAGACCGCCGGAGGCGGCGTAGGAGCCGCCTCCGAACTTGCCGCCGGCGTGCAGCTTGGTCATGACGACCTCGACGCCGGACAGGCCCGTCTTGGGCTCGACGTCGACCGGGATGCCCCGGCCGTTGTCCCGGACCTCCACCGAGCCGTCGTCGTGGAGGATCACCTCGATGTGGTCGCAGTAGCCCCCGAGGGCCTCGTCGACGGAGTTGTCGATGATCTCCCACAGGCAGTGCATCAGACCGCGGCTGTCGGTGGACCCGATGTACATGCCCGGGCGCTTGCGCACGGCCTCGAGCCCCTCGAGGACGAGCAGGTGCCGCGCGGTGTAGTTGGAACCGTCCCGGTCTGCTCCTGCCAGCAGCGCTGTGGACGGCACGGACGTCTCGGCGGTCACGCGGTTCGCTCCTCGCTGAATTTCAGGTGGGGCCCTGGTGGGTAAGGACCCGGCTTCGGTCGCCGTCAAGAGGGTACCGAGGCCTGGTAGAGCCGTTGTAACGCCACCCTCGTCTGGAGTTAAGACTAGTCCAGAGTCGCATACACGTTCGATCCCTCGATGGAGTGAAGTACATATCACGTTCCCTTCCAGGCATGAACCATTTAGGCTCCGGGCACGTCCTCATGAACAACCGGCAAGCCAGCCGGGAGGACCAGACATTGACAGACTGCGCGAACCCGTACGACACACAGACACGCAATACGGCACATTCGCCGCCAACCGGCAGCAGACAGCCGGCCTCGAAAGATTTTTTCGAGGAAAAGCCCGGGGCGGGAACGTTTTAGGGCTGGTTGGATGTTGACCCTGGTACGACAGCTCGTCGAGCTAGAGAAGAGGCGACGTGACTACTGTTCTGACCCCCGCGAGCCCGCTGACGGCCGCCGATCGCTGCGACCGCTGCGGCGCGCAGGCCTACGTGCGCGTTGTCCTGCTCAGCGGCGGAGAACTGCTCTTCTGCGCCCACCACGGCCGCAAGTTCGAGCCGGAACTCAAGAAGATCGCCGCTGAGATACAGGACGAGACGGAGCGGCTGACCTCCGTTCCGGCATCCGCCTCCGAAGAAGAGCGCTGATACCTCGCACATACGACGAGCCAGCTCCGGCACAGGCCGGTACGGGCGGTGCGGCCCCTGCTTCAGGGACCGCGCCGCCCGCGCTCTACCCCGGACGCCGTCCGGGCACCGTCAGTGGGCTCTGCCCCCACTCCGCCGCGCCATCCCGCGTAGGGCCTCGGACACGCGCGTATAGACACCGGGGCTGCCCGCACGACCGCAGCCACTCCCCCAGGACACGAGCCCGATGAGCTTCCCCTGGGCGACAAGAGGCCCACCGCTGTCCCCCTGGCAGGCGTCGTGGCCCCCTCCCGCCTCCCCGGCGCACAACATGCTCTTGGCCTGGTACGTGCCGTCGGCGCTGCCCGGATACGCCTCCTCGCAGCGGGCGTCGGGCAGCACGTGCACGCGTGTCGCCCGCAGACTGTGTGCGTAGTCACCGCCGCCGGTGAGATCGCCCCACCCGGAGACGGTCGCGCTCGTGCCCGGCTTGTACGCAGGATCACCGGCAGCCGCCATCGCGATGACAGACCTGCGCGGCAGCGGTGTGGCGAGGGTGAGCACGGCGAAGTCCTCGGCGTTGCTGTCGCTGTCGAAGGTCGGACTCACCTGGACGTCACGCACCGAGATCTCCCGGCCGCGGTCCGAAAGCAGGTCGGTACGGTTCGCGATGACCTTGAGGTCGTGGACGCGCTCCGGCGGCCCTCCCAGGACGTCCTCACCCATGCAGTGGGCCGCGGTGAGCACGGTCGTACGGCCGATGGCCACACCGCCGCAGAACTGCCCCGCACGCGTACCTCCGAACCGGTCACGGCTGGAGAGCGCCACCGTCCACGGACTCTCTGACACGTCGATCGGGAAACTCCCTATGACAACGCTGTCGGCGGCCACGGGGGCAGTGGAAAGCAACGGTATTGCGGTCGCCGCGGCCACAAGGGCCAGCGGCCGGGCCAGAGCCCGGACAAAGGGACGGCGCATACATGCTCCTCACTCTGGGATGGTCGTGGGAGACCCAGAGTGATCCAGCTCGTCACAGCCCGCACCTGCGCGACAGCACGAGAAGGCCCGGTTCCCCACGCGGGAGAACCGGGCCTTCGGTGTCGTACGACGGCGACCTAGTCGAGGTAGTCGCGCAGCACCTGGGAACGCGACGGGTGGCGCAGCTTCGACATGGTCTTGGACTCGATCTGGCGGATGCGCTCGCGCGTGACGCCGTACACCTTGCCGATCTCGTCGAGGGTCTTCGGCTGACCGTCGGTGAGACCGAAGCGCATCGAGACGACGCCCGCCTCGCGCTCGGACAGGGTGTCCAGGACGGAGTGCAGCTGCTCCTGCAGCAGCGTGAAGCTCACCGCGTCGGCCGGGACGACGGCCTCGGAGTCCTCGATGAGGTCACCGAACTCGCTGTCGCCGTCCTCGCCCAGCGGGGTGTGCAGCGAGATCGGCTCACGGCCGTACTTCTGGACCTCGATGACCTTCTCCGGGGTCATGTCGAGTTCCTTGGCCAGCTCCTCCGGGGTGGGCTCGCGGCCCAGGTCCTGGAGCATCTGGCGCTGCACGCGCGCGAGCTTGTTGATGACCTCGACCATGTGCACCGGGATACGGATGGTGCGGGCCTGGTCGGCCATGGCGCGGGTGATCGCCTGACGGATCCACCAGGTGGCGTACGTGGAGAACTTGTAGCCCTTGGTGTAGTCGAACTTCTCGACCGCGCGGATCAGACCGAGGTTGCCCTCCTGGATGAGGTCCAGGAAGAGCATGCCGCGGCCGGTGTAGCGCTTGGCCAGGGAGACCACCAGGCGGAGGTTGGCCTCCAGGAGGTGGTTCTTGGCGCGGCGGCCGTCCTCGGCGATGATCTCCAGCTCGCGCTTCAGCTTCGGAGCGAGCTTGTCGGCGTTGGCCAGCTTGTCCTCGGCGAACAGGCCCGCCTCGATGCGCTTGGCGAGCTCGACCTCCTGCTCGGCGTTGAGCAGGGGGACCTTGCCGATCTGCTTGAGGTAGTCCTTGACCGGGTCGGCGGTGGCACCGGCCGCGGCGACCTGCTGGGCCGGCGCGTCGTCCTCGTCCTCGTCGGAGAGTACAAAACCTGCGCTCTCGGCGCCCTCGGGCTCGTCGGCACCCTTGGGGGTGTCCTCGAGCACCTCCTCCTCGATGACCTCGGCGTCGTCCTTCTTGGCACCGGTCTTCTTGGCCGCCGTCTTCTTGGCGACGGTCTTCTTCGCGGGCGCCGCCTTCTTGGCGACCGCCTTCTTGGCAGCGACCTGCTTGGCGTCGTCCTCGACGGGTGTGTCGGCGGCTGGCGCCTCGGGGGTGGCGGTGGCGGTGGCCTTCTTGGTGGTCACCGTCTTCGCCGCGACCGTCTTGGTGGCGGTGCGCTTGGCCGGACTCTTCGCTGCGACGCTCTTTCGGGTGCGCTTGGGCTCCGCGGCACTGACCATCAGCGTCACACCCTCTTCCTCGAGGATCTGGTTGAGGCTGCGCAGTACGTTCTTCCACTGAGTGGCCGGAATCTGGTCAGCTTCGAAGGCCCGACGCACATCGTCGCCGGCGATCTGCCCCTCAGCCTTTCCCCGCTCAATCAGAGCCATGACAGAGACGGACTCGGCGATCTCCGGCGGGAGCGTACGGGATGTGCTGGCCGACACGAACAACCTCTCGGAACGTTGGAAAACGGCTTCCGGCCCCGTCCAGGACGGACAGGAGCCGACCGCCGGCTTGGGGATTGGGCCGACGGCGCGGGCGGGACCGGGAAGATGCACAGCGCCGCAAACGGCGTCCGTATTCCCTCCTCGGCTGTCACCTCTTAGGTCATCGCGCTGTTTCCCCGAGTGTTACGCCCAATCTGCGTGGTCCGAATCACACCCTGTAACCACCTAAAAGCGGTCAGACAGGGACATACCGGGGCGCCTGTAGGTGAGACAGGGGCTTTCCCAAGGCTCCCGCGACCCGTGGCGCCGTCGGACCCCGCAGGATCCCGGTGCCGCTCTTGCCGAGCATGCCGACCGCGGCTGCGGTGTCCTGCAGCGAGACGCCGAGGGCGTTGGCGACCGGCCCGGCGTAC